>JAZNJE010000163.1:0-9818 GCA_045577905.1 Acutalibacteraceae bacterium | reverse complement strand
TCCTTCAGAAAAAGGATGAATCTGCCATAAGTTTGAAATAAACTTTGCAATATGCTTAATTACTTCATTTATAGGAAGTCCCTTATAACTAAAGTTTTTTTCAAGATTGAAATCATATTCTAATGTTTCTTTTAAATTAAGGAAATTACCATATATCACTGTATCTCCATTTAATACCCATTCGTTTTTAGATATATTATACTCTCTTAATTTACCTGCATTTACATATATATCTTCAAATAATTGTTTGTGAATTGACATATATTCAACAGGAGAAAAAGTAAATGATTTTTCGGATAATATTTGCGCAATTTTTAAAGCTACCTTATCAGCTTCTTCAACACGAGATTCCTTACGCTCATTTTGAGTTTGATAATAAGAATTAAGTAAAACTTTCATTTCATCAAAAGAAATTTCATCATTAATATTTTGATTAGCAAGTTCTACTAAATAAGTAGATGGAGTTAACATATCTACTTCTTGAAGCCCAATAGCTGTCTTCCAAGCATAACTTTTTTCATATTTTTTGGATTCTTGTTCTTTTGAATATTCTTTGAAATTATAATCCATAATCTCACCTTCCATATATATTATATCATAAAAAAGCTCGCAAAAAAACTAAAGTGCAATTAATTGCACTTTAGTTTTGCACATTTTTGTATATAAAATTTTAATAAAAGACTATTCAAGCGAATAGTCTTTATGTTTTTTATAGACGTTCTTTTAATTGTTTAGCTAATTCTTCGTAACCTGGTTTTCCAAGGAGAGCAAACATATTTTTTTTGTAGCTCTCTACACCGGGTTGGTCGAAGGGGTTAACGCCGAGCAGATAGCCCGATATTCCGCAAGCCTTTTCGAAGAAGTAGATAAGCCGTCCGAGGTTGTCTTCGTCCGCCTTGTCAAGTGTTATAACGAGGTTGGGAACTCCGCCGTCGTTATGGGCAAGGACCGTTCCCTCGAATGCCTTGTTATTAACGTAGGAAAGGGTACGTCCTGCGAGGAAATTAAGACCGTCGCCGTCGTCCTCTTCCTTTTCTATAACTATATCCGAACCGCAGTCGCCGATATTGACAACCGTTTCAAACATAATTCTTGTGCCGTCCTGGATAAACTGACCGAGTGAATGAAGGTCGGTAGAGAAAATAACCGATGCAGGGAAAAGCCCCTTGTTATCCTTACCTTCGCTCTCTCCGTACAGTTGCTTGAACCATTCTGCCATCATTGTGAAGCGAGGCTCATAACAAACAAGCATCTCAATACTCTTGCCGCGGCGGTAAAAAGCGTTTCTGATTGCGGCATAGGTATAGCAATCGTTTTTTTCCAAATCGGATGCAGCATATTCCTTTGCGGCAGCAGCGGCGCCCGCCATTAAAGCATCAATATCCGCACCCGAAACTGCAATAGGAAGAAGTCCCACTGCCGTCAACACCGAGAACCGTCCGCCAACATCGTCGGGTATTACGAAACATTCATAACCCTTTTGGTCAGCAAGCGCTTTAAGAGTTCCTCTTGCCTTATCGGTCGTGCAGTAAATTCTCTTTGCTGCCTCCTCTTCGCCGTAACGCTCTTCAAGAAGTTTTCTGAAAACTCTAAACGCGATGGCAGGCTCGGTAGTGGTGCCTGATTTTGAAATAATATTAACCGAAACCCTTTTGCCTTCACAAATTTCCAAAAGGTCATTCATTGCCGAAGGGCTGATAGAATTTCCCGTAAAGTAAATTTCGGGTGTATCTTTTCTTAAAGCGTTGTAGTTATTGCTCTTTAAAAACTCAATCGCGGCACGGGCACCGAGGTATGAACCCCCGATTCCGATTACAATTAAAATATCGGTGTCGGCCTTAATTTTCTCTGCCGCTTTTTTAATTCTTTCAAATTCTTCCTTATCGTAATCAAAAGGAAGGTCAAGCCATCCTGTAAAATCGTTTCCGAGTCCGGTTTTGCCGTGCAACATATCGTGAGCAATCTTAACCTGCTCTTTTAATCCTGCTATATCGTTGGGACGGAGAAAATTCTCCGCATATTTATAACTAAATGAAAGAGCCATTTAATTCTCCCCTTAATATTCTTTATTTTTATTTTACACTATTGCGAAAATTTTTTCAACAGTTAATTATTACAAACTGAATAATTTTCTGTAAAGAGTAAAGAGACAAAACCAAACCGTCTTTTTAGGGATATTTTCCGCCGCCGTTATTGGTATTGTGCCAATTTCGGCATCCCCGTATTTAATATGAACATATCCTATTATATCTCCCTTTTGAACGGGCGCCTCTAAACTTTCGGGCAACTCAATTTCCTCGCTCAGTTTGTCGGCTTCGCCCTTTTTAAAGAGTACGGGTATGCCCCCTGAAGCCTCACCGCAAAGGGTTCTGACCGTTCCCCGCTTGACTGTAACGGCAGGAATATTTTCCTCCGTTGCAGTAACGGTCTTAAAGGCAAAATTAGCAAAACCGTAATCAAGCAATTTTCTTGAACCGTTAAATCTTTCTTCGCTTGACGGCGCACCCATAACAACCGCTATAAGGCAAAGTCCGTCTCGTTCTGCTGCCGCCGAAAGGCAACTGCCCGCCACCGAAGTTGTTCCCGTTTTAAGCCCGAAGGCTCCGCTGTAAAACCGCACCAATCGGTTTGTGTTTACAAGTTCGCTTTTTCCGTCACGTAGGGTATCCATCCAAATGGTTGAGTAGTTTCGTATAAGAGGATATTTGATAAGTTCCGCCGACATAACTGCAACATCGTGAGCCGAGGTCAAATGGCCCTCCTCGTCAAGTCCCGTACAGTTTTTAAACTCGGTTTCATTCATTCCGAGTTTTTTTGCACGTTCGTTCATCAGTGCAACAAAGCCTTCATTACTGCCTGCTACCGCCTCGCCGAGAGCAACCGTTGCATCGTTTGCAGAGGCTATTACCACCGCCTTTAAAAGTTCGTCAACCGTCATTACCTCGTTGGGCTCTAACCATATTTGGCTTCCTCCCATCGAACAGGCAAAATCAGATGCAGTAATCTCGGTTTCCAAGGTCAATCTTCCGTCCTCTATCGCCTCCATTATAAGCACCAATGCCATTATTTTTGTAATCGACGCAGGAGGCAATCTTATATCGGCATCTTTTTCGTAAAGGACGGCACCCGAATAAGGTTCTATCAATATTGCCGATTTGGCATTTATCTCCATCGCCTCTCCGATTGCGGCAACAGGAATATCGTTGGAAAAAGGTTTATTAAGGTCGGGGGTAGGATATTCCATTGATACGGTTTTGCTCTCCTCGGCAGATGCCGAAACAAACACAGTCAAGAGCAGCACCGCCGACAGTAAAAACGCTATTACTCTTTTCATAAAAAACACCTCGCATAATTATAGTTATGCGAGGTGCATTTTTTTAATAACCTAAGTTCTCGTTTACCAAAATTACCTTTACGCGTTCCTTTACCCTCTGTCTTCCGCTAACTACATAGTTTACACAGATGCGGTCGTCACACATACATCCTGCGGTAATCTTCTCCTCCGCCTTGCAGCAAATTCCCGTTTCGGCACAAGGGGTTTTAAGCCCCAATCTCTTGGTATTAAGCGGTGCGGCAATCTCCTTTATCCGCTTAAAACCTGCATCGACATCGGAAACGATTTTGTTCTTTCCTACAACGCAAATAACACTTTTTGGCCCGAAAAGAATTGCCGCTACCCGATTGCAGTTGCCATCAACATTGACGAGTTCGCCCTTTTCGGTTACGGCATTTGCCGAGGTCAGATAAACGTCGGCATAAAAACTTTTTCGGTAAATCTCCTCCAACTCCTCGCCGTCTTTTGCAAGGCTTCTGTCAAGGAAGTTATACTCCCCCGAGGATAAGTGCTGCCTTATACCCGTTTCGCTGAGGGTTACAGAGCCGCCGCAGGTGACGGTATCGCCTTTTTTCATAAGCCCTTTGGCAATTTCAAGTGCCTCGGCTCGGTCCTTGGCAAAATATACCGCCATATTGTTTTTTCGGAGATTTTCTATCGTCTTTTCAATAACTTTATCCATCCTATTCGCCTCCAACAATTTTTCCGCCGCCGAGCAGATATTCTCTATCATAAAATACCGCCGACTGTCCGGGCGAGGGTGCCCTTTGAGGAACAGAAAACTCTATTACCGCCTCGTTTTCGGATATTTTCTCTACCCTGCATTTGTCGTCCTTTGCACTGTAACGCAGTTTTGCGGTACAATTAAAGGTGTTTCCAAGTCCATCTGCTTGAAGATTAAGCGAATTTACATATACCCTCTTTTTGAAAAGGAATTGCTCATCTCCCAAAACCACCCTGTTTGCAACGGGGTCTTTGGCAAGTACATACTGCGGCCGTCCAAAGGCGATTCCGAGTCCCTTTCTCTGACCAATGGTATAACACTCGTGTCCCGAATGTTCTCCCACGCAGTTTCCGTTTATATCAACAAAACTTCCCCTTTTAAAGGGTTTGCCTTCAAGTCTCATAAGGAAACCTGCATAATCTCCGTCCGGCACAAAACATATATCCTGACTTTCCTTTGCAGTTTTGCAGGCAAAATCATACTCCTCTGCAATCTCTCTCGCATCTTTTTTGTTAATCTCACCCAGAGGCATTAAAATATGTGAAAGTTGAAATGGTGTAAGACTCCATAAAACGTAGGTTTGGTCCTTTTTCGGGTCAAGTGCTCGACAGATAAGCCGCCTTCCCCCCACGTTTTTTATTGACGAATAATGTCCCGTTGCAATATAGTCGCAACCGAGAGCCAGAGCCTCGTCAAGCAATGCACCGAACTTGATATATCTGTTACATTCAATGCAAGGGTTGGGGGTAAGCCCGTTTTTATAATCGGCGGCAAAACGGTCTATAACCTCCTTCTTAAAAAGTTCCCTTTTGTCAAATACAATATGCTCTATGCCGAGTTTTTGTGTCACCTGTGATGCGGAGGATACGGCACCGCCCAATTCGTCGTCGGTCAAAACGAGGGTTCCGCCAACAAGAGCATAACCCGCTTTTTTCAAAAGCACCGCCGCCGCAGAACTATCTACTCCACCCGACAACGCCACCATTACCTTTTCCACCGTATCACCTCTTTTGTTTTATATTTACATTATGTGTATCAGTCTTTTTCGTAAAGCCCAACCGTCAGGGTTTTTGCTGTCATATCGGCTTTTACTATAATCGTTTCTGAGCGTGATGTAGGAATATTCTTTCCTACAAAATCTCCTCTTATAGGGAGTTCCCGATGTCCTCTGTCGATAAGGACGGCGAGTTGTATTGCGGCAGGCCTGCCGAAGGATATAATTGCCTCCATTGCTGCTCTTGCCGTTCTTCCGGTATAAAGAACATCATCTACCATTATTACCCTCTTACCGTTAACATCAAAGGGTATATCCGAGGTGTTTATCTTTGCCACCTCTACATCTCTAATATCGTCTCGGTGCGAAACTATGTCAATCGTGCCGATCGGTACCCGTACTCCCTCAATATCAAAAATACTCTCGGCAAGCAGTTCGGCGACCGGAACTCCTCCCCTTTTTATGCCTGCAAAGCAAATCGCTTCCACACCGCCGTTTTTCTCCAAAATTTCGTGTGCAATTCTCTTTAAGGCTCTTGCCGCCGCAGAACTGTCCATAATTTCTGCTTTCAGTCTTTTCACCGTTATCTCCCCATCCAAACATAATGTGTTATATTTACCCTAATACTGGGAATATATATATGTATACAACAGTTTTTGTCTTTCGGCAGGTTATTTTAAAATGATTTTATCATATTATATTGTGTTTGTAAAGCCGTTCTTCCCTCAATATGCCACAATATGTGCCGTTTTCCCCCTAAAAACCCCATTTTTCGAGATTTGAAAGCACGATTTTTGTCTTTTTGCACAAAAAAATCTGCCAAAAAAAGCCAAAAATAAAGTTACAAACCTGTAACTTTTTGATTTGTGCGGCTCTCTTTTGTGCAAAACGCACAAATTTTCATCTTTCTTTTCGTTTGACATTGTTAATTCGTTTCAGTATAATACCGTAAGACTTAAAAAGACAACCTAAAAAGGCCTGCCTTGTGCTCGGCCATAATATAAGGAGTATTTTAATGTTACAAAAAATAAAGGCTTATTACGAGGCTAACCGAGAAACACTTATGACTCTGTTTTCTTCTAAAATCAAAGCCTCTCTTGCAGGTTTACTTGCAACAACCGTTCTTTTAGGCACACTTGTATATGCAATACACACCATTCGCGTTTCGGACGGCAAGGATACCTATGTTGTTACGACCGTTACCGAGTCGGTGCAAAGCGCAACTGAACTGATTGCAAAATCCGAGGACTACGAGATAACAAAACTTGTTAAGGGTTTGTACCGCACCGATGTTACAATTTCCTACAACTTTAATGTGTTTGTAACGGTCGGCAACGAAACTGTCTCGGGTCAGGCATCCTCAGGCTATGTCAAGGACATTTTAACGAAACTGAATATCCCCTTTGACGAGTTTGACATTATCAACCCCTCACTCGACACCTATATTATCGACGAAACTTACATTGATATTGTTGATATCGAATACCGTACAGAGGCCTTTGATGAGCAGATTCCTTACGGTGAAGAAACGGTATATTCCGACCAGTATTATACCACCACCCAAAAGGTTATCGAGGGAAGTTACGGCATCAACAGAGCGACCTATACCGTAACCTATGTTAACGGAGTTCCTCAAAATAAGGTGTATTTGGGCTCTACCCTTGTTGCTTTGCCAACGCCCAAAACCACCATTATCGGTACCACCACACCCGATGATGCGGCTAAGTATTCTACCATTTCAACCCTTAAAGTCCCCGATGATTTGGTTTTGGATGTAAACGGAATCCCCGTAAACTATTCAAAATGCGAAACCCTACGTGCTACCGCATACACCCATACGGGAAGCCGTTGTGCAACCCTTGTTTGGCCTCAACCCGGCTATGTTGCGGTTGACCCCAAGAAAATCCCCTACGGAACAAGAATGTATATTGTTTCTGCCGACGGCCGTTATGTTTACGGATATGCCATTGCGGCAGACACCGGCGGATTTATCTACGGCGGAAGAACCGATATGGACCTTTTCCTTGACACCGAAGAACAGTGTGTAAATTTCGGAAGAAGAAATATAAAGGTTTATTTCTTAGACTGATAAAAAGCCTTGCACTTGTGAAACAGTGCAAGGCTTTTTTATTTGTGTGTATATCAAAAAGCCGAGGTTTTTATCCTCGGCTTTTTATTATTCTTCCTCTTGGGGTTCTGCCGTATCCATTACAAAAACATTAACCTTTGTAACGGCACTTCCCGTCATGCTCTGAACCTTTTCCTTAACGCTCTCCTGAGTTGCCTCTGCAACCTCCTTGGCGTTATTTCCTTTGTAAATGCTTATATAAATATTGATTTGAACTGCTCCGTTTTTAACCTCCGCATGGACGGTCTTTAAAACGGGCTTTAAAGATACTGCATTGGCAACCGCAATCTTTTTGGGAACAAGACCTGCAACTCCCGATGTTTCAAGTGCAGCCATTGCCGCCATTTTTTCCAAAACCTCTATATTGATTGAAAGTCCGCTTATAATTGCCACTTTTATTACCTCCATTTTTTCAAGTTTCATAACTTTTTATATATTATACCACTATTTTTTAATTTTCTCAACATTATTTTAAAGCATTTTCTATTTCGGCATCTGAAAGTGCCACAATTTTTATTTTTGAAACAGAAAAATCGGTTTGAGAAAGGACAATATCCTGTATTTGAACAACTGATGCCGGCAGTATTTCCCCTGCATTCACAATTATGTTTATATCCTCATCTCCGATAACGGCAATACATAGTGCAAAACCCTTTGCTTTTAAAAGGGTCTCAATAGAGGCTTCCTTTTCGGTTCGGTAGGCAAGTTCGGCAGCACGGCTGAGGGTTGCCTTTTTGCCTTCGTCGGAAAGGTTGGTGTTTGTCAGAGCCTCCTCTATAACACCGTATGCCTCCTCACGTGCCTTTAATCTGTCTGAGCGCAAACGGTTAAAATATGTTTGTGCGGGGGAACTGTCTGTCTCTTCCCCCGAAAGGGAATTGTTTACATATTCTGCCTGACCGAGGTATTTACTTCCCGTATCCCCTGCCGCCTCTTCGCTGTTTTTTGAATAACTCATATTAAGCCAGATTGCACCGGCAAGGGCAACCACCATTATTCCTAGCGCAATGTGACTTTTTCCGAAAACCTTTCCTTTTTTCATATAAATATCCTCCTAACAATTGTGTTTTACTGTGTAAATGCTCTGTTTGCTATAAATATTTTTCGTGTTGTTATATCGAGTGCCGCTATAACCGCCGATTCAATTTTGCTCTTGGTTTCCTCTCCTATCGGTCCGCATACTATGGCAACTCCCCTGACTGTTGGCAACTCTTTTTTTACTATCAAAGGGCTTTCTTTGCCGTCGGCATCCTTTATGATTATGTAGTTCTTTTCACTTTGTGCGGAGGTTTCGCTCTCCTCGGTGCGGTTGTTTTCCTTTTTGTCCTCGGCATAAACATAGGTAAGCCCTGAATCGAGTGTGACCGTTACCACCGCCGAAGAGTCTCCCGAAATTGCCGCTACTATCTCTCTTACCTGCTGTTCCAGATATACGGCATATTCCTCTGTACTGAATTCCTCCGCAACCGTCTCGGGTTCCTGTGTTTTTTTGGCAGGAATAAGTCCCGAAAGATATATGAGCAATATTCCCACTATTCCTATTACAAAAAGAAGCCGACCCCCTTTTTTGCTCTTTATAAATGCCCTTATCTTCTCCTTCATTCGAAAATCACCGTTTCGGTAATGCCGCTTTCGGTTATCATATCTGTTATTTCCTCACTCGGCGTTACCCCTTTTATTCTTATTTCACTAATTATTATGCCGCCGTCATCGTTTTTAGTCGCTTTGGCAGTAACTTCGTTAAATTCTATACCCTTTTCGGTCAAAATACTTTGGGTTAAATATTCCGCCTGATATTCGCTGACTGCAAGCGACTCTTCGGAATCATTTATCTTGCTCTCATTTCTTTGGAGACTGAACTTAAAATCTGCCGAGCCGATTGCCATAACAACAGATGTTAAAAGTATAAGGGAAAGAATATATCCCATACACTTTTCAAGTGCACCTCCGCTGAGAATTCCGAGAGCAGCCGACATTACCGCGACAGCACAAAAAACCGCCGCCGTCTCTCTTATCCCGTCCATTTTAACTGTTTACCACCACCGCCAAAGAAATTATAAAAAGCGAGGATGAGAAAAGCATTATTCCTAGCAGGGTTGCAAGTACGCTATCCACACACTTGAAAAGCCCTACCCCCTCGGTTATTCCAAAAAGTTCTGCTGCCGCCGAAACAAAGAAGAGGGAAATCCTCCAAAGCAAAAGTTCGAGCACCACCGGCAAAACTCCAAGTGCTAAGGCACAAACGCCATACATACCAACCGACGAACCAAGCAGTTTCATTGAGGCGGTCAAGGTCGAAAGGGACTCGGAAAGAGCGCCGCCCGTTACGGGCACTATCGAACCGAGAACAAATTTAACCGTTTTAAGTCCTGCGCTGTCGGCGGCAGTGTTAACCGCCGTTTGTATCGACAACAGTCCCAAAAATATCGTCAGGGTAAGAGAAAAGAGCCAAGTTGCCCCCTTTTTTATCGTTTCTCCGAGTCCAACTCCGCTTCCGCTTGGCATAATGCCGCTGACAAGTCCCATACCAAGATAACTCCCCATCAGCGGTAGAATTACAAAGGAGGCAATAAGGTTTACCGCCTCTGCCGCAAAGAGAAGCATAAAACTCATTCCCGAAGCAGTTAATCCCCTGCCC
>JAZNJE010000162.1:0-2795 GCA_045577905.1 Acutalibacteraceae bacterium | reverse complement strand
TAAGGGCATTAAGGGTATGACGACCCGTGAGGACGACTTTGTTGAGTCTATGTTCGTTTGCTCCTCTCACGACTGGATTATGATGTTTACCAATCTCGGCAGAGTTTACAGACTTAAAGCCTACGAGATTCCCGAGGGCACACGTACATCAAAGGGTATGAATATGGTTAACATAATACCGCTTATGCCCGACGAGAAGGTCACAAAGATTCTCCCCTGCCCCGAACTTGATAATGAGCAGTTTATCGTTATGGGTACCAAGGACGGCGTAATTAAACGCACCTCAATGGAAGCCTTTAAGAATACCCGAAAGACGGGTATTATCGCACTCGAACTTGATGAGGGCGATGAACTTCGCTTTGTTGCGCTGACAGAGGGCAAATCGAGCCTCCTTGTTGCTACAAAGAAGGGCTACGCTATACGCTTTGATGAGAATGACGTTCGCCCGATGGGAAGAACGGCTCGCGGTGTACGTGCAATTAAACTCCGCCCAGGAGACGAGGTTGTTTCAATGGCGGCATGCAATGACGATACCGTGCTCCTTACCGTTACCGAGACCGGTTTTGGCCGAAGAACTGCAATTTCTGACCACAGATTACAGTCCCGCGGAGGCAAGGGTATCACAAACTACCGATGCGAAAAGTACGGCGACGTTTGTGCTGTTGTTGCGGTTCAAGAGGACGAGGATGTTATTATGATTTCGACCGACGGTATTATTATAAGAATTGCCGCCGATACAATAAGTATGTTTAACCGACCCTCAAAGGGTGTCCGCATTATGAAGTTCGGACAAAACCCCGATGCCAAGGTTCTCTCGGTAGCAACCGCCGCACACAATGAGGACGAGGTTACCGATGTTCCTGATGCTCCCGACGCTGATGCCGCAGAGGCTCCCACCGATGAGCCTGACGAGGTTGAAGTGTCTGAGGATATTGAGACAACAGAGGAATAATTTTAAATTGCGGAGCCGTTTTGGATAAGACGGCTCCTTATTCCTTGAATAAAAGACGTGAAAAAAAGAGAAAAACAAAGATTATTCAAGTAAAATTAAGAAAAACGGAGGTATTTCTTGAACAGTTTTGAATTTTATAACCAAAACCCCGACCAAATAAAAACAGGGGCAGAAAAAAGGGATATAAGAAGAACCGCAATGTATGTGGGAATCGCTATGCTCTGTACCGCCGCCGTTTCTCTATTCTGGGCGACCATATATATAAATGTAATGTCGCTTTTCGGCATAGACAGTATGACTGCTCTTGATTTTGCAAGGCAGCCGGCAGTAAATCAACTAATAAATATGTTTTTGTCGGTTATAATTTTTACTCTGCCCTTTTTTATAATACTTTCGGGTTGCGACCGTAAATTAGTCGATACGGTTCCCTTTAAAAAACCAAAAAGTAAAAACCTTTTGCCCTTTATACTGTTTGCAGTTGCCTTTTCGGTGTTCGGGAACCTTGCAAACTCTAAAATACTCTCATTTTTAGGAGGATTCGGCATTTATCCGAGAGACCCGATGGGAGAGATGCCCGAGGGATTTTTCGGAAGAGGGATTACCGTATTGAGTGTCTGTTTTCTTGCCCCCCTTATAGAGGAGTTTGCAATGAGGGGAATTTTGCTTGGAAGTTTAAGAAAATACGGTGAGGGCTTTGCTATACTTGCCTCTGCAACAATGTTTGGACTCTGCCACGGAAATTTTGTACAGATTCCCTTTGCCTTTGCGCTCGGAATTATAATTGGCTTTGCCGTTATTAAGACCGAATCTATATGGACCGGCATAATTATACATTTCATAAACAATTCCCTATCGGTTGCATTAAGTTTTTTGACAGAAAAACTTTCTTACACAGAAAATGCCGCAATAACCCTCATTTATTTTGCGGTAATGCTTTTGGCAGGCTTTGTAGGGGTATTGCTCTTTAAGGGAATAGCCAAGGAAGAATTGAGCCTTGACCGTGGCAGTAATCTGCTTACCGAAGGGAAAAACGGCAGAATATTCTTTTCAAGTCCCTTTATAATAGCCTATATTGTGGTTATACTTGGAATGTCGATAACAAATATATAAATGTTTCCCGTGAAACATTTAGGAGAATGATATGAATATAAAGTTTATGGAGGAGGCTCTCAACCTCGCCGCAGAGTGCGGCAAGAAGGGCGACGTACCGGTCGGTGCGGTTGTTACAAAAGAGGGCAAAATAATAGGAAAAGGAATGAATCTTCGGGAATGTAACGGAGACCCAACCGCTCACGCAGAGATTGTTGCAATTAGAGAGGCGGCGGAAAAAATCGGCAGTTGGAGGCTTGACGGCTGCGAACTGTATGTTACCTTGGAACCTTGCCCTATGTGTGCAGGAGCAATAATCAATTCTCGGATAAAAACGGTTATTTTCGGCGCATTTGATAAAAAGGCGGGTTCTGCCTCAAAAGAATCGGTAACAGACCTCTTTTCCTTACCGTACAACCACAAACCCGAGGTTTATTGCGGTATCCTCGAAAGGGAGTCGGCAAAACTGCTGGAAGATTTCTTTCGGGATAAAAGATAAATATACTGCCGAGCGTCATAAGACGGCTCGGCTTTTTGTTTGGCACTAAACACAATGTACCGAGTCTTTGATGTAAATGTTTCCCGTGAAACATCTCTGTCGAAAATTGTCTAATAAGCATTATTAAAGGTTTGGAATCATATAATTCCATATAACATAGCGGAGGAATTATTATGAGCAAAGGCAAGGTAATTTTCATTAAGAATGCCATTCTATTAACAGCAACATCTTTATTGCTGCGGTTGGTAGGAATGG
>JAZNJE010000161.1:0-8442 GCA_045577905.1 Acutalibacteraceae bacterium | reverse complement strand
GCTATGGGTGCTGACCAGAACCAGACCTTAAAAGCAATTAAGGAAGCAGAGGCTTACAACGGACCTTCAATCATTATCGCTTACTCACCCTGTGAGATGCACTCCATCAAGGGCGGTATGATCAACTGCCAGAAGGAAATGAAGAAGGCTGTTGATTGCGGCTACTGGAATATGTTCCGCTTCAATCCGGCACTCAAAGCAGAGGGCAAGAACCCCATGTCTATCGATTGCAAGCCTGCAACCGGCGACTACAAAGAATTCCTCCTCGGCGAGGCTCGTTATGCTTCTCTTACTCGCGCCTTCCCTGAGCGTGCGGAGGAACTCTTCAACAAGGCTGCTGAGGAATCTAAGGCTGCAAGAGCGCATCTTGAAAAACTTGCTGAACTCTACGGTAAATAAAATTTACTCTGAGTTCGGAACATAACAAATCAGAAGCATCCGTCATTTGACGGATGCTTCTTGTCTTTATTTAGATGCTTTGATTTTATCATTTTCTTTGCGGTTGACACAAAATTCAAAAGAGGGTATAATCACTTTGTAGAATAAAAGGGGGGAGAATACCGATGAAAAAGACAATAAAACGGCTTGGAGTTGTTTTGGTTTCGATGCTGCTTGCGGCGGTCACTATCCTTTCTGTTTTACAGATATGTGTTGTTCTTCGCACCAAAGAGGAGATACACTATACCCCTGACTATCAAAAGATTGATATTCTTCCCATATTGCAAAAAGAGGTGATGACCGACGCCGATTATGAACTTTTATACAAACAAACAGGTCTTACACGTCTTGGAGTCGAGCCGTTACTAGAATCGGGGCAAATAGATACCATAATTGAAATTCAAAATAATTTCTTTGGCGAATTTAAGGTAGAAAACACCAAATTCGGGCCGTATAGCCGTGTGCAAACCATAGATAAAAAAGTAACCTTTGCACCCCTTCGTGACGGAGACATAATAATATCCTCATCTACCTTTGTATCGGGGTTCCGATGCGGACATGCTGTGCTGGTAGTTGATGCCGAGAAGCACAGTACCCTTAATGCCGCAGTGATAGGCGAGGACAGTTATCTTGCATCAACCTCTTTTTTGGCAGACAGGGCGAATTTTATAGTTCTTCGCCCCAACCTTGATGCAAAAACAATAGAAAAGGTTGTCTTTTTTGCCGAAAATGAACTTGTCGGCTTGCCGTACAGCCTTTTTGAAGGTATCTTTTCAAAGAAATATTCAGACGAACTTCTCGGGTCCAACTGTTCACATATCGTTTGGTATGCCTTTAAAAAATACGGTATTGATATCGACTCTGATAAAGGTTTTATAATAACACCGAAGGACATAGCAAATTCAGACCAACTTTCGGTGGTGCAGGTATTTGGATTTGAACCGAATAAATTATGGAAGTAAAAGAGCATTGAGCCAACGGCTCAATGCTCTTTCTATCATACGCACTTAATCTCTTCAAATTTTTAAATTTTAGTTTTGTTTTGTTGTAATGAAACGGGCAGAAAGAGAGAAAAAGAACAAAAGTTCTTGAACTTTTGTTCTTTTTGTGTTAAGATAAAACAGTAATATTCAGGAGGTGGAAAAATGCCAAAAAGTTGTTCTTTTACGGGCTATCGGCCTGAAAAGTTTGCCTTTGCACTAAAATTTGGCACACCCGAATTCATAAAACTTGAAAACAAGATATACGATGCGGTTTCTTCTCTTATAAATGGAGGTTGCACCGATTTTTATTGCGGTATGGCGGCGGGTTTTGACCTGCTTGCCGGAAAAGCAGTCATAGACCTGAAAAGACTTGGAAAATGTAAAAACCTTAAACTCATTGCGGTTATTCCCTTTGAAAAGCAGAGGGAAAGTTTGGGAGAAATGTGGAAAAAACTTTATGATATAGTCCTTTCGGAGTGCGATCGGAAGGTAGTTATCCGTGAGGAGTATAATATAGCGGCATTCAATGAGCGAAACCGTTATATGGTAGATAACAGTGATTCGGTAATAACATATTTTGACGGTAAAAGGGGCGGCACCGCCAACACCCTTAACTATGCAAAGAAAAAGAATTTGGAAATTATCAATCTTGCCGAGTATGATATGACCGAACTTTATAATTCATATCCTGCATACCAACTTTGTATTGATGAAGAAAAAATCCCCGACTTGTAATCGGGGATTTAACTTTTATGCTCTTTTCTTTTTAGATTTTAGTGGAGGCAGTTGTGCTAAAACAATGGCACAAAACATTATTATGCAGCCAATCCCCTCGCGGAGTGTTGGTATTTCCCCAAGTACAACAGCACCCGAAAGCACCGCAAATACCGATTCAAGACTCATAAGCATAGATGCGATAGCAGGTTGGGTATGTTTTTGACAAACGACCTGCAAGGTGTAGGCAACTCCGCTTGAAAGCAGACCGGCATATAGAATCGGAAGCCAGGCGGCCGAAATGTTTTCAATGCTCGGCTTGTCAAAGATGAGCATTAAAATGCCACACACAATACCCGAGGTAAAAAATTGAACACACGAGAGTTTTACGGGGTCGATATAGGTATCGAAATAATCAATAACCATAATATGGGCGGTAAAACAAAAGGCACAGAGCAGAACAAGTGTATCGCCCGTTGCAAGGGAAAAAGATTCTGTCATACAAAGAAGATACATACCGACGGCGGCAAGCATAACGGCGAGCCATACAATGGGGCGGATACGCTTTTTGAAGAAAAGTCCGGTAATCGGTACAAAGACCACATAAAGAGCCGTTATAAAGCCTGATTTTCCTACCGTAGTAAAAGCAATTCCGTATTGTTGTAAAAGTGCCGCGACTGTTAAAATGAGTCCGCAACAGATACCGCCGAGCAAAAGGTCGATATTATCTTTCTTTGTAGGCTTTATGTAATCGGGTAGGCGTTTTGCATATTGTTCGCGAATAAATATAACCGGCAAAAGAATAATACCGCCGATTAAGGACCGTAAAGACTGAAAGGTAAAGGGGCTTACAAGGTTATTCCCTGCTGATTGCGCCACAAAGGTGCTCCCCCAAATAAAAGCGGCAAGGAGCAGTCCTAAGTTAGACATGAGTTTTTTGTTTTGCATGTTTTATACTCTCTTTACAGTGAATTTTGCTTCAATGTTACGGCTTCCGTCAATCTCTGTATAGAAGAAATAAGAAATCTCGCCATTTTCTTGATTTACGGGCTCGCTCATATAAATGTTGAGCGTATCGTTCCATTTTGCCTCGTGTAGGTAGTTTATAAGGCAAGAGGTCATAGTCATTTTTTCGCATTCGGGAATATATCCGAAAAGCATATCAAAATACATTGTATTGTTCATATGCATATTTCGGTCAATGTCTCGGTAGGAAACCTTTTCGGTACCGACTTTATTATAGACGGTGTCTTTATCAAGGCGAAGACGGGAGGGGAGAGGCAGTTGGAGCAAATCTCCCGTGCCGTATCCCTTTACCGAAAACTCGCTGCCACGGAGAAGCCTGCCGCTGTTTTGGTCAAGGAGTGCCCAAATCATAACCGATTCGGCAACAACCTCGTCTTCTGCTAAAATTCTGTAATTTCGGGGAAAACAGGCGGAGGAGCCTTCGGTTGCCCAAGTTTCGACCCTGATTTTTTCGTATTCGCGAAGAGGACGGTAACAAACAAGGGCGGCTCTGACGACAACAAAGGAAAGCCCCATTTTTAAAAGGTCTCCGTATGAGGGGGTGCTAACCAAAAGATTGCGGTCAACCGTTTCTTGAAGGTAGCGAATAATAGAAGAAGGCGTAGCGTGACAATTTATATCAATATCGTGTGCCATAACCTCCAACGGAAATGAAAAAGCCATAAATTACCTCACAAAGTTCAAAATATAATCAAATAAGTAATATAAAAAAGGAGAAACAAATATTGCGGGAAGATAGTTTGCCACTTTAATTTTAGTTACACCGAGCAAATTTAAGGCGAGGCCGATAAGAACAATTGAACCGGTGCAGGTTATTGAATCAATCGCACTGTTTGTCAAATACGGTGCAACCAGCCCTGCCCCTAGGGTTAACGTACCCTGGTAAACGGTAAGCGGAATGGCAGAAAAGATGACCCCTATGCCAAAGGTGGTGGCAAACATAAGTACAGAGGTAAAATCGAGAATAGATTTTATATAAAGTGTGGTATTATCTCCTTTAAGTCCCGCCGCAAATGAACCGAAAATAGCCATAGCACCGACACAGACAAAAAGGGTTGTGTTTACAAATCCTGCCGCAACATTGTTGTCCTCATGGTTTTTAATTTTGGTTTTGTCTGCGATTTTTTGGCCGAGCGAATTAAGTGACTTATCAATATCAATAAGAGTTCCGAGTATTGCACCAAGCACGATTGAGACAACCGATGCAACAGAGACGGCTTCAACATTTTCTGTAATTATAAGGCCACCTACTGCAATAAATACAACACAAAGTCCGACCCCCGTCATAACGGCATCGGAAATCTTTTTGCTTATGCCCCTTTTGAGTAACAGACCAAGCAGGGAACCGAGTATTACGGCAACCGCATTTACAATTACACCTAACATATAGAACCGCCCTTTAAACAATATAAAGCATTATATCATTATTTTTGTTTTGAGTAAATAAAAAATTATATTTTTATAAGAGAGTATAAGTTTTTAGGGTTGAAAAAAGCAAAATCTGTGATAAAATGTATATATACGAAACTTGTCAAAATTTGTCCGAATACTTTTTGTTGGCTTTTCATAAAATGAATAAAAAAAGAAGAGGTTTGACACTTTGGGAATAATTGAAATTTTAGTGTTGGCGGTTGGTCTTGCAATGGACGCCTTTGCGGTGGCAATTTGTAAGGGATTGGCACTTTCAAAGATAAGGTTAAAGCATTATATCGTTGTGGGAGCGTGGTTTGGGGGCTTTCAAGGTATTATGCCGATCATAGGATATTTCTTCGGAAAGACCTTTGGCAGATATATCGAGGCGATAGACCACTATGTAGCCTTTGGACTGTTGCTTATAATAGGTGGAAATATGATTAGGGAGTCGCTCTCTAAATGCTCAAAGGACGAAGGGTGCGAGTCGGGGCTTGGTTTTGTCTCTATGTTTGTCTTGGCGATTTCAACCTCGATAGATGCCGCCGCGACAGGAATAGTTTTGGCAAGTGAGGGTGCAAAAATCTGGCTTTCGGTTATTATAATTGCCGCGGTCACATTTATAATTTCGGCAATAGGTGTTAAAATCGGTAACACTTTCGGGATAAAATACAAGAGCAAGGCAGAATTTGCGGGGGGAACAATTCTTATTCTTCTCGGAACAAAAATGCTCATAGAAGGATTGTTATAAAAGAGGGGAAAATATGGTGGAAGTAAAAAACAAAGGAAGAAAAGGATTACTTATTGCGGCAATCTGTATATTTGCAGTATCGCTTTACATTATTTTGACCTTTATAACGGCAAAGCCGATTATAGAGTTTTCTTCGGGAGACAGTTCAACGGTTGAGGTTTTCAAGACCTATTCAGATGAGGAAGTCGTTGCCTCTGTTAAGTTCCCGTTGCTTTTTGGTGCAAAGGCAAAACTGTCGGTCGAGAAAACAGGTGTGATAAACACCAATGTTTTAGGCCCCCAAAACATTGAGTACGAAACCTCATATTTGGGCAAAAAAACTTCGGCGGTAAGGACTGTTACGGTAGTCGATACCACACCGCCGATTATATCGTTCGAGGAAGATTTTTATGTTTACGGTGACGATAACCCCATAAATGAAGTGGACGACGTAAAGTTTTCTTTTGCCGCAAGCGATAACTACGAGGGCGAACTTACCCAAAAGGTTGAAAAGAAAATTGAGGGCGCTCTCTTTATTCTGACGGTATGCGATTCTTCGGGAAATACTGCAAGGGCAGAGGTTAAACTTATAAAGGCGGATAACACGGGCCCTGATATAACCCTTAATGGAAACTCCACAATCTTTTTGCCGATTAACACAAAGTATGAGGAGTTGGGCTTTACCGTTTCGGATGACAGCGGTGTTGATATGACCGATAGGGTAAAGATTAACAATCAGGTTAATATGCAAAAAAACGGCACCTACCCGGTGACATACACCGTATTTGATGATGCGGGAAATGTTTCAACGGTGGTCAGAAAGGTTGTTGTTTACGGCGGAGCCAACAAAGACGATTACGATACGGTTGACCCTAACGGAAAGGTTATATACCTGACCTTTGACGACGGCCCCGGCGCATACACTGAGGAATTGCTCGGCATACTTGAAAATTACGGTGTCAAGGCAACCTTCTTTGTAACCAATCAGTTCCCGAAATATGAGTATGTAATAGGTAAAATCCATGAAGCGGGACATGTTGTGGCAGTTCATACTGCGACACATGACTGGTCTATTTATGACAGCGTGGAAAATTACCTTAAAGACTTTAATAAGATGAACGCTATAATCGAAAAGTACACGGGTGCGCCTACTCGGTTCTTCCGATTCCCGGGAGGTACAAGCAATACTGTAAGCAAAAGTCATTGCAAAGGCATTATGACCAAACTTTCACAGTTAATGACCGAAAGCGGATATATATACTATGACTGGAATGTCGGCAGCGAGGACACAAGCCTTACGGACCCATCTGCGATTATAAACAAACTTATCGGGCAGGTTAAAAACCGCAAAAATTCCGTAATTTTATGCCACGATATAAAGAAACACACTATTGCGGCTATGCCCGGCTTTATTGAATATTGTCTTAAAAATGGATACACCTTTAAGGTAATCAGTGAAGAAACACCCACCGTTCAGTTTAAACCAAACAACTAAAAAAAGACCGAAGCATTGATTTATGCTTCGGTCTTTTTATTATTTGTTGAGCATTTTAATGTAATCGGGTATTGCCGATTCAAATTTAACGCCGTACCAATGCTCCTGGTCTCCTTTGGTCTTCTTTATGCAAAGAACGGTGTAGTCGGCGGCAATTTTTGCCGCGTTAAAGGTGTCAAAGCCGTTCATCAAGGCTCCCACAAATGCGGAAGCATAGACGTCGCCGGTGCCATGACAACTTTTTGCGAGTTTTATGTGCTCATAGTATTTACGCTGTCCGTTATCGCAAATCGCAACACCCGTCATACCCTCACGGTAGCCTACACCGGTCAAAACAATGGTTTTTGCACCGAGAGAGGTAAGTTTGTCGAACAGAGCGTCGATATATGCCTTGTCATACTCAGACTTATATTCCATTCCGGTCATAAGGGCCGCTTCTGTAATGTTAGGAAGAATAATATCGGCATTCGAGCAGAGTCTTGCCATAGCGTTGGCATAGGTCATATCAAAAATGGGATAGAGTTTTCCGTTATCCGCCATTGCAGGGTCAACAATTCTTAAAGCGTTATCCTTTGAGCAGGTCTCCATGATACTAATAACATAGTCGACCTGACTGATGCTTCCGAGATAGCCGGTGTAAACGGCATCAAATTTAATCTTTTCCTTTATCCAATGGTCTCTTATTGCGGGCATATCGTCTGCCAAATCACGGAAAGTAAAGCCCGAAAAACCTGAGGTATGGGTAGAAAGTACTGCCGAAGGCAAAATGGCTGTCTCGACCCCTGCTGAGGAAATTATCGGGAGCGCAACCGTCAAAGAGCATTGTCCGACACAAGAAATATCTTGAATGCTTAAAATTCTCTTTTGTTCCATAAAAAAGACTTCTTTCATTTTTTGATACAAAAATTATACTACCAACACTTTTTTCTGTCAATTGAAAACTTATATAATTATAGCCCGTTAGTTTTTTTATTGTTTTATCATAGGCAACAAAAGTATCGGCAAATTTAATTTTTATCTTAAAAATACTTGACATAAGGCTCAAAATATTATAAAATTCAGTAGTACGCCGCTGTGGTGGAATAGGCAGACACAAGGGACTTAAAATCCCTCGTTGGCGACAACGTACCGGTTCAAGTCCGGTCAGCGGCACCAAAGCATTCAAACCCGAACCTTTTACCAATCGGTGAAACGTTCGGGTTTGTTGTTTTCTTAAATGATCATACATAAGTCTTTGTTTGTGGCAGTACAGCGTTAGTCGCTCTGTACTGCCATATCTTCGTTTCAACGAATTTTTACGTCAAGGAGATTTGAAATGAAGATTTTTAAAACGGTTGTTTTGATATTATTGATAGCAATAAATTTACAGACTGGATATTACGCTTTATTGTATAAGTCATCAACAGCAACCGGTACTTTTCTTATCTGTTTAGGTATCACCTTGTTTGTTGCAAGCGATGGCGGTCTTAAGAGAAAATCAAATTAAATCATAGCCATCTTGATTTCGGCATAGTTATAATTAACCTACAAATTTTCAAATTATTGTTGATTTGTAGGTTAATTTGTGATATACTATTAGTAGTCAGGAGGTAGTATTATGACTGATATTATTTTTGAATATAAAGAATTACTTGCATCAAAACTTG
>JAZNJE010000160.1:0-18575 GCA_045577905.1 Acutalibacteraceae bacterium | reverse complement strand
GGTGGTGATGGGAAGTTTTCTGTTCTTATCGATTCTGACATATAATACATCATTGAGATCTGTCTCATATTCAAGCCAGGCACCGCGATTGGGTATGATTTGAGAAGAAAAGAGTTTTTTACCAGTTTTCTCATCGATTTTAACCGCATAGTATGCACCGGGAGAACGAACAAGTTGCGATACAACAGCGCGCTCTGCGCCGTTGATGACAAAAGTGCCGGTTTCGGTCATAATGGGGAAATCGCCAAGGAAGACTTCGCTCTCTTTGATTTCTCCCGTCTCCAAATTTGCAAGGCGAGCGGTAACTCGAAGAGGCGCAGCATAGGTCGTGTCCCTTGCCTTACACTCGGTTACATCATACTTGGGCTCTTCGTCTAGGCGGTAATCAATAAAATCAAGCACAAGATTTCCGGTATAGTCGGTTATGGAGGACATATCGGCAAAAACCTCTTTCAGTCCTTCCTCAACAAACCACTTGTACGAGTCCTTCTGAATCTCAATAAGGTTGGGCATATCAACAACTTCATTGATTTTCGAAAAGCTCATACGAGATGTCTTACCGTAGTTAACCGGTTTTACCATTGCTTCAGACGCCATAAGCTTTAATCACTCCTTATATATTCTGTACATTTTACATATAATGCACAACTCTGAAAAAGGGGGTAAAATGACACTTTTTGCCTTTGTTTTTTTGGCCTCAGGGGTATAATGTGCCATATTGACCCATTATCAGGAATATTTATTATAAAACACATTTGTCAAGATGTCAATAGGCAATTTGGAATTTTTTTCAAAGTATGTTTTACGCTATGACTCTTTCGAATTTAGTGCAGTGTTTTGTTATAAAAAAAGCACGGGAGACGCTTCATAAAGAAACGTCTCCCGTTGCGGTGCTTTTTTTATTATTCGTCGTCGTGAATGGTGTTGTTCTGCTGAATTGCCCACTTTGCAATTCTCTGCTTGGAATGATCGGCAGTTGACTCTGCAACTATAGAATCTTCTTTGATTGATACAACCTTGAAAAAGAAACCTCCGATGGTAACAATTTCATCTCCGATTTGAAGATTGTTTCTCATCTTCTCCTCTTCTTTTTGTTTCTTCTTTTGGGGACGAATCATCACAAAATACATAACAACAAACATCAGTACAATCATACCGATTGGCATAAGTCCGGAAAGTGCATTTGGTTCCATAATTTAATACCTCCTATAATTTTCAAACCTTATTATATATGGTAATCGGGTTTTTTACAAGAAAAATTTATTTTATTTGCAGTTTATTTATATACGCTTGCCGTAAATTTCTTCTTTTTCACGCTTGAACTCGGCAAATCTGCCCTCGTCGAGAGCATTTCGTATATCCTCCATAAGATGATTGTAAAACCAAAGATTATGCATAACAAGAAGCCTGCCCGAAAGCATCTCCTCCGCCTTCAAGAGGTGGCGTATATAGGCTTTGCTGTATCTTTGGCATACCGGACATCCGCAAGCAGGGTCAATGGGGGTCATATCTCGCTCATACTTCTGATTATTGATATTGATTATGCCCATCGATGTGAAGAGATGTCCATGCCTTGCGTTACGGCTCGGCATAACGCAATCAAAAAGGTCTATACCCCTTTCGACGCCGTTAAGAATATTGACAGGGGTACCGACCCCCATCAAATACCGTATCTTATCTGTGGGCATTTCGGGTGTTACGTGTTCAAGTACATCGTACATAACCTCGGTAGGTTCTCCTACGGCAAGACCGCCGACCGCATACCCGTCAAGATCAAGTTCTCTTATCTCTTTCATATGCTCAACCCGAAGGTCGTTAAAGGTGCAACCCTGATTTATACCGAAAAGAAGTTGATGAGGGTTAACCGCATCTTCAAGAGAGTTAAGCCTTTGCATTTCTGCTTTACATCTAATAAGCCAACGGGTTGTCCTCTTGCATGATGCCGCCGAATAGGAATGTTCGGCGGGGTTTTCGACACACTCATCAAATGCCATAGCAATGGTAGAACCGAGATTTGACTGTATCTGCATACTCTCCTCAGGGCCCATAAAAATTCTTTTGCCATCGATATGACTTTGGAATTTAACCCCCTCCTCTGTTATCTTGCGAAGAGAAGCGAGTGAAAAGACCTGAAAACCGCCGCTGTCGGTCAATATCGGTCCGTTCCAGGTAGAAAACTTATGCAGGCCGCCGCAATCTTTTATAAGTTGGTCTCCCGGCCTTACATGAAGATGATAGGTATTGGAAAGCATTACCTGACAGCCGATGGTTTTAAGGTCGTCTGCCGAAACTCCCCCCTTGATTGCCGCCGAGGTGGCAACATTCATAAAAGCAGGTGTTTGCACCGTGCCGTGGACTGTATTAAACTCTGCTCTGCGGGCAGAGCCTTCGGTTTTTATTAGTTTGTAGTTGTTCATTGGTTCTCCATTCGTTTATACAAACAGCATCGCGTTGTCAAAGTTTATGGGATATGTGAAAATTACCGATTGGTAATCACTTATCCAATAAACATCGCGTCTCCAAAACTGAAAAATCTGTATTTTTCATTAACGGCGATATTGTAGGCGTTCATTGTATTATGGTAACCGGCAAATGCCGAAACCAACATAATAAGTGTGCTTTCCGGCAAATGAAAATTTGTAACGAGTCCGTCCATAACCTTAAATTCATATCCCGGGTAGATAAAAATATCCGTATCCCCCGAGCACTCTTTTATCTCGCCGAAAAAGGTTGCAGCGCTTTCCAGTGTTCGACAACTTGTCGTACCTACGCAGATTACCCTGCCGCCCTCTTTTTTTGTCTTATTTATCAGGTCGGCCGTTTCACCGGGTATCATATAATGCTCACTATGCATTTTGTGTTTTGTAACATCATCAACCTTGACGGGCCTGAAGGTGCCAAGTCCCACATGCAACGTCACATATCCGATATTTATACCGTTGGCTCTTAGTTGATCAAGCATTTCGGGCGTAAAGTGAAGTCCTGCCGTAGGCGCGGCCGCCGAGCCAAGTTCTTTAGAATATACCGTTTGATAGCGTTCCTTATCCTCCAACCTTTCCTTTATGTAGGGGGGCAACGGCATTTGACCTACCTCATCAAGGCAAGCGAAAAACTCCCCTTTCGGAAAGAACTCCAAAATACGGTTTCCATCCTCTAAAACCTCGGTTACCACTGCTGATAAATTGTCGGAAAATGTAAAACTGTAACCCTCTTTTGCACGTTTTCCCGGTCCTGCAAGACATTCCCAAACATTTTGTCTTTTTTCTTTTAAAAGCACGAATTCAACAACCGCCCCTGTACCCTCACGTATGCCGAAAATTCGTGCAGGCAAAACCCTTGTATCATTTAAAATAAGGGTGTCGCCTTTTTTCAAAAAATCTCCAAGCGAAGAGAAACCCGTATGGGTAACCTCCCCCGAATTTTTCTCCATTGCTAAAAGACGGGAGGAGTTTCTTGGATAAAGAGGGGTCTGTGCAATCAACTCCTCAGGCAAATTATAAAAAAAGTCACTCGTTTTCATTAAAATATACAACTCCGAATATCACTTTTGCCTTTACTTTGGCATAAAATGTATTTGACAAACACTATACAAAATGATAAAATTTATTTATATTGGGAAAGTATGTTTCTATTATATATAAAACTTTGCCAATTAGCAACTGTTTATTTTATTCCTTTGGAAGGTTTGTGATTTTTTATGAAGAAGTATAATGTAGGTATCATTGGTGCGACAGGTATGGTAGGTCAGCGTTTTGCTACCCTTCTTGCCGACCACCCTTGGTTTAATGTTAAGACCCTTGCAGCAAGCAGCAGAAGTGCAGGCAAAACCTATGAAGAGGCTCTTGGCGGAAGATGGGCAATGAAGGCTCCCCTTCCCGAAAAACTCAAAGATATGGTTATACTTGATGCCGTTGCCGACATGAAAGAGATTGCCGCTTCGGTTGACTTTGTTTTCTGTGCGGTCGATATGAAAAAAGACGAAATAAAGGCCCTTGAAGAGGCTTATGCAAAACTTGAATGTCCTGTTGTTTCGAACAACTCGGCACACCGCTTTACCGACGATGTTCCTATGGTTATTCCGGAAATCAATGCCGACCACACCGAAATTATCGCTGCTCAGCGAAAGAGACTCGGTACAAAGCGTGGTTTTGTTGCGGTTAAGTCTAACTGCTCACTTCAAAGTTATGTACCCGCCCTTTATCCCCTTAACGAATTTGGTGTAAAGAATGTTCTTGTTTGCACCTATCAGGCAATTTCGGGTGCAGGAAAAACCTTTGAACGTTGGCCCGAAATGGTTGATAATGTTATCCCCTATATTGGCGGAGAGGAAGAAAAAAGCGAACGAGAGCCCTTAAAGATTTGGGGACGTGTTGAGGGAGATAAGATTGCTCTTGCAGATTCTCCCAAATTTACCGCCCAATGTCTTCGTGTTCCCGTTTCAGACGGACATATGGCTGCTGTATTTGTATCCTTTGATAAAAAACCTTCGAAAGAAGACATTTTGTCGAAATGGGCAGAGTTTTCGGGTGAACCTCAGACGCTCAACCTACCCTCTGCTCCGAAACAGTTCCTCCACTACTTTGCCGAGGACAATATGCCTCAAACCAAGTTCCAAAGAGAACTTGAAGGCGGTATGGCTGTTTCGATAGGTCGCCTTCGTGAAGACAGCCAATATGATTATAAATTTGTTTGCCTTTCACACAACACCCTTCGCGGAGCGGCAGGCGGCGCAGTTCTTTTAGCCGAACTTCTCTGTGCAAAGGGATATATGGACTAAATCTTGATTTTAGAGGTTGAGTATTTATGAAAAAAACCATTTTTGAAGGTGTTGCTACCGCCCTCGTAACACCTATGAATGCAGATGGCTCAATCAACTTTGACCGTCTTCGCAGTCTTATTGACGAGCAGATTGAAGCGGGTATCCCTGCCCTTGTAATCTGCGGCACTACGGGCGAAAGCGCTACAATGACTCTTGAAGAACACTCGGAGGTTATCCGTGTTGCGGTAGAGCATACTGCCGGAAGAATAAAGATTATTGCAGGAGCAGGAAGTAACGATACCGCTTGTGCCGCCGACTTGGCGAAGGAGGCCGAGCAAGTAGGTGCAGATGCCCTTTTGATTGTTACCCCCTACTACAATAAGGCTACACAAAACGGACTTTACGAACACTATAAATATATTGCGGAAAGAACTTCTCTCCCCATTATTCTTTATAATGTTCCCTCACGTACGGGTGTTGGCATCAAACCCGAAACCTATGCTAAACTTGCCGATATTGAAAATATTGTTGCGATTAAAGAGGCTAACGGAGATATTTCTTCGGTTGTAAAGACCCGACTTTTATGCGGAGATAAACTTGACATCTATTCGGGCAACGACGACCAGATTATACCCATTATGTCGCTCGGCGGCAAGGGTGTAATTTCTGTTTTATCCAATGTTATGCCTAAACAAACGGTAGAGATGTGTAATAAAATGCTAAACGGCGATACGGAAGGTGCTGCCGCTATGCAGATAGAAATGTCCTCCTTAATCAATGCACTCTTTATAGAGGTTAACCCCATTCCTGTCAAGACCGCTATGAACCTTATGGGAATGGAAATGGGTCCTCTTCGTTTGCCTATGACCGAAATGGAAGAAGGCACAAAGGCTCTTCTTATAAACGAACTTAAAAAGTTTAACCTTGTATAATTCATAAACAATATAGGAAGTTTAAAATATGACAGATATTATTCTTTGCGGAGCAAACGGCAGAATGGGTAAGTTTATTACCGACGCCGTATCGAAAAGAGATGACGCACGAATCGTTGCCGGTGTTGACCTCAATACTGAATCTAACGCAGGATTTCCCATTTTTGCAACTATCGGCGAGGTGAATATTCCTGCCGACGTTATCGTTGATTTTTCTCATCCCGCTCTGCTTGACAGTATTCTCGGCTATGTGAAAGAAAAAAACATTCCCGCCGTCCTTGCCACAACGGGATATTCAGCAGAGGCAACCGCCAAAATCAGAAAAGCGGCAGAAACCTCCCCTCTTTTCTTCACTTTTAATATGTCTCTTGGAGTAAATCTTCTCGTTTCACTTGCGAAAAAAGCGGCAGAAGTTCTCGGCGAAAATTTTGATGTAGAAATTATTGAAAAACACCATAATCAGAAACTTGACGCCCCCTCCGGCACGGCAGTTATGCTTGCCGACGCAATAAATGAGGTTTACAACGGACAGATGGCATATGAATTCGACCGTCATTCAAAACGGGAAAAGCGCCCCGCAAAACAGATTGGTATTCACTCTGTACGCGGTGGAAATATCGTTGGCGAGCATGACGTTATTTTCGCAGGTCACGACGAGGTTGTTACCCTTTCCCATCACGCTTCAAGCCGCGAGGTTTTCGCACTCGGCGCCGTAAAGGCCGCCCTCTTTATGAAAGGCAAGAGCGCAGGACTTTACAATATGAATGATATGCTTGAATTTTAATTTTAAAAGACATTGCACCTTTGCAATGTCTTTTTTTGTTGCCTTCTTATATTATTTAGGTTATACTAATAAAAACATTTTAAAAACGTTTGGGGAGTTTTATTTAATGGAAGTGAATTATAAAAACAAAAAATATTATAATACGGCAAAATATCCGATAAGGCAGCCGAGGATAATGACCTTTTTGCTCTATATAGTAAGCAAAATTGCACTTCTCTTCGGACCTAAATACAAGATAGAAAAGTTTAATATGGAAGGGCTGAAACCTCCTTATATTCTTCTCTCGAATCATATGTATTTTATAGATTTTGAACTTTCTGCCGTTGCGACATTCCCCCACAGGGTAAACAATGTTGCGACCATTGACGGATATTACCGCCGTCCCTTTTTAATGGAATGGCTCGGTTGTATATGCAAGCGCAAATTTACAACCGACCTGCATCTTATAAAATCAATAAAGCGAGTTTTACAAAAGGGCGATGTGCTTTGTATGTACCCCGAGGCACGCTATTCCCCCTGCGGTACTACTGCCATTCTCCCCGATTCTCTCGGCAAACTTGTTAAAATGATGAAGGTGCCCGTTGCGGTTATGCTTCATCACGGCAATTATCTTTATACGCCTTTCTGGAATTACAGAAAGCCGAGAAAGAATGTTCCTCTTTATACTACTATGACTAAGATTCTTACCGCCGAAGAGGTTGCGGCTTTATCAATAGAGGAAATAAACGAAAAAATCAGAACCGCTATGGAATATGACGAGTATAAATGGCAAAAGGAACAGAATATTATAATTGACGAGCCGTATAGAGCCGAAGGACTTCACAAAATTCTTTATCAGTGTCCTCACTGTAAAGCGGAAGATATGGCGAGCGAAGGAACTAAAATTTTCTGTAAGTCTTGCGGCAAGATTTGGGAAATGACCGAACTCGGTGAACTTAAAGCCGAAAACGGAGAAACCGAATTTTCGCATATCCCCGACTGGTATGAATGGGAAAGAGGCGAGGTCAGAGCCGAGATTGAAGGCAGAAATTACTTCTTCGAGGACGATGTTGAGGTTTATTCGCTTCCCCGTCCTTGGAAGTTTGAAAAACTCGGACCGGCAAAACTTACCCATGACCCCGAACGAGGCTTCGTTCTCTCAGGCGAATATAACGGAGAAAAATATGAGATAGAGCGTCATCCGTCAGGAATGTACGGGGTTCATATTGAGTATGATTACTGCTATCTCAGACCTGAGGACTGTATTGATATTTCAACTGACAAGGATTCCTTCTACTGCTACCCCCAAAAGCACAACGTAGTAACTAAACTTTCCCTCGCAACAGAAGAAATCTTCAAAATTCATATGGAAAAGGTTAAAAAAGAAAAGGTTAAAAAATAAACTGAGAGCCGCCGTTTTCTTTTTCTCTTATCTTCCCCTATACTCTTGTTTTAATACTTCTGCCATCTCTTCAGGAGATTCTTTGCAGCCATCTTTAAGCCATAGCTTTATAATAGCATTGAGTCCGTTTCTGAAGAATTCTATATGATATTTTATATTATCCTCAATATGCTCCTTTTCGGCTCGTTTTTTATCATAAATCGAAATGAGATGCTTATCGTCATAGCAAAGCTTAAAATAGGTATTATAAAATATTTTATTTTCCTTAATATGCTTAAACATTTTTAATGCGCCTGTGCGCTCATTGAAATAATCGTAATTAGCAAAGAGATTGCTGAAATCATTTTCTAGCTTTTCTCTTGTCTTATCGGCAAGGTCATATATATCCAAATAATTCGCATAAAATGTGCTGCGGTTAAGTTCGCTCATTTTTATTATGTCCGAAACCGTTATCTCTTTTAAATCACGAGCCTGTAATAACTCAATAAACGCTCTTTCTATCTTTTCTTGTGAATCTCTGCGACGTTTATTATTCTTAGTATTCAAAACATTCGCTCCTCTGAATAATCCAACACCTTTTGTGAAATTGATGGTCTTTTTCCTCTTTAATCCAACACTTGTTGTATTTTTGTTGATTGCTTTACTCTTCAAAAAAAATTATACTATATTTGCAATAAAAACACAAGTGTTGGAATAATGAAAGGAGAAATTTTCTGTGAAAAAAAGTAGTTTTGTTGCCCTGGTTTTAGGAACTGTAAGCGGAGTATTGTTCGCACTCGGTATGTGTATGGCACTATTACCTGAATGGAACGCATTTACAGAAGGTGTTGTTCTCGGCGGAGTCGGTATTGTTCTCGGAATAATTACTGCGCTTATCTGGTGCAAGATGGAAAACAAGAAACTGCCAAAAATAAACAGTAAAAATGTATTTCACATAGTTTACACAGTAATTGCCGCTCTCATTCTCGGTGTAGGTATGTGTATGTGCCTTGTATGGGAGCAAATCATTGGCGGCACTCTTGTCGGCTTACTCGGTATTATTATGCTCATTGCGCTCATACCGATGATAAAAGGCATTAAATGAACCCAATGAAGCTTATAAAAAGCCCTTATACAAGTTTTGTGTTAAACTTTGCTTATGCACTCGCAAACTGTATTATCGGCTTTTATGTTGATTCGTGGTGGTTTATTACGGTTGGCGGATATTACACAGTTCTTGCTATAACACGATTTTCTATTTTAAAAATAGGAAAAAAAGAAAACGAAACTTATGACACGGAGTTTTTTGTCAGACGTGTTACAGGCATACTTACGATAATACTTTCGTTTTGCATAATCGGTGTGAATATTTTATCGGCTGTAAAAGAACGAGGAACTGCCTTCCACAAAATTATTATGATCACCATTGCGACCTATACCTTTGCAAAAATCACAATAGCAATTATAGGCGTGGTAAATTCCAAACAGTCTTCGGCTTCGCCAATACCGAAGACGCTCCGCAATATATCTCTTGCAGACGCATGCGTTTCAATATACACTATGCAACGCTCAATGCTCGTATCATTTCCGGGAATGAAAACGGAAGAAATCTTATTACTAAACATTATGACAGGAACTGCAGTATGGATAATCATACTGCTCCTCGGAATCAATCTTATTGGAGGCAAAACAGTAAATATGGCTAAATCAAAAATTGTTAAAGCGAACGAAAAAATCGCAGAGGCTGTAACAGACGGATACAAGAAAATTGAAAAAGGCGTTGTTAACGGTTACAAAAAAATCGAAAAAGGTGTTGTAGCCAGCTACACAAAAATTGAAGATAAGTTTGTAGACACATATCTCACCAAAGAAGGCGAAACCGTCGAAGAAGCAAAAGTACGTTTAAAAAAAGACAGTAAATAATATAATGGCGGCAAAGAATTTTCACTCTTTGCCGCCATTTTTTATTTATACGGTAAACTTGTGGAATACCTTTTTACCTTTTTTGATTACTACACCATTGGCAAGTGCTTCTGCGGTAATCTTTGTTGCGGGGTCGGTAACCTTTTCACCGTCGACCGAAATGCCGCCCTGTTGAACAAGACGTCTGCCTTCTCCGTTTGAAGCAATAAGTCCGCCCTTTGACATTAAGTCTAGAATACCGATTGCACCGTCGGTAAGGTCGCTGTCAGAAAGTTCGGTTGTCGGCATATTGGCATCATCTGCTCCCGCAGAAAAAAGTGCCCTTGCGGCATTCTGTGCCTTTACTGCTTCTTCCTCACCATGAATCATATTTGTAAGTTCAAAGGCAAGAATTTCCTTGGCTTTATTCAGTTCGCTGCCCGTGAGCTTTTCATACTCTGCAATTTCTTCGAGAGGAATAAAAGTTAAAAGTTTCATGCACTTTACAACGTCTGCATCGTCAACATTTCTCCAATACTGATAGAAATCATAAGGAGAGGTTTTTTTGGCATCGAGCCAGACTGCACCGTTGGCAGTTTTACCCATCTTCTTTCCCTCGGAATTGAGGAGAAGTGTAATAGTCATTGCGTGAGCATCTTTACCAAGTTTTTTGCGAATAAGCTCAGTACCGCCAAGCATATTAGACCACTGATCGTCGCCGCCGAACTGCATATTGCAGCCGTAATTCTTAAAGAGATAATAGAAGTCATAGGACTGCATAATCATATAGTTGAATTCAAGGAAAGAAAGCCCCTTTTCCATTCTCTGCTTATAACATTCGGCTCTGAGCATATTGTTTACCGAGAAGCAGGCGCCAACCTCACGAAGAAGTTCGATATAGTTCAGTTTCAAAAGCCAGTCGGCATTATTAACCATCTGTGCCTTGCCCTCGCCGAACTCGATAAATTTAGACATCTGCTCCCTAAAGCAGTCACAGTTATGCTGAATAATTTCGGGGGTCATCATACTTCTCATATCAGTTCTGCCCGAGGGGTCGCCGATATAGCCTGTACCGCCGCCGATTAGCGCTACGGGTTTATTGCCGCCCATCTGAAGTCTCTTCATAAGGCAAAGCGCCATAAAGTGACCAACATGGAGGCTGTCTGCGGTGGGGTCGAAGCCGATATAGAATGTGGCTTTACCGTTGTTTACCATTTCTCTGATTTCATCTTCGTTAGTGACCTGCGCAATCAGGCCTCTTGCTTTAAGTTCATCAAACAGTGTCATTTATAATTCTCCTAACAGTTCCCTTGCAGAAACTAATGTATTTTCTGTAATATTATCGCCCGACATTATACGCGCGATTTCCTCTACACGGCGATTTCCGCCTAAAAGTTCAACATTGGTATATGTTCTGCCGTCCATAACGCTCTTTTCTATAAGAAAATGTCCCGTTGAGGCCGCCGCTATCTGTGCCAAATGGGTAACACAGATTACCTGACGGCTTTCGGCAATTTTTTTAAGTTGCAAGGCAACCTTCGAGGCAGCCCTTCCGCTGATACCTGTGTCAATCTCATCAAAGATGAGGGTATCAACATTATCCTTGTCAGCAATACTGCTTTTTATTGCGAGCATTACCCTCGACAACTCGCCGCCCGAGGCGACCTTCGAGAGAGGCTTTACCGACTCGCCGGCATTCGCCGAGATTAAGAACTCAACCTCGTCGGCTCCGACCTTGGTATATTTGCCCTTTTTAATATTGACAACAAAACGCACTGCCGACATATCCATTTGAAGCAGAGCATCACAAACCTTATCTTCAAACTGCTTTGCCGCCGATATCCTTGATGTGGTTAGCATATCGCCCGCTTTTATTAGGCGTTCTTGTATCTCTATAAGTTCGGCAGAGAGGCTTTCAAGTTCCGCCTCGTCACACTCTATCGAGGCGAGTTCTTTTTCGGCCTCACTCAAATATTCGACGGCCTTTTCAGGACTACCGCCATATTTTAAACCAAGAGTGTGCAAAAGGTCAAGTCTTTCGTTGATTTTATCTTTTTCTTCTGCCGAATAAGGGCATTTTTCAAGAAAAAGCCTCAAATCTTCCTGCACCGAATACAAAATATCAGTGGCTTTGGTCAGATTATCAAGCGTTTTTGATAAAATTGGCTCCCCTGCCCTTTCAAGGCTCTTTTGTGCCGATGCACAAAGGGCCAAAGCACCGTTACTCTCCTCGTCTCCCGAAATTTTTCCGACACAGTCACTAACCGTGAGACTTATTTTTTCGTAGGAACGGAATGAATCTCTCTTCTCTTTAAGTTCTTCTGTTTCGCCCAACTTTATATCAGCGGTTTTAAGTTCGTTTATCTGATATTTTAAAAGTTCAGACCGCTTTGCCTTTCTGTCCTCGCTATCTTCGAGTTCACGAACCCTTTTCCGAACCTCCCCAAAATGTTTAAATTCCTTTTGGTAGTTTTCAAATATTTCTTCGTTATCGGCTAAAAGGTCAAGATAAATGTAGTGATTTTCGGGTGAAAGAAGCATTTGACTGTCGTGCTGACCGTGAATATTTATAAGACTTTTGGCAATTTCTCTGACAACCGCAGTCGTTGTGGGTTGACCGTTAATCTTGACACCACCCGATGTCTTGGTTAACACCCTTTGAACTATGAGATTGCCATCTTCATCCAAATCAAATCCGTTGTCCCGCACCCTTTTCAACGATGCCCTTGAAAGGTCACCGAAAACCGCCGTAACCGATGCTTTTTCCGCAGATTCTCTTATTAAGTCCTTAGAGGTGCGCTCACCGAGTACGGCATTAAGCGAGTCAATTATAATCGACTTTCCTGCTCCCGTCTCACCCGTCAGAGCATTAAAGCCTTCGGTCGGTTCAATGTCGGCAGACTCTATGACCGCGATATTCTCAATGTATATTTGTTTTAACATACAAAAATGCCGTCCTAAATATATTTTTTAAGGCTGTGAGCAAGTTCTTCTGATTCTTTCTCGCCCTTTGTTATTGCAAATATTGTATCGTCACCCGCCAAGGAACCGAGAATCATATCGCTGAACACCTTATCAAGTGCAACGCATGCCGAAGATGCCATACCGGGATAGCACTTTATAACCACCGTGTTTAATGAATAGACGACATCTACCACCGCACGTGAAAACATCTCCTTATATCGGTCATAGTCCCTATCCACCTCCGGCGAACCTGCAACAAGGTAACGGTATATACCGTTTTTATCCTGTGCTTTAACGATTCGCAGTTCCTTAATGTCTCTTGAAACGGTTGACTGCGTTACATTAAATCCAAGAGTGTTAAGAGCCTCTTGCAGTTCCTCCTGTGTAGTAACCACTTGATTTTTAATAAGTTTCAACAGTTGCTGCTGTCTTTTGTTTTTCATATAACTACCTCTAAATTTTTAATGAAAGGGTTTTGTATATCGTGTTTCCGCTAATGCTGATTAACTTTGCATTATAAGGTGCGGCAGAAATCGTAACGCTGACATTATTAGTAACCTCTGCACACAGTTTTCCGTCAAGAGAGAATACCGCCGTTTCTTTTGAACTTTCCGGCAATGTCAAGGCTAGAATTTTTTCCTCTCCGACTATCATAGGCCGCGCCAACAAGGAGTGTGAGCAAATCGGAGTAACCGAGAAGCATCTAACCGTCGGGTCGATAAGCGGACCTCCTGCCGACATTGAATACGCCGTTGAGCCGGTAGGGGTGGAAATTATAACACCGTCGGAACGATAGTTAATTCTGTCTCCCGAAACCGTGAGCGAAAGGTCCAAAAGCCGAGCAATTCCTCCCGATGCAATTACAGCATCATTAAGGGCTGTTCCCTCGCATTTTTTTATACCGTTCTCATATACTTCCGCCTTTATCATAAAGCGCTCAGAAACCGTGTATTCTCCTGTTGCAAGTTTTGCAAGGTCATTAAGGCTATTCCTTTCAACGTCTGCCAAAAAGCCGAGTCTTCCCGCATTTATTCCAAGAACCGCCTTGCCGAATTTTGCGGCATTTTTAGCATAACGGATAATCGTTCCGTCTCCCCCAACCGTAATTATTATATCGGCTGTTTTAAAAAGATTTTCCTCCGACATAACCTCGGTATTAAAGCCGTTAATCGGCATTGCTACGGATATTTTTGCAGCCTTTAAAACCTCAATGGTTTGTTTTGTAATTTCGGTTACGCCCTGTTTCTCCATATTTGGGATAAGAGCCGCTTTCATAGTTTACACCTCTCATTTATAAACTTTGATGAGATTTCTGAACAATTTCTTTTGCCGACAGTTCTGCCAAATTTGTGGGTTCATCACATTTTTTAATATGAATTAAATATTCAATATTTCCTTCGGGTCCTTTTATCGGCGAATAATCTAAGTGAAGAACCGAAAAGCCCTCCTCTTGAACCATTGCGATTATTTTTTCAACAACCTCTATATGTATTTCGGGTTCTCTTACTACGCCTTTTTTTCCTACCTTTTCCCTGCCTGCTTCAAATTGCGGTTTTATAAGGCATACCGCCTCGCCGCCATCCTTCATTATCTTTCTCATTACCGGAACTATTATTGTTAGAGAAATAAACGAAACATCAACCGAACAAAAATCAACCAAATCGGGAATTTCGGCATCGGTAACATATCGAAAATTGGTGCGTTCTAAATTAACTACCCTTTCGTCGGTACGAAGTTTCCATGCAAGTTGACCGTATCCGACATCTATCGCATAAACTTTAACCGCCCCGTTTTGAAGCATACAGTCGGTAAAACCGCCGGTTGAAGCACCGATATCGGCACATATTTTGTCCTTTAAAGAAAAGCCGAAATTCTGAACCGCCTTTTCAAGTTTAAGTCCTCCGCGGCTAACATATTTTAGTGCAGCACCTCTTACCTCCAATTTATCGGTAGGCTTTAAGGTCATACCGGCCTTGTCGGACTTTTGATTATTTACATACACCTGACCCGCCATTATAAGCGCTTTTGCCTTTTCTCTGCTTTCGGCATAACCTGCCTCAAAAACGGCGGTGTCAAGTCTTAACTTTTCTGCCATTATAAGTTATCCTTTGCAATCTTTAATGTCATTTGCTTTGCACAAAGGCCCAACATTTCTTTTGCCTTTGTAACCTCCATCGCAGGAACAAAGTCCTCTATTGCGGTTATGTCGGTCGAGACGTTTACCCTGCCCGCAATATGCTCACCGACCCCTCCGCTTTTTATACACTCCTCAAAGACATAAATCTTATCGTAACCGTTAAGCAGACTGATAAGGTCCTCTGCCAACGGATATACACAATTGAGTTTTATAAAATCAACCGAAATATTCAGGTTCTTCAATGCCTTTTGAGCCTTCAACCCCTCATTTGAAAGAATTCCGTAGGTAACAATGGCAATTTTTCCGCCGTTTTGAACTGCCGTAAAATCGCCTGCACGGTATTTAAAGGGGGCCTGCTCTGCACCCCTAGGATAGCGAATTGCAATCGGCGAAGGCGAATCACAGGTTGCCTTTATTACTCCGCGAAGTTCATCATAACTTGCAGGGGAATAAATTTTTATATTAGGCACAGTGCTTAAAAATGGAATATCGAATATTCCTTGATGGGTTTCTCCGTCCTCCCCTACTATTCCTGCCCTGTCAACCAAAAACCGTACCGGCAATTTTGCAATTGCGGTATCGTGTATTATTTCATCATAAGCACGCTGCAAGAAGGTGCTATATACCGCAAAATAGGGTTTCATTCCGCCCGCAGCAAGACCTCCCGCAAAGGTCACCGCAAATTCCTCGGCAATACCTACATCAAAAAATCTGTCAGGCAATTTACTGCCGAACTCATCAAGTCCCGTTCCCTTGCACATAGCGGCGGTGACGGCACAGACCTTTTTGTCCTCATTAGCAAGTTCTAAAAGCGCCTTTCCGCACACAACAGAAAAGTTTTCCGACTGCTCGGGTATCCCCTCTGCGGGGGCGAATGCCGAAACACCGTGATACTCGCTCGGCTCCTGCTCTGCCCTTGCATAACCCTTGCCCTTTACGGTCATTACGTGGACAACACAGGGTGTGCTAAGGCTTTTTGCGATTTTGAATATATTTTCAAGTTCTTCAATATCGTGACCGTCAATAGGTCCCAAGTATTTGAAACCAAGTCCCTCAAAAAGGCTGTCTCTGTATATAACATTTTTGAGTGCTTGTTTAAGTTTTGAAGCTAGTTTATAAAGCGGTCTTAACTTTTTAAGACACTGCTGCACAAATTTTTTTAAGGCATAATAACTCTGCTTGGTGCGGATTTTGGAAAGATAGCGTGAAATCGAACCGACATTACTCGATATCGACATTTTGTTATCATTTAAAACCACGATAAAGTTTTCCTTTGTACCGCCAATATTGTTCAGCGCCTCAAAAGCGAGACCTCCTGTCAGAGCACCGTCGCCTATTACTGCAACACCAAAAGCCTTTTCCCCTTTAAGACGTTTTGCCTTAACCATTCCGTATGCGGCTGCAAGTGAATTGCTTGCGTGTCCTGTAACGAAGGGGTCATATATGCTCTCACTCGGACGCATAAAACCCGAAATTCCCTTTTCGGTGCGGAGCGTATAAAAACTTTCGTATCTGCCTGTCAACATTTTGTGAGGATAACATTGATGCCCCACGTCAAAGATTATAACATCATCGGGAGCACAAAAACTTCTGTGCAGGGCAACGGTAAGTTCTACAACACCCAGGTTAGAAGCTAAATGTCCTCCGTTTGAAGAAACGGTATGAACGAGTTCGTCACGGATTTCTTGGCACAAAATCTCTGCTTCGGCAATATTAAGTTGTTTAAGTTCATCCGGATTGTTAACATTACCTAAAAACCTGTGCTCCACAAAATCTCTCCTTAATTTTAATATTCTCTGCTACATAAAAAATCTGCAAGTTCTTTTAGCGGTTCTGCATCCTCGCCAAAAATTTCGAGTGCCGCTTTCGCATTATTGGTTAGCTTTTCTGCCATTTCTTGGCATTTGTTAATTCCGAGTATCGACAAAAAGGTTGATTTTTTGTTTTCTTCATCACTGCCCGTTGGTTTGCCGAGTTTTTTCTCATCGCCAACCGCATCCAAAATATCGTCAACAATTTGGAATGCAAGCCCTAAATTTTCGGCATATGTTTGGGCGGCTTTAAGTTTCTGTGAGTCGGCACCTCCGAGCAATGCACCTATGAGACATGCCGCTTTAATGAGCGCCCCCGTTTTAAGACGGCATATAAGTTCGACCGTATCAAGTCCGACCGATTTGTTTTCACTCTCCAAATCAACCGCCTGACCTCCGACCATTCCGTCAATTCCCGCAAGGTCGGACAAGATTTCTATTCCCTTCAAAACCCTGTCTGACGGAATATTCTCGGTGCGTGATGCCGTAAAAAAGGCATAGGTCAAAAGGGCATCCCCCGCAAGGAGCGCGTTTGCCTCCCCAAATTTTTTGTGACATGAGGGTTTGCCTCTTCGCATATCGTCATTATCCATCGAAGGCAAATCGTCGTGAATAAGGGAATAAGAATGTATCGACTCTATCGCAAGTTCAAAGTTGAAAGAGTCCTGACTCTTTCCACCCGCAAGTTTATAAAAACGGTTAATTAAAAAGGGACGAATTCTTTTGCCACCGTCCGCAATTCCGTAAAGCATTGCGTCGGCAACCGTTTTATATGCCCCCCGTTGGTTAGAAAATCCCGCTTTAAGCCTTTCTTCAAAATATGCGGCATAATTTTTAATCTCTGATTCTATACTCATTATTCTTCTCCGTTTTCGAGTTGTTCTATTTTCTGTTTTGCTGCATCAAGAATTTCTGAGCAGTGTTTAGAAAGTTTGATTCCCTCCTCAAAAAGGACAATCGACTCTTCAAGAGTAATTTTAGGAGAATTAAGCCTCTCGGCAATCTCTTCAAGTTTATTGTAGGCCTCTTCAAAGGTTATATTATTTTTCTCCATTTTTACTTTTTACCTCACATTCCGCCCTACCGTCTGCAAGGCGCAGGGTTAAAATATCTCCGACGGCAAAATCTTCTACACTCCTGACCGACTTTTCTCCCGTTTGAACCGAAATGAAACCTCGTGCCATAATTTTAAGAGGACTTAATGAATCAATGGTTGCCGCCGTTACCGAAAAGCGTTTTTCCTTTTCGGTAAAAAGTTTATGAAAATTATTTTTAATACTGATGTTCAGCAGTTTTAACCGTTCAGTTCTCCTTTCGGCTATGAACCGATAGGGGTTTTTAAATGCCTCGCTCTCCCCCACCTTTTGCATTTTGAGTTCTGCCGTGCGCAAACAATCGCTCGTCCTTGTTTTAATGTGGTGTGCCAGTCCCGACACCGCACTTCTCATTTCCTCTATATCGGGTACCGCTATTTCTGCCGCAGCAGACGGAGTAGGTGCTCTCATATCCGAAACAAAATCACATATTGTAAAATCAGTCTCGTGTCCTACCGCAGAAATTACGGGAATCGAGCATTTTGCAATTCGCCGCGCCAAGTCCTCATCGTTGAAGCACCAAAGGTCCTCCATCGAGCCGCCACCCCGACCGATTATTATAACGTCGGCACCCGAACTGCTCTCAGCCCTATCAAGAGCCGAAATAAGACTTTTAGGTGCATCTGCACCCTGAACCAATGCAGGCACCAGCACAACCCGAGCCAAAGGCCACCGCCTGTTCAAAACGTTTATTATGTCCCTTACCGCAGCACCTGTGTTTGAGGTTATGACCGCTATTGTTTTGGGGAATCTCGGCAGTCTCTTTTTGCGTGATACATCAAAAAGACCTTGGGCTTCCAATTTTGCTTTTAATTGTTCAAAAGCGATATAC
>JAZNJE010000159.1:0-5655 GCA_045577905.1 Acutalibacteraceae bacterium | reverse complement strand
GTGGGAAGATGACCGGTCATTTCAATAAACTGCTCTCTTGCTTCTATTCCGACAATGCTCTGAAAATCACGTACCATCATTGGGAAAGGATGAGGTCCAAGCACCGAGCCGATACAATAAATTGCGCTCTCATATTCCTTGCTGTATGCATCAAACGCTGCGTCAACAGCCTCTTTAAGTGTCTGTAATCCGTGAGTAACCTCAATAACATTTGCACCGAGTATCTTCATACGGGCAACATTGGGCGCCTGCTTTTTAATATCTACCGAACCCATATAAATGTCACATTCAAGTCCGAAATAAGCAGCCGCGGTCGCAAGGGCAACACCGTGTTGGCCTGCTCCCGTTTCGGCAATAACCTTTTTCTTTCCCATATATTTTGCAAGAAGAGCCTCTCCCATACAGTGATTGAGTTTATGTGCTCCAGAATGATTGAGATCCTCACGCTTTGCATAAAGTTGAACCTTGCCGCCGAGCGAATCCGAGAGTCTTTCAAGATGGGTAACGGGTGTTGGTCTGCCCTGAAATTCCTTTCTGATTCTGCGAAGTTCGGCAATAAACTTTCTCGATTGGCAGATAGAATAATAAGCCTCGGTTATCTCGGCCATAGCGTTTTTGAGTTTATCTTCAACATAAACTCCGCCATATTTTCCGAAATAGCCGTCCTTGTCGGGGTAATTGTTAAAATAGGTATCGAAATCAACATTGTTTAATTTCATTTTTATATCCTCCACAAAAAGTTCAAAAGTATTTTATCAAGTTTTACGCCGTTTTGCAAGAGTCACCATCGTTTTACAAGAATAAACATAAAAAACATCCTAAAAAAAATAAAATCTTATCCCTAAAAAGGGACAAGATTTGAAAAATCCTGCGGTACCACCCAAATTGATGAAATAATTCATCCGCTTTCAGCCGTACTTACATACAGCCCGTGATATAACGGTCACTCCCGTCAACTGCTACTCGGATAAATCTACATTACCCTTTCGGTTGCCCTCATAAGTCCATTCGCCGAAAATTCCGCTGCTGTCATTCCACCGCCGACTGCTCTCTTTAAGTTTTCTTTTCGGTTACTACTCTTAATCACAGGTTTTGCTTTTTATACATATTAGCACTTATTGTTATACTTGTCAACATAATCTTACACAAATTAAAAAGCCGCCTGCTGTGCAGACGGTTTTTTTATTATTTATAAGGTTTCGGATTATCGGTTAGTCCAAGCAAATAATCAACGCTTGTCTGGTAATATTCGGCAAGGCGAATGAGCAGAGCAACAGGAATAGGGCGCTCTTCCCTTTCGTATTTTGAATATCCTGATTGGTCACAATTAAGATATTTTGCAATATCTCCTTGAGTAAGGTCTCTGTCTTCTCTCAAATCGCGTATTCGCAATTTCATTTTCATCACCAAAAATATCTTATCAAAGGACAATGCGTCCTATTTGCATTTTGGCTCGTTTGTCCTAAAATATAGATAAAAGGGGTGATTTTATGCCGGATTATAAGGAAATGTATCGAATAATGTTTACTGCTATGACCGAGGCAATATTCATATTACAAGGGGCTCAGTTAAAATGCGAGGAACTATATATTGAAGCCCAGCCCGAAGCAGACCGTGAAACTATCATCAATCTCCGTGAAATAACCGACCAATTAAAAAGCACTCTTGAAATTACCGGGAAATAGAAATTTTACCGGGTCGATGTGGTTACGGCAAACTCCGCTTGTCATTCCCCTCCTGTCCTTCGGACATTTCCCCTATCAGGGGAATAACATCAACCCCTCCAATGCCAATAGATTAAATTCGTATCGTAATTACATCGTCCGCAGGACACCTTAATTTTGCATTTTGCGCTTTGCACTTTGCATTGAAAAACAAAAAGCCGACTGCAATGCAGTCGGCTTTTAAATGTTTTTATTAGTCGTTTACGTAAGGAAGAAGAGCAACCTGACGTGCACGCTTGATAGCAGATGTGAGCGCTCTCTGGTGAGCGGCACAAGTGCCGGTTGCACGACGGGGAAGAATCTTTGCACGCTCGGAAATGAATTTACGAAGACGAGCAATATCCTTGTAGTCAATAACTTCAACCTTATCAACGCAAAAGTGACAAACCTTCTTATGAGGTTTTCTGCGCATGGGTCTATCCATTTTCTCCATTTTTAACGCCTCCTATTAAAATTTAGGGCATATACAAAGTGATTACTCACTTAAAATCAATTAGAACGGTAAATCGTCATCGGTCTCGCCCGAGAGACTTGTGAACTCAGACGCACCTGCATTAGAGAATGAAGCGGGAACTTCGTTTACGGTAGCAGATGCTCCGTCACGCTTAGCCTCAACAAACTGAACATTGTTTGCTACTACCTCAAAAGCGGTACGATTTTTACCTGTTTCTTTATCGACATAGCGACGGGTCTGAATAGAACCCTCTATGCCGATCATACTTCCCTTTTGGAAATACTTTGTAACAAATTCAGCAGTCTGACGCCAAGCGACGATGTTGATAAAATCAGCCTCAGCCTGCTCGCCAGCCTTGTACCGGCGGCTTACTGCGATGGAGAAGGTCGTTACCGGAACGTTATTCGGAGTGTAACGAAGCTCCGGATCTGCGGTAAGTCTTCCTGTTAAAACAACAAGATTGAACATAAGTTATTCTCCTCCCAAAATTACTTTCTGACGGTCATAACACGAAGAACACCTTCGGTAATTCCGGCAACACGTTCGAGTTCTGCGGGGAATTCCGGAGCAGATTCGAAGGTTGTGAAAACATAGTAGCCTTCTGTCTCGTCGTTAACGAGATAAGCAAGCTTGCGCTTACCCCAATCATCAACGCCTGTGACAGTTGCGTTTTCAGCAATCAAATTAGCGAATTTCTCTTTAAGTGCATTAACTGCCTCTTCGCCTGCGGCAACAGAGAAAATCATACATGCCTCATACTTATTTGTCATTTCGTTGCACCTCCTTCTGGACATTTGGCCCTGCATACTTTGTGCAGAGCAAGGGGCTAAGGATAAAAAATTTCATTAGCCATAGCATTATAACAAAGAGACGTAATAAAGTCAACCTTTTTTTAAATTTGTACTCGACAAAATCGTATTCTTGGTTTATAATGATACTAAAATAAAATTTTTGCTACTTTAAGTCAAGTCCACCCCGTCGTTTTGTACCAACATTTAACCCGTAGAGCAAAAACAAAAGCCGTTCGGCCTAATTAAAATTACATACCAGCATATTATTGCAAAATCTCTGTGGTACTGCAAAATATAAAAGGAGTGATTGTATGCTGCTTGCCATTGATATAGGTAACACTAATATTACGCTCGGTCTTTTTGAGGATTCTTATCTTTGTCTGACCGGCAGAATTGCCACCGACACAAAAAAGACCGCCGACCAATACGCTATTGAAATTAAGGGTATTCTTTCCCTACACGGCGCCTCCTATGAGGATATTGAAGACTGTATTATCAGTTCGGTTGCCCCCGTTGTAGGCAACGCTGTCAGCGGTGCGGTTGCCATGCTCTGCGACACCGTTCCTTTAATGCTCGGTCCGGGGGTAAAAACGGGTCTCAATATCAAGATTGACAACCCTGCCCAACTTGGTTCCGACCTCGCCGCCGGTGCGGTAGGAGCGTTGGCCGAATACAATATGCCCTGCATTGTTATTGATATGGGTACCGCTTCTACAATTTCGGTGCTTGATAAAAACGGCTCATTTTTGGGTGGTGCAATCGCAGCGGGCATAAAACTTACCCTTGATGCTTTGGCAAAAGGTACCGCAGCACTCCCCTCAATCAGTATGGAAAGTCCAAAATCGGTTATTGGTCACAATACCGTTGACTGTATGCAATCAGGTATTGTTTACGGTACCGCCGCAATGATTGACGGAATGATTGAAAGAATAGAAGAAGAACTTGGTGAGGAATCCACCGTTGTTGCAACGGGCGGTCTTGCACGTGAAGTAATTAACTATTGCAAGCATGATATTATCTATAACGAAAACCTGCTTCTCGACGGTCTGCGTATAATTTACGAGAAGAACAATTAATGCGCTGTTGCGCATTAAAATGCAAAGTGCATAATGCACAATTGATGTGCTTCGCTTTGCGAAACGATATGTAAAAAACTGTTTTTACAGTTTAAATAATGAACTGCACCAGAAACGCACTTTTTGAAAGAGAATAGTTTAAAAGATTAAGGCTGAAATAATGAGTTTTCACATTTACATCAGTTTGCATCAGCAAACACCTTAACTCTTAACTCTTCACTTTTCACTAAGCGAAGCGCCACGGGCAGTATCGGAGGTAATTTTATGTCAAAAACAAAAACACTCGTCAGAAACCTTGCGCTCGGCGCTGTTTTCACGGCACTCGTTGTTGTGCTTCAGCTGCTTGGCACATTCGTCCGCTTCGGTCCTTTTGCCATTTCACTAGTGCTTGTGCCGATAGTCCTCGGTGCAGCTCTCTGTGACTGGAAGGTCGGTGCTTGGCTCGGATTTATATTCGGAGTCACAGTTCTTGCAAGTGGCGATGCCGCGGCGTTCCTTACAGTAAATGTCCCCGGCACAATCGCAACCGTGCTCCTAAAAGGCACCGCCTGCGGTCTTGCGGCAGCTCTTGTCTATAAAGCACTTGCAATGCACAACCGTTATCTTGCGATTGTCGCAGCGGCTATTGTTTGCCCCATAGTAAACACAGGCATCTTCCTTCTTGGCTGTAAGCTTTTCTTTATGGAAACAATTGCAGGCTGGGCCGCATCCTTAGGTTTTGCGAATGCTACCGCTTATCTTTTTATCGGAATGATTGGTGCAAACTTCCTTATCGAACTTGCCGCAAACATCATTCTCGCTCCCGTAATTCTTCGAATCATCAACCTTTTCGAAAAATAATTTGCCTTTCTCGCTCGGATATTTCCGAGCGTTTTTTTGATGAAAAATTACTATTTTATGTCGTTTTGGAACGAAAAGTAGGTTTGTTATCAAAAAATACATATATATTTAAAAAAGTTCTTTATTTTTCTTTGGAAATATGATAAGATAAATTGCTGCCTATTTTATGGGCTGATTTGTTATGTTAAAAAACAGACTGATGTCTGAAAATTCAGGAGGTAAAATTATGAGCCACAAGTTTGTCTACCTTTTTAAAGAAGGCGACGCAAGCATGCGTGAGCTTCTCGGTGGTAAGGGTGCTAACCTCGCAGAGATGACCAAGATCGGTCTTCCTGTTCCCCAGGGTTTCACCGTAACTACTGAGGCTTGCACACAGTATTATGAAGATGGAAGAAAGATCAACGATGATATCCAGGCCGAGATCATGGAATACATCGACAAGATGGAAGAGATCACCGGCAAGAAGTTCGGCGATAAGGAGAATCCCCTCCTCGTTTCGGTTCGTTCGGGTGCGCGTGCATCTATGCCCGGTATGATGGATACCATTCTTAACCTCGGTCTTAACGAAGACGTTGTTGAAACCATGGCTGCAAAGTCCGGCAACGCTCGTTGGGCTTACGACTGCTACAGAAGATTCATCCAGATGTATTCCGACGTAGTTATGGAAGTTGGTAAGAAGTACTTTGAAGAGCTCATCGACAAGATGAAGGAAGAAAAGGGCGTTAAGCTTGACGTTGAACTCACAGCTGACGACCTGAAGGAACTCGCTA
>JAZNJE010000158.1:0-14969 GCA_045577905.1 Acutalibacteraceae bacterium | reverse complement strand
AGGAATTTGCCGACAGGCTCTCAGTTGTGCGACAGACCGTTTCGAAGTGGGAAAAGGGTCTATCCCTCCCCGATTCGGATATGCTCTTAAAAATTGCAGCGGTGCTTGATACCTCTGTCGGCGCTCTGCTCGAAGAAGAGGTTGTCGAAAAAGGAGTGACGGCAAAAGAAGATAAGAATAACCCCCGCCGCCTCGGTGGTTTAGAGATAACACTTTTGGTACTCGGCTCTCCTATTTGGTTCTCCCTACTTATTGCGGCGGCTTCGGTAATAATCTCACTTTATGCGGTACTTTGGTCGCTTGTTGTTTCGGCTTGGGCGGTTTTCGGCACCTTTATAGGCTGCGGTTTTGGTTTTACTGTCGGCGGATTGGTTTTCGCTATAACAGGAAACGCTGTTTTGGGAATTGCTCTTCTCGGTGCAGGGCTTTTGTTGCTCGGACTTTCAATTTTTACCTTCTTCGGTGTAGCGGCAACTACAAAGAGTGCGGCTCGGCTCTCAAAACTTCCTTTTGTTCTTATAAAAAAATCTTCTAAAAGAGGTGGGCGTGATGAGTAAAACAAAAATTTGGCTTATTGTTGCGGCCTCCCTCTCGGCTCTCGGAATAATGCTTTTTGTAGGAGTGATGGCCCTGAATAATTGGAATTTTATAGCACTTTCAACCGAAAAATTCATTACCAACACCTATGATATTACCTCAGAATTTTCGGATATAAGTATAAGTGTTCGCACCGCAGACGTGGAAATTTTGCCGAGTGAGAACGGCAAATGCCGAGTCGTTTGCAACGAGCAGACAAAGGTCCCTCACGAGGTAGAGGTTAGCGGTAGTACCTTAAATATCTCGATAAACGATACAAGAAAATGGTATGACTATATTCAGATTTTCTCGCTCGGCAAGGAGAAAATCACCCTTTATCTGCCCGAAGGAGAATACGGAAAACTCAAAATTCGTGGAAGCACCGGCTCGGTTCATACCGCAAAGGACTTTACCTTTGAAGGTATTAACGTTTTTCTCTCGACAGGAAAGAGTGAAATTTTGTCCTCAGCAAATGGTCTTATTGAGGTTGAATCCAACACGGGCGACATTCTTGTCAAAGACAATACTGCCGGAGAACTTGCTCTTACCGTTACAACGGGCAAAATTATGGTTTCAGGGGTGACCGTTTCGGAGGATGTTGAATTGAAGGTCGATACGGGAGATGCCACCCTTTCTGACCTTTCCTGCCGAAATCTAACCTCGGACGGAGACACCGGCGATATTACCCTAAAAAAGGTAATTGCCGACCGAAGGTTTATGATTACCCGTGATACAGGTAATGTTTCTTTCGACTCGTCGGATGCTGCCGAAATTGAGGTTACAACCTCGACCGGCTCGGTTAAGGGCAGTTTCCTTTCGGATAAGATAATATTTGCAAAGAGCGACACGGGCAAGATAGATGTTCCAAAAAGTACGGTGGGCGGAAGATGTGACATTGCCACCGACACCGGAAATATTAAAATTACCATAAAATAGATTAAACCGCCTATTCGAATTTACCGATAGGCGGTTTGAATTTTGTAGGTTTTCCCCTTTTTATCTTGACACAATCGGCGCCTCATGATAAAATAACAATTGATATATAACGCTTGATATTTATGGAGGTGCATTATGCCGCCCAAGGTAAAAATAACCGAGGCAAAAATTGTAAATGCCGCAATCGAAATTGTGAGAAAAAAAGGGTCCGGTGCTTTGAATGCCAGAGAAATTGCCGCCCGACTCGGTTGCTCAACACAGCCTATATTTTCCAACTTCAATACAATGGAGGACCTACGGCATAAGGTAATTGGTGCTGCCGACCGTATATATCAAGAATATATAAAAAGTGAGATTGACTCCAAAAAATATCCCGAATACAAAGCAACCGGTATGGCATATATCCGTTTTGCAAAAGAAGAAAAAGAACTTTTTAAACTTCTCTTTATGCGTGACCGTTCCAATGAAAATTCGCCAATTGTCTTTTCTGACGATATAACTGATATTGTGCAAAACAACACCGGTTTAAGCGGAGAACCTGCCCAACTGTTTCATTTAGAAATGTGGGCATACGTTCACGGCATTGCCTCTATGGTTGCGACCAACTTTGCCAATCTTGATTGGGAACTTGTCAGCCTTATGCTTACCGATGCCTATCAAGGTCTGCGTAAGCGGTATGAAAAGGAGTAATCGACTATGTATGCTATAACTACTCATAATTTAACTAAACGATATAAAGACCTCCTTGCGGTCGATAACCTTAATCTTTCGGTTTTAAAGGGGGAACTTTTTTCTTTGCTCGGTGTAAACGGCGCAGGGAAAACCACCGTCATAAAGATGCTGTCCTGTCTCTCCTCTCCCACCGACGGAGATGCCTTTTTAAACGGAAAGAGCATACGAAAGGATTCTGCCGACGTAAAATCGGTTATTGCCGTTTCGCCTCAGGAGACGGCGGTGGCTCCGCTTCTCTCGGTTTTAGAGAACCTTGAACTTATCTGCGGTGTTCACGGTTTTTCAAAGGAAAAGACCGACAAAAAGGTGACAGAAATGACCGAACTTCTTGGTCTCGACACAGTCGGCAACAAAAAGGCAGGCAAACTGTCTGGCGGCTGGCAAAGACGCCTAAGCATTGCAATGGCACTTATAAGCGAGCCCGAAATTTTGTTCCTCGACGAGCCGACCCTCGGCTTGGACGTGCTTGCAAGAAGCGATTTGTGGGACATTATCCGTTCCCTTAAAGGAAAGGTGACCATTATCCTGACCACCCATTATATGGAGGAGGCAGAATCCCTTTCCGACCGAATCGCTATCATGAAGGAGGGCAGGCTTCTTATCTGCGACACCGCCCAAAAGATTAAGGAAACTGCCAAAACCGACAGTTTTGAGCAGGCATTTATAAATATTGTTCGGGAGGCGGCAAAATGAGAATGTTGACCTTTGCAAGACGAAACACAAAAGAAATTCTGCGTGACCCCTTAACCCTGTTTTTTGGTCTCGGCTTTCCCCTTATTTTAATTTTACTGCTCTCTGCAATTCAGGCGAACATTCCGGTAAAACTTTTTGAAATAGAGCGTCTTACACCCGGCATTACGGTTTTCGGGCTCTCCTTTATGTCCCTCTTTTCTGCAACCGTAATAGCCAAAGACCGAGGCAGTTCACTTTTGCAGCGTTTATACACAACACCGCTGACCCCAACAGATTTTATTCTCGGCTACACACTGCCTATTATACCCATTGCCGTCGGACAGTCGGTTATCTGCTATATTGCCGCCGTCATTCTCGGGCTTGATATTACGGTTAATATTCTTTTTGCCGTCCTTTTTATCATTCCCGTTTCCATTCTCTACATCGCCTTGGGACTTCTTTGCGGAAGCCTCTTTACCGATAAGCAGGTCGGGGGCATCTGCGGTGCTCTGCTCACTAACCTTTCGGCTTGGCTTTCGGGGGTTTGGTTTGACCTTGACCTTGTTGGCGGCACTTTTAAAAAGATTGCCTATGCTCTTCCCTTTGTCCGCGCAGTAGATATGGAAAGAGCCCTGCTTTCGGGCAATTTTGCCGACATATTCCCCCATCTTTGGTGGGTTCTCGGCTATGGGGCGGCACTCTTCATATTGGCAGTATTGCTATTTTTAAAACAAATGAAAAAACAGTAATTTTTTGGCTATACACAGTCTTGAAATCACAAATAAAATGAGTATAATATTTATGTAAAATGTCTTTATTCAGGAAGTGTTTATGTTAAATTTTAAGCCTGTTACCGCCGACTGTTACGAACTGTATAATGAATATTTGCACCGTTCTGCGAAGAAAAGTTGTGAAGCATCGTTCCTTAATGTTTTGCTGTGGGGCGAACAGTTTTTCTGCGTTCAGGACGGTTTTCTCTTTTTGCTCTCCCGCTTCGGCGAACTTTGGCTTTATTCCTTCCCTCTGGGGGAGGGCGACAAGGCGGCGGCAATCGAAAAAATCATAGCCGACAGCAAACAACGCAAAATCCCCTTCCTTTTGCACGGAATGGTCGATTCGGAAAAGGAGTTTTTAGAAGAAAACTTTAAGCACCGTTTTAAAATCACCTCTAACCCCGCGACCTACGATTATATCTATTCGATAGACTCTCTTTGCACTCTTTCGGGCAAAAAATACCACTCTAAGAGGAATTTTATTAACCGTTTTACCGAAAAGCATCCCGACTACCGCACCGAACCTTTAACGCAAGACAGTTTTAAGGATATTTTAAGGATTGTTGACCTTTGGCACAAGGAAAAAGGACTTGTTGACGGGGAGGCCGAAATGGAGAAAGCAGCCCTTGTTAAGATGTTTAACTGTGTCGGCAAACTCCCGATTGAGGGACTTGTTTTAAAGGTGGGGCAGGAGGCGGTTGCCTTTGCGGTAGGCAGTAGGCTCGACCGCCTGACCTTTGATATTCATTTTGAAAAGGCAATTGGTAACGAGGACGGTTCTTATGCCCTTATTAACCGCGAATTTGCAAGATATATAAAGGCAAAATATCCCGAAACCCTCTATCTCGACCGCGAGGAAGATTTGGGTCTTGCGGGACTAAAAAAGGCAAAAGAAAGTTATCATCCCCTTTATCTTTTAAGGGAATGGCAGGCACAACTGCTTGACCTTTCCTTTTCTCACCCTGAGCAAGCCGATATCCCCTCCTTAAAGATGCTTATGAAGGAGACCTTTGGCGACGACGACAGTTTTATTGACTCCTTTTTCGGCAGCGTCTTCTCTTTGTCGCACACCTTTGTTGCGAGGAATAACGGGGAGATTTCTTCTGCGCTTTATGTTATGGACTGCGAGTTTAAGGGGCAAAAATTTGCCTATATATACGGTGTCGCTACCGCAGAAAAATACCGTCGGCGGGGGTTTTGCTCGGCGCTTTTGGATTATACCCATCAAGAACTTTTAAAAAATGGGTATGCCGCCGAACTGCTTGTGCCCGAAACGGCAGAGGTCGAGTCCTTTTGGAAAAAACACGGTTTTAAAACCTGCACCTATAAAAATACCCTTTTCGCAACAAGTGACTTTGGGAAGGAAATTCCTCTGTCGAGGGTTGAAAAAGAGGAGTTTGAAGCCTGCCGAAGGGCACTTCTGCCCGAAAACTCAGTCCTTCAAGAGGGAAGGTCAACCGACCTTTTATATGACAATTACGATGTTTTGGCAGGAGATGGCTTTTTGCTTGTCTCGACCGCAGAAAACGGCACCCTGTATGCCGCCGAGTATCTGGGGAATACGAATCTTTTGCCCGACATTTTATACACCCTCGGAATACAAAACGGGGAATTTCACACGGTCGGTGAAGCCGAGCCTTTTGCCATGTATCTGCCCTTGCAGAGCGATGTGTTGCCCCCGTCATATTTCGGGCTTGCCTTCGACTAAAAATTTATAACCAAAAAACACAAAAAGCCGTGATATGCGTCAGCATTACCACGGCTTTTTACTATTCTTCTCTTGCCCTCATAGGAACATAGGGCTCAGGCTCTCTGCCATTCAGGTCCCTTATTATAATAAATGGGGTAAGTTCATCGTCCTGACCTGCGGGGTTGTCCCTTACAAGGTCTGCCAAAAATTTATCGTCCTTGTCTTTAAGGTCATCGCTCTTGCCCAGAATTTCGACCGAAATATCGTTTGCGTCGATTATGATTGCCGATATTCCCTGCTCATCTTTTATCGTTTGGCAGGCACCGTCGGGGTTTTCGGGGTTTAGAACCGCCAAATCGTGATATGTTTCAAAAACAGAGTGCATATAAAAGCCGTCTATTCCCGCAACATCCTGACCGACGATTTCATAAAAAACGCCCCGTTTTCCAAAAATCTTGCAGACGGCGCCGCAAAACGCTGCCCATAAAATCAAAGGTGCGCCCTTCATATTTATTGCAAGTTGCAGTTTATAAGGCTCGCCCATTCCGATACCCGAATCAGAATTAGGCTTTGCAAATTTAGACAAGGTTCGGGCAAGAAAACCTATTTTAACATCCTTTTTCTCAACGGTATTGTCCTGACACATCGAAACAACCTTTTCGCCGACAGCAACAAGGTCGCCCTCCTCACAAAGAGGTTTAACATATCTGCCGATAAGTTGCGAAAGGTTTTCTCCTCTTTCAATAAAGTGGGTGTTTACGGCATAACGTTCATAGGTTTTACCCTCCACCTCCACGGTGCCGCGGATATAATAGGTTATTCCGTCTTTTTCCCGCTTGTTTTCAGCATAATTTTTATTTCCGTCATACCAAAATGCCATAATCTTACCGTCCTTACATTTATATATCTATTATAAACTTTTTTTAAGCAAAGTCAATAAATATTGAAAACCTCCCCCTTTCGAGGCAAGGATATATTGCATTATTTTTTATTCTTGTTATAATGATTGTAGTTTGCTAAACGTTAAAATCCTTTCAAGAAGGAGTTTTTATTTTGAAAATGAAAGTTTCTATGACAAGATGTCTTGTAGCCCTTGTCGGAAGCACCATTTTGGCCTTTGGCCTTTATAACATACACTCTATTTCAAATGTAACCGAGGGCGGAGCGTTGGGACTTACCCTGTTGCTTGAATATTGGTTCGGTATCTCCCCCGCTGTTTCGGGACTCATAATGAACATTGCCTGCTATGCCTTCGGCTTTAAGATTCTGGGCAAAGAATTTATGTTTTATTCGGCGGTGTCGGCGGTGGGTTTTTCGGCGGCCTATAAGATTTTTGAACTTTTCCCGAGGGTTTATCCCGAAATTGCCGATATGCCCCTTTTAGCCTCTATAATCGGGGGTGTTCTGGTCGGTGTAGGGGTCGGCCTTTGTGTTATGGTGGGCGGCGCCCCGTCGGGCGACGATGCCCTTGTTATGGGGCTTTCCCATATCCTTAAAATAAAAATTGAATTTATTTACCTTTTTCTTGACATTGTTGTAATTTTACTTTCTACGACCTATATCCCCTTCGGGAGAATTGTGTATTCCCTTTTAACCGTTGTTATTTCGGGCCCTTTGGTAGGAATTTTTGAGCGTTTTGGCAAAACAAGTCAATAAAAAATAATTTGTTGTCTTTAACTGTAAAACGTGGTATAATATATTAAACACGAAAGGAGTGTTTTTATGAATAAATCTTATAAAATTTACAAAAAACTCGGCGTTCTGCTGCTTTCTGTGCTTATTGTTTTTGGAGTGATGCTTTGCGGTTGTAAGGGACAGCAGGAGGACTCCAACGAGAAGGATAAAAACTCTTCAAACGGAGTGGCCGCTTCGGACACTTTGAGCCTTATAGCAGATGTTTATGACGGCTTTTTGGCGGCCCTTAGCAACTCTGCCCCTGCAAACAGTGCCGTCGAGATGGATATGACTATGACCTTCGGCGATCAGATTTTAGGTCAGATGGCATCTTCCTCCGATATGGATATGTCCTGGTTTGAATCTGTGCACCTTGACGGACTCGTTAACACCAAAGACGGATTGACAAAGGCACATTTCGGTATAGGTGTAAACGATACCGACATTATAGATGCAGAACTGTTTTGGGACTACGAAAAATCGACCGCATATCTCGGTCTGCCCGGTATTTCAAACAAATATGTTAAGATTCCCCTTGAACAGGTTATGGGCGGTCCCCTTTACGGCTCAAACCCTTTATCGCAATACGGCGACATTGCAGATAAACTTCCCAGCGGCACAGAACTTGAAAAGGTGCTTCGCCGCTATCTGACCCTTGCCTTTAATTCCCTTAAAAAGCCTGAAATTTCCGAAACCTCTCTTTCGGTCGGCACAATTTCACAGCAGGTTACCCAAAAAAACTATAAAATAAACAAAAGCGACCTCATTGATGTTCTTCTTGTTCTTCTGAACAAGGCAAAGAACGACAAGGACCTTGCCGCCCTGGTAACCAAACTGGGCAATGTTGTAAATGAGATTAACAAAAAGAATGCCCAAGACGGCGGTTACAGTTATGAAGATCAAGACTTTGCCAAAATGTTCAAAGAGGGTATTCCCGCCGCTATTGAAGAACTTGAATATCAAAAGGAAAACCTTTCGGACGGGCTTGTTTTAGAAGCAAATCTCTACTATAACGGTTCGGAAATTCGCGGCCTTGATATAACCATTCCCGACTATTCGACCCCCTTCATCAAGATTTATGATATAGAAAAGGACGGCCATACCGAATTCCTGTTTAACATTCTTAATGATTTTTCAATCAGAGGCTCGGGCGAGACAGACGGCTCGGTTGTAAGCGGTTCCTATGCCTTCTATATTGAGGGACAACACGCATTTGATCTTACTCTGTCAAGCATCGATGTCAAGGCTTTGGAAAATGGTCAACTTAAAGGCTCGGCTTCCCTTGCCGTTCATTTGGAATCAAGTGTCAGATTCGACTGTGATTTTAATACAAACAGTCAGGGCGGCGAGGCTAAAATAAAGGTTTTCCTTGACGGTACCTTCTGCTTCGGAGTTGATATGAAGACAAAGATGCTCACACCCCAGGCAGTGAGCCTTCCAACCAACACCGTATCTGCCGAGGATATTGAATCATTTGTAGAGTCGATAAATCTAGACGGTATAGCGGAAAAATTGAGGGAGGCAGGTTTCCCCCAGTGGATGATAGATTCATTCGAGCAGGGTTATACCGATGCCAATACCTACATCTAAACTTAAATTTTGGCGCTGGGAACAGCGCCAAATCTTTTATTCAGGTGATACTCAGTGAAGATAGAAATTAAAACAATAACAAAAAGTTTCGGGAAAAAGACTGTTCTTCGCGGCATTGACCTTGTAGCCGAAAGCGGCAGTTGTGTCGGTATCCTCGGCAGTAACGGAAGCGGAAAATCTACCCTGCTTTCAATTCTTGCCGGCATACAAAAGGGCGGCGGAGATTTTCTTGCCGACGGCAAAAGCCTTTTCGATAACCCGAAACTCCACAGTAAAACGGTAGGATATGTACCGCAGGGCACCCCCCTTATAGAGGAACTGTCTGCCCGAGACAATCTTCTTATGTGGTATGACAAAAAGGACCTTAAAAAGGAACTTTCTGACGGTGTTTTGTCCCTGCTCCATATTAACGACTTCTTAAAACTCCCCGTTTCTAAAATGTCGGGCGGTATGAAAAAGAGACTCTCTATCGGGTGTGCCGTTGCAAAAAAGCCTCCCGTTCTGCTTCTTGATGAGCCTACCGCCGCCCTTGACCTTGCCTGTAAAAGTCAGATAGGAGAATGGCTCGCCCGCTATAAGGCAGAGGGCGGTATTCTTCTTATAACCACCCACGATGTTTTGGAACTTGAAATGTGCGATGCTTGGTACATAATAAAAGACGGCCGACTTGAAAAATTTGAGTATGACGGAAATATCCAACATCTGATTGAGAATTTGTAATATGAAAAAATACTTAGCACTTCGCTTTAAAATGACGGCGCGTCTGATTTTGCCCGCCATAATAGTCGTTTGCATTCTTTTCGGTTGTATGAATATCATTCACACCTCCTATACTGAAAGGGCAAAAAAGGACGACTTAAACACAAAGGTTACCTTGGGGATTGTCGGCACAGCCAACGACGAATATTTGCAGTGGGGTCTGGCTGCCCTTGCCTTTGATTCGGCAAGTTTTACCGTTACGGTTAAGCAAATGAACCAAAAGGAGGCAGAAGCCTCCCTAATGAGGGGAGAAATTTCCGCCTTTGCGGTTTTTCCCGACGGTTTTGTCGAGCAAGCCACAAAAGGAAATGTTCTGCCGATAAAATTTGTAAGTTCGGTCGGTGCCACCGGTTTTATTTCCATTTTTAAGGATAGTATGACCCAAATGGTAAATGACATATTGGTCGAATCGCAAAAGGGCACCTATGGAATCGGAGCCGCCCTTGTCGGGTCGGGACACAGCAATATTTCAAATTTACATATAAACAAAATCAGTGTTGAATATCTTGATTTCGTTTTTGACCGTTCAAAGATATACAGGGTTGAAAATCTCAGGATAAACGATGACCTTGAATTCTCAAATACGATAGTTTGCGGATTGACCGTTTTGTTTTTTATGCTTTCGGTAATACCCTTTGCCTCTCTGTTTATCAGGCAGGACCGTTCCTTTTTCAGTCTTTTGGCATCAAAGAGAATCGGTGCTTTACCTCAGGTGATATGTGAGTTTATCTGTCTTGCCCTTGCGGCGGTTGTTGTGGCGGTAACGGCTTTTTTGCTGACAGCAAGCCTTCTGCCCGAAGGTTCTGCCCCCGCCGTCCTTTTACTGTTTATCCTTTCGGCAGTTACTCTCTCGGCATTTTGCTATTTGCTTTTTGAACTGTCGAATAATCTTGTCGGCGGCGTTTTGCTCACATTTTTTATGAGCATCGTTCTTGCTTTTGCAGGGGGATGTATATATCCTGCATCCTTTTTCCCCGACTCTTTAAAAGCGTTTGCCGACCTCGTTTTTACCGGTGTCGCAAGAAAAACTTTTACCCTTTCTCTTCTGGGAAATAATGTTTTGGGCGAAGTTCTTTCGCTGCTCTGCTATCTCTTTGTTTTTCTTGCTCTGTCGGTTGCGGTAAGACGGTTTAAACTGACCTCTCCAAAGGAGGTGACGCGGCTAAAATGAAAACCTTAAAAAGATTTTTTTGTATCTTTCTTTTGCTGGCCAAACGGCTATTCAAAAAGGCGGGGTTCGTCTTTGTCCTTTTTCTTATACTTGCGGTAATTTTCGGTTACGGGCTTTTGGCAGGTCAGGACAGCGGTGTCTTGACCATTGCTCTCGCCTCTGAAAAAAGCGACCCTCTGTCCGACCGAATAATCGCCGACCTTAAAGATTCGCCCTTTGTGAGATTTGTCGTCTATGACTCCCCCGAGCAGGCAGAAAAAGCCCTTCTCGACCGTAAGGCAGATGCCTCGTGGGTCTTTGAGGGCGACCTTGCAGAAAAAATTACCCGCTTTGCCCAAAACAGGGTAAGACGGAACGCCTTTGTTAATATTACCGAAAGAAACTCCACCGTGGCACTCAGTTGGTCAAGGGAACTGCTCAGTTCTGCCTTTTTTGCCGATTGTTCAAAGGCGGTATTCATTCAATATGCCCGTGAAAAAGTGCCCGAACTTTCCTCCTTTACCGACGAGGAACTGCTTGGCTTCTACGAAGAGTCGGCACAGTTTGAAGGCTCGGTCTTTCAAATAAGCCATCTTGACTCCTCTGCCGTTTCAACGTCAGAAAGTAATTATCTCCTCTCTCCCGTAAGGGGTTTTCTTGCCGTGCTTATCACACTCGGCGGTCTTGCGGCATCAATGTATTATACCGAGGACCTTAAAACGGGAGTTTTTGCCCGAGTTCCTGAAAGAAGGCGTTTTTTTGCCGAAGCGGTAAGCGTTTTTATATGCCTTTTATGCCTTTCGGTTGTCTCCTCCCTCTCCCTTTTTGCGGCAGGACTTTCTTCCTCCTTGCTGACGGAATTTGCCGTTACCTTCCTTTACACCTTTACCGTTCTTGGTTTTGTTATGGTAATACGTCGGCTCGCATTTGGCGGCAGGGCTCTCGGAGTTTTTCTTCCGATAGTTGCTGCAACTGAACTTGCCGTATGCCCCGTCTTTTTAGACCTCCAAAGGCTTCGTATCCCGCAATATTTACTGCCTCCCACCTATTTTGTTCACGCAACGCACAATAAAACCTATCTTTTGTATATGTTGCTCTATGCGATGGTCTGCTTAACCCTTTGCGGGCTCTTAGATTGGCTCGGCAAAAGAATAAGATGCTTTGCAAAATAAAATTTAATACCCACCCCGAAAAAACCATTTCGGGGTGGGTATTTTTACTGATTTTTGTTCTTTTTATATCTTAGATAGTCCTCTAAAATCATTACGGCGGCAACGGCATCGACCGTTTCTTTTCGCCTTTTTCCTCTCGTATCGGTAAAGTTAAGGGCGGTATGGGCAGAAACCGTTGTGCACCGTTCATCCCAAAGCACCGTTTCGATTTTGCTCTTTTCGGCAATCTTCTCGGCAATGGCGGCACACTCTTTTGCTCGGTCGCCCTCGCTTCCGTCCATATTTTTAGGGTGTCCCACAACAATGAGTCCCGCGCCCAATTCCTGCGCCTTTTGAGACAGCCTTTCTATCAGTCTCTCCTCGTTATATTCGGTTATAACCTCCCTCGGGAAGGCAAAACCCTCTGCCTCGTCGGAAACCGCTATGCCGGTTCTTACTTTACCGAGGTCGCAAGACATTATCTTCATACATTACTCCTTAATTTCACTGCTTTTAAAATGCAATTAGATTATACCTTAATTTGCCCGATTTTTCAAGCAAAGTGTTGAAATTTTATCTGATTGGTGGTATCATTTTAGTAATCAAATTTTTAAGGTGATTGTTATGATTAGAAAATATTTAAACCGTCTTTTCATTGACGGTCTTTCAGGTATGGCATCGGGTCTTTTTGCAACCCTTATCATCGGTACAATTATCTGTCAGATTGGTAAACTTGTACCCGGCAATGTCGGCACATATATTATTGCTATCGGCAGTTTTGCAAAAACCATAACGGGCGCAGGCATAGGCGTGGGCGTTGCCGCAAAATTTGGTTCCTCCCCCCTTGTTACCGTTGCAGCAGCGGTTGCAGGTTTAATCGGCGCATTCCCCGACGTTGCAAAGACGGGCTTTGCAATAGGTGCTCCGGGAGAGCCTCTCGGCGCTTTTGTTGCCGCCTATGTAGCAATTGAACTCGGCTCCCTCGTTTCGGGAAGAACAAAGGTTGATATAATCGTTACCCCGTTAGTTTCCATTATAACGGGCGGCGTTGCAGGACTCTTCCTCGGCAAACCGATTGCAACCTTTATGGGTTGGATTGGCTCTATCGTAAACTTCGGTGTTGAGCAACAGCCCCTTCTCTGCGGTATAATCGTTTCGGTTATTATGGGTATTGCTCTTACCCTTCCCATTTCTTCTGCCGCTATCGGCATTTCGCTTAAACTTTCAGGCCTTGCGGCAGGTGCCGCCGTTGCCGGCTGCTGTGCCAATATGATAGGCTTTGCGGTCGCCTCCTTTAAGGAAAACCGTTGGGGCGGCCTTGTTTCTCAAGGTGTCGGAACCTCAATGCTTCAAATGCCCAACATCGTCAGAAAACCCCTTATCTGGCTTCCTGCCATAATTGCTTCGGCAATAACCGGTCCCCTTTCGGCGGCAGTTTTAAAGATGGTTTCTACCCCTACCGGTTCGGGAATGGGTACTGCGGGTCTTGTAGGCCCAATCGAGACCTTTGTGGCTATGACCGAGGCAGGCACCCTTGCAGGTGTTGCACTCATTGAAATTATGGCTATTCACTTTATTCTTCCCGGCATAATCGCCTTCGGTGTTTCAGCAGGAATGAGAAAACTCGGCATAATTAAAAGCGGAGATATGAAACTTTAATGACCAAGAAGGAAAGAACTCTGAGGGCGATAGAACTTTTAGAAAAGGAATATCCCGAAGCCATCTGCTCCCTTGATTATTCCGACCCTTTCCAACTTCTTTGCGCAACAAGGCTTTCTGCCCAATGCACAGACGCAAGGGTTAATATGGTCACTCCTGCCCTTTTTGCGGAATTTCCTACTGCCGAAGATATGGCAAACGCCGATTTAAAAAGGGTTGAGCAACTTATTGCCTCCTGCGGCCTTTATAAGACCAAGGCGAAGGATTTGATCGGCATCGGTAAGGGTATTGTCGAGCGTTTCGGCGGCAGAGTTCCCGACACTATTGAGGAATTGACCACCCTGCCCGGTGTAGGCAGAAAAACGGCAAACCTTATTATCGGCGACGTCTATAAAAAAAGCGCAGTTGTTACCGATACCCATTTTATAAGACTCACAAACCGCATTGGCCTGACCGACAAAACCGAGCCTATTAAGGTTGAAACGGAACTGAGAGCCCTGCTCCCTTGCGATAAATCAAACGATTTTTGTCATCGCACCGTGCTTCACGGAAGGGCGGTTTGTACCGCGCGCAAACCATTTTGCGACAGGTGTGTTTTATCAGAAATTTGTAAAAAGGTTGGTGTCAAATGACAGATTTTTACAAAAGAACAGAGGCTTTGCTCGGTGCCGATAAGATAGCCAAATTAAAGACCTGCCGAGTTGCAGTTTTTGGAGCAGGCGGTGTCGGAAGTGCCGCTATTGAAGGTTTGGTCCGAAGCGGTGTCGGCGCCATTGATATTTTTGACCACGACAGCATAAGCGAATCAAATCTTAACCGACAGATTATGACCGATTCCTCCAACATCGGCAAAAGCAAGGCCGAGGAGGCTGCAAAAAGGGCTGCACTTATAAATCCCGATATTAAAGTGCAGGCTCATTCTGTTTTTTATCTGCCCGATAATGCCGACAGTGTTGATTTTTCTGTCTTTGATTTTATAGTGGATGCCGTCGATACCCTGACCGCAAAACTTCTGCTTTTAAAAAAGGCAAAGGAAAGCAAGACTCCCATCATCAGTGCGATGGGTACCGGCAATAAACTTGACATTACACGGCTTCGGGTTAGCGATATTAAGGATACCTATAACTGCCCTCTTGCTCGGCGAATGAGAAAAGAAATGAAGGAGCGAGGCCTTTGTGACCTGCTTGTCGTCTGGTCGGACGAGCCTCCATCTTCTGCCTGTATGACCGACGAATTAAAGGGTGACCGTCCCGCCCCCGCAAGCGCAATTTTTGTTCCTGCTGCGGCAGGTCTCTTAATGGCAAAAGAGGTTGTTTGCCGACTTGTCAAGTAGTTATTTAAAATCTGCAAATTTATCCTTGATTGACCCCATAAAATATGGTAAAATTTTAGTATATTCAGTAATCTTGAAAGGAAGTTTTCTATGTTAAATAAAGCGGTTAGACTTCATGGCAAGAATGACCTTCGTCTTGACGAATTTGAGTTGCCGGAAATTGATGCGGACGGTGTGCAGATTGAGATCATTTCAGACTCTATTTGCATGAGCACATATAAAGCCTCAATTGAGGGCGAGGAACATAAGCGCGTACCCGAAGACATCTCGGTTA
>JAZNJE010000157.1:0-17345 GCA_045577905.1 Acutalibacteraceae bacterium | reverse complement strand
AGCGGAACCGCACGAAACGGTACAGTTCATCGATATTACAAATGCAACAACGCTAAGTACAAACATACTTGTGATAAAAAGACGGTTAAAAAAGAATGGATTGAAGACATTGTTGTTAAACACACCCATGAGATGATGATTAATGACAATGTAATTGAGGATATTGCAGGTATTGTGTTTAGGAATGCAAAGAAAGAAAATCCCGCAATACAACTACTTAAACAACGGCTTAGTGAAACAGAGAACGCACTGAGCAATCTACTTAGAGCAATAGAAGAAGGAATTATAACTCCGACTACAAAACAAAGAATGATTGAGTTGGAGCAGACGAGAGATGAGATTAAACTAAAGCTCATCAAGGAAGAGATGAAAAAGCCCACCATCACGAAAGAGGGCTTAGTATTATGGCTCAGGCATATTCAGACTATGAGCTTAGAAACGAAGGAACACAAACAAAGACTGATTGACATTTTTGTAAACGCCGTATATCTCTACGACGACAAATTGGTCATAACATTTAATTATAAGGAAGCAAGTAAAACCGTAACTCTAAAAGAGGTAAACGGTTCGATTATAGAATGCTCAGGTGCACCATATCGAGTGTTCATAACCAACTTGAATGTTGGAAATGGACACTCGATTTTTTATGTCCAACTATCGTCTTCATTACGCACTTATTGAAAGTACGTAACCCACTATGACACTTTCAGTTTTCAACCGAAAAGATGTCGTAGCGGGTTGGATAGTTGTTTATTATTGATTTATTTGTTTGAGTAAATCTTCAAGAGCCATCAACCACAATTCATCATTTTCTTTTTCGGCTCTTAATTTACAATAATTTAATTCATTTTCCAATAATGAAAAAGGCATTTTTAATAATCTATCAAAAATAACATATGCACCAGGCCAGTTTAAATCTTGTAACCACTCTAGCAACAAATGTAAATATGGTTTGAGTTCTTCGTCTGATTTCAAAGCAATAACTCTTGCACATGGTTCCCATATACATTTCGATTTTTCAGGAATCATTGGTTGAATGAACGGGTAGAGATATTTATATTTTGTAGCTTCGTTTATGCCGACAGCAATCTTTGATTCATATTCTTCGTCAGTGTATGATGAATCCCAGATAAATAATTCGTAAATCTCATCTAAAGTCATAATAATTCAACCCCCTTTATTTAATTATATCATAGCCAAAAATAAAAGTAAATACTGACTCGCGTTTGAAGTTGGTTATGAACACTCGCACCAGTCGAGAGCCTCGACACGCAATTCGCGTGCTGAGGTTCTTCTTTTTTATAGTTTACACCTCGCGTTTGAGGTTGGTTATGAACACTCGTACCATCGTTATAGCCCCGATATAATCGGGGTTTTCTTATTTTATGCCGATAAATAAAGGGATTTAAGTATATCTAAAAATAAATCAATATTATGTATTTTAATATAATTATTTTTCATTTTATAACCCCAAATGCTCACGAAAACTGTTATGGAATCTTGTCATCATATCACGTTCACTTTTCTTTACTCCTTCGGATTGATGACATACCGGCTAGGTTAAGTTGCTGACAAAAATTTATAACAACTCCTCATCATATACTGCTCTCGCGCCGCCTATAAACTTAGGACGGGTACGTGCAGCCAATACCATTGCCTCACCGATTTTATTGTTTTTCAATCTTAGGGGCACAGCAACCGGTTTTAAGTGCATTCCAATCAATGTAAACCCGATATCTAACCCGGCATCTGCCTTGATTTCTTCAATAGCAATCGGTTCTACAAAACCTGCGTATGCCTTGGTTGCTAAGGAACCTCCTGCCTTGGGTTGCGGAACTACATTGACCGAATCTGCGAAAGGAACGGCTCTGCGTTCTGTTATTATAGCACGGTTAAGATGCTCACAACACTGAATAGCAAGAAACAGTCCCTTATCCTTAGTAACATCTAATAATGCATTGAATATCTCACCGGCAACATCAGGATTCGAATTTGTTCCGATTTTAGATCCGACGACTTCGCTGGTGGAACAGCCGACAACAATAATATTGCCGCTCGTTAATTTTATTGTTTTACACAGTTCTTCAATAGAAGCCTTGGTTTGTTCATAGATTGACCCATTCATAGTAACACCTTATTCCAATGTAATTTTGCTTTTTTCAAATATTTTAATTATCACGACACCTATAATCAATCCCGCAACACCCTGAACACCATTAGCAGGGATATTAACAAGAGAAGGTACAAAACCATAGAGCAATCCTTCAAACACAAAATAGCCGAGTATCATCATAACTTCTGCCAAAACACCGCCTATAATTCTCGATAGCAGATTGCCGGCTTTATTATGTAGCAGTTTAAAAACGTAAAATGCAATAAGCGCCATCAAACCTTTAATTACAAAAGTTGCCGGTGCGTATGTAACATATCCCGAAAATACGTCTGCAAGTGCAGATCCAAATCCTGCAGCCAAAAATCCATATGAAGGCGAGAGCATCCAACCCGCCACTAATACTATACAGTCACCCAAATTCAAATAGCCTTTAAGGGGCGACGGAATTTTAATTATCATTGTTGTTACACAAGCAAGTGCCGCCATTAGTGCCGCCATAACGATTTGCTTTGTTCTTTTGTTCATTTTCATCAACCCTCTTTACTTATTGACGAAAATAGTATATACTGAATTTGACTATATAGCAATTACCAAATAAGGAGTATTTTATATATCCAGATGAAGTATATAATTGATAAGGAAAACCGTCCCCTTTATCTGCAACTTTACAAGCAGATAAGGGATGATATTATTTCAGAAAACTTTCCCTATAACACGAAACTACCTTCCAAGCGAAGTCTTGCAGAGGAAACGGGCGTTAGTACAATTACTGTTGAACACGCATACGCTCTGCTTTGCGATGAGGGATATGTTGAATCTCGTGAGCGTAGCGGTTTTATAGTTATATTCCGTAAGAGTGATGGCTTTGCCACTTCAAGAGAACTTCATACCCAGCACACAACCCGCCACACCGAACTAGAACTTCCCGATTTTCCTCTATCCGTGCTCAGTAAAACAATGCGAAAGGTTCTCACCGAACATGGCGACCTTCTACTCGAAAAATCGCCAAACTGTGGCTGTACGGAACTGCGCGAGGCAATCGGTCATTATCTCGCACGAAACCGAGGCATAAAGGTTGACACCGAACAGATTATTATCGGTTCGGGCTCGGAATATCTTTACGGTTTAATTGTAGAGTTGCTTGGCAGGCACCGCTCCTATGCAATAGAGTCGCCGTCCTACAAAAAGATTGAACAGGTATATAAGGCAACCGAGATTACATACGATTTACTTCCCCTTACAATGTCGGGTATTGACAGTAAAGCGCTTTTCGACACAAAGGCGGATGTACTTCATACAACTCCCTATCGAAGTTACCCCAGCGGGGTTACGGCTACAGCATCCAAACGGCACGAATACATACGCTGGTCCGAGCAGAATGATCGCTATATTATCGAAGACGATTTTGAATCGGAGTTTTCGGTTTCCACCAAACCGTCTGAAACACTATTTGCTCTTTCACATAGCGATAATGTTATCTACCTGAATACATTTTCAAAGACGATTTCTCCCTCACTACGCATTGGTTATATGGTTCTGCCTAAAAACCTTGTTAAGAAATTTGAAACCAAATTAGGTTTTTACTCCTGTACAGTTTCTACCTTTATGCAATATTTTCTTGCCGAACTGATCAACAACGGAGACTTTGAACGACATATCAATCGTGTCAGAAGAAACAAACGAAAAGAATTATCCCTGCAAAAATGAGTAAAGGTGCCGCATTTCTGCGACACCTTTGCTTTATTAGTGGCTATAAATAACAGTAACTTTGAGGGGTTGAGCCTGTTGCAAAGCCCGACAAGGGATTCTCTTTGAAAACTATTTCTGCCGCAATAAGGCGCGCACCCATTCTCCACATCTCTGTATAATTATTAACTTCAATATATTTCACAATCTCGCCTATTTATACTTTGCAACTATGCGCTTCATTTCATCCCACTTCTCTTCCATTTCCTGTACAAGTTTAAACTGTGTACGGCAACGGACAAGGTTATGCTCCCCGTAAGCGGTCTTGAAATAGGTATCGCCATCGATATAATCGGTAAGAAATCGCATACCGCACTCTAACGTCATCATTTTTGCGCCCTCGGGCAAAAGCATAATTTCATCGTCAGTCAAAATTCCGCCACAGCCTTTAAGGAATCCTCTTGTATAGGTCTCAAACAGGCCGATATCAAAATGCACCTTATCGAGATCGCGCTCGTCTTCGGCGGCGGTGCTTGCCCCAAAGCGGATGGAGTCTCCAAAATCTGTGACCGAGTAACCCGGCATAATGGTGTCAAGATCGATGACGCAGACAGGCTCACGAGTATCCTTATCCAGCATAACGTTATTCATCTTAGTGTCATTATGGGTAACTCTCTTCCGCAATTTTCCCTCTTTGTTGGCATTTTCAAGAACCTCTGTAAAGTCCTTTCTTGCCTTAACAAACTCAATCTCCGAGAGTGCATTTTTGGCTCTTCCCGAAGCATTTTTTTCAAGTGCCTTTATGAAATTCTCGTATCTTACGGGAGTATTATGGAAGTTTGGAATAGTCTCATAAAGGCTGTCGGCAGGATAGGAAGCCAACTGCCTCTGAAAATTACCGAAAGCAACCGCCGACTGATAAAAATCGTTATTATCCTCTGGCAATTCAAGAGAAATTGCATCAACAACGTAAACCATTGCGCGCCAAACATCACCGTAACCGTCGATGTGGAACCCCTTGCCGTCCTTGGTCTTAATAATGTTTATGGTCTCACGCTCTGGGTCTCCGCCGTTTTTGATAACCTCCTCACGAAGGAAAGCGGTAACGCCCAAAATATTAGACATAACCTGCTCAGGCAATTTGAAAACATTACCGTTAATGCACTGAACTATGTATTTCTTTATCTTGCCCTTAAAGATATACCGCACCAAATAAGTATCGTTGATATGGCCGTTTCCAAAAGGACGAAAGTCAACAAGGTCTCCGCTGAAATCAAAGTTCTTCAAAGCCTCAACAACTGATGCCGATTTATCAATCTTTCTCATATAAAACACTCCTTCTGTGTGCTTTTTATTATTTTCTATTTACTGTGTGTCGGCTGCTGCACCGCCGAAATCTTCCCTGTCAAGCAATTTTGCAGCACAGATACGCAAGTATCTTTATATGATTGAATTTTAATCTTTTTGCCTTGCTTTTTCAACATTACAATAGTATAATTATTAGTAAAATAGTACAATTTTTAACGGAGTGCCTATGATAACAAAACTGCAAACTGTTGATATTTTAAAAGATTTTCACAGAATAACAGGGGCTCGTGTTTCTTTGCATGACCTTGATTTTAACGAAATCGCTTCCTTTCCAAGCAATCTTTCGGAGTTTTGCTATAAGATTCAACAAGATGAAAGCGCCAAACAAAAATGTTACCTTGTTGATAAATCGGCATTTGAGATGGTTCGCAAAAGCGGAACGGTTTATACATACAAATGTCACTGCGGATTGATTGAAACGGTAGCACCAATTTATAACTATGGTATTTTGACGGGTTATTTTATGATGGGTCAGATTTGTGATGACCAAGTTTCAGGTATCGAGAATATAAAACACCTGTCCAAAGACTATTTTAGAACCCAAAAAGAACTTGAAATTGCCTGCCAGAAAATCCCCGTAATAAAGTCCGACATTATGGAAAGTTATATAAATGTTCTTGAAATAATTGCCGAATATATGACCAGTACCAACCGTATGACCGGCAAAGATTGTGATCTGGCATTAAGCACCCAGAATTATATTTGCAGGTTTTATCACAAAAAGTTGTCGGTCAATCTGCTTTGCGAAATCTTCGGTTGCAGTCGAACTACTCTTATGAACACATTTCGTGAACGTTTTGGCATAACTTTGGGCCATTATATGACCCAATACCGATTGGAGAAAGCCGAAAAAATGCTCGTCATTGGAGAAAAAAGTATTAAATCGGTGGCGGCCGAGTGCGGGTTTTCAGACCAAAACTATTTTACCAAGGTTTTTCGCCAAAACTACGGCCTCACACCTTCCGAATACCGCAAAAAATCCCGTAAATAATGCCCGTATATCAAAACCAAAGCCTTCGTATATTTTTGAATATACGAAGGCTTTTAGTTTATAAATGCTCAATTTTTATAAGATTTGTGTTTCCGGATATTCCGTTGGTATCTCCACCGGTAATAATAATTCTATCTCCTTTATTAAGTCCCAAGTCTGTTTGTGCTATTTTCTTTGCTGTATAAAAAAGAACATCGGTCGAACTGAATCTTTCGCACATAGCGGGAATAACCCCCCAAGAAAGCGCAAGCCTTCTCCATGTGCGTTCATCGGTTGTAAGACCAAGAATAGGTACAGTAGGACGGAATCGAGATACCATTCGAGCTGTCCTTCCCGAAAGCGAACAAGCTACAATTGCTTTTGCATCAAGGTCTATGGCCATTCCACAGGTCGAATGAGAAATAGCATCGACCGAACTTCTTATTTTGAACTCTGCATTATGGAAACGCTTGTTATAGTGAATATTGTTTTCGGTGGTTTCGGCAATTTCTGCCATTGTTTTTACCGATTCAATAGGATATTTGCCGGCGGCAGTTTCTCCCGAAAGCATAATTGCACTCGTACCATCATATACGGCATTGGCAATATCCGATATTTCGGCTCTGGTGGGTCGGGGATTGCTAATCATTGATTCAAGCATCTCGGTTGCTGTTATAACCCTTTTGCCAAGCAAACGACATTTTGTTATTAGTTTCTTTTGTATAGCCGGAAGCATCTTGAATGGTATCTCTACACCCATATCGCCGCGCGCAATCATTATGCCGTCACACGCTTCGCAAATCTCCTCAATATTATCAACGCCTGATTGGTTCTCAATTTTTGCAATCAGTTCAATATCATCGGCATTAAGTTCTTTTAGATAATTATGAACATCTATAAGGTCTTGCTTTTTTGACACAAAAGAACAAGCGATATAATCTACATCATTCTGAACTCCAAAGGCAATATCTTTTTTATCTTGCTCGGAAAGATATTCTTGTTGCATTACTTTACCAGGAAAACTCATACTCTTACGGTCAGAAAGTTCTCCGCCGACAATAACAGTACACTCAATATTTGTACCATTTATATTCACAACTTCAAATATCAAAAGACCGTTGTTAAGCAAAATAGTATCTCCAACCGAAAGTTCGTTTGGCAGATTAGAATAACTAACAGCAACCATCATTTCGTCGCCGATAATATCCTCCGACGTGAAAACAAAATTATCTCCGTCTTTAAGCATAATTTTTTTATTCTTAAAGGTCTTTATACGATATTCCGGTCCCTTTGTATCAAGCATAATTGCAATCGGCACTTTAAGTTCAGAACGAACCTTCTTTATCAGATCAATTCTTCTCTGATGTTCCTCGTGAATACCATGAGAAAAATTGAGCCTTGCCACATTCATTCCGGCTTTGCAAAGCCCGGTCATTATTTGTTCGGTATCACTCGCCGGACCGATGGTGCATACTATTTTTGTTTTACGCATTTTAACCTCCAAAATATCCTAACCCGATTTTTATATCCCATATATTAACCACAAATAAATATATGCAGGTATTATAGCCGCCATTGTAAACGGTATGCCTATCTTAAAGAAATCGGAATTTTTAACAGTATAGCCTTCATTGCGTAAAATACCAATACCGGCAATATTAGCAGATGCACCGATAGGAGTGCAGTTTCCGCCGAGTGTTGCTCCCGACAATAAACCGAAATACAGTACCGTAGGATCGATATTTATTGTTGACGCAAGCCCTGCAATAACCGGTATCATCGTTGCTACATATGGAATATTGTCAATAAAAGCGGAAATAAGTACTGATGCCCATACTACAATGGTGTAAACTATAAATATATTATCTCCACCCGCCTTGGCAAGCAGATTTGCGGCGGCTTCAATAACGCCCTGTTCCGAAATAGCACCTATCATAATAAAAAGCCCAAATAAAAGTGCTATGGTTTCAAAGTCTATCTCTTTAAGGGGAGAAACGATAGCAGAGACAGTCTTTTTCTTTATAAAATTATAAATAAGACCTATAAGTAACAAAGTACAACAAATAAGTCCGTTTGTGATGTCGGGTTTGTTGGGAATGAAAGAAGCAACAATCAGTAATACAATCGTTCCGAGAAGCAACGCAGACGGAACATAATCGGTAACCTTTGTACGTTGCTGTGTTGTGGGTATAAGCCCTTTTTCTTTGCGAAAAAGATAGGCTAAAATTATTGCCGAAAGCACCGCACCCAATTCTACTGCAAAGAACATAGCGGGGCGTCCCTTGTACCAAAAGAAATCCATAAAACTCATATCAAGAGCAGAACCTAGCATAATGGCGGTTGTATCCCCCACCAAAGTAGCCGCACCTTGTAAATTGGATGAAACTGCAATTGCTATAATAAACGGAACAGGGTTTGTTTTTAACTTTTTGCATATTTCGAGGGCTACCGGCGCTATCATTAACACGGTTGCCACATTATCTACAAAAGCAGAAATAACCCCGGCAAAAAGTGCCATTGCAACTGCTGCCCATTTAACATTTGAAACCCTCGCCATTATCAAATCGGCAAGTAGTTCAGGCATTTTACTTTCAATAAACAAAGCAACTATACCCATTGTTCCGGCAATCATAAGCAGAACATTGAAATCAATTGAACCTGCAATTTTATTAAACGGTAATAGTCCTGTTGCAATAAAAATACAGGCAGCACCAAGCGCGATATGCGGTCTATATTTATTATACACAAGCATCAGAATATAAGCAATTGCAAAAATTGATATAGCGGCAATTATCATTCGATAACTTACACCTCTTTCTGTGAACCAATCGGATTTACAATACTATAACCCACATTTACAAGATGGTCTGCAACACGCTCCAAACCGAAAACAGTAGATGAATAATAGGGACTCACCTCCATACTGCAATTGCCATCAGCAAGACGGGCAAAATGACTTGCGGTTAGTTCTTTTTTCATTGCATCGATTTCGTCCTCCAATATGGCAAGCATTGACAATTCGGCTTTGTTTAAATTGTCAAAAACATCCTTCGAGATGACTAACATTTGCATAACCTTATCACACATTACTTTAATATCTATTCGCGCTTTCTCAGAAAAAGTCATCTTTTTTGAGGACATTTCAACAACTATCTCAAAAAAGTTTTCGGCGTGGTCTCCAACTCGTTCAAGGTCATTAAGCACATGGAAATAAGAACCGATAACAAGTTCGTCGCTCTGATCTACCACAGGCGACAGTTTAATAAGAAATTTTGTTAATGCGCTGTTTGTGAAATCAATGACTGCTTCATTAGCGGCGATCTTCTCGCCATTTGCTAAACTCTCATTTTCCATTGCTTCAAAAGAAAGAGTGATATTCTCCTCGACCAGGCTAAACATATAATCAATTTCTTTCTTAACCTGCATAAGTGCAACGGGCGGCATCGTTAAAAGTCTGTCATCGATATATTTAAGTGTATGCTCTGCTTCTTCTGATTTTTTCTCTTTAATCACTTTACAGGAATATTTAACCAACTGCAATACAAACGGAAGAAGAACAATAGTTGTAGTTACATTGAAAATAACGTGGAATAAGGATACTCTCATTTGGAGTGACATGGCATCGCTTCCGGGGAATATCGACAAAAGAAAATTTATCATCGGTTCTTTAAAAAGCCACACAATGACTGTAAAAATAACAGTACCTATAATATTAAATGTGAAATGTATGAGCGCGACCCGTTTTGCATTGGCATTTGCGCCGACAGACGCTAAGAGCGCGGTAACACAAGTACCGATATTTGCACCGAGCACAATAAATAATGCAAGGTCGAGAGGAAGAACGCCGGTTCCAACCATTGTGATTACAACACCGGTTGCTGCTGATGAACTCTGTATAAGTGCAGTAAAAATTACGCCTACAAATATAAGCAATAACGGAAAATTTATAACACTGAAAATGCCCTGAAACATAGATTCAACCAAGGGGTTTCCAAAGGCTTGCTCACTGCTCATAACATTAAGCCCTACAAAAATAAGACCAAGTCCGCTGCACAAAAGGCCCGCTATCTTTATCTTTTCCTTTTTAAAAAATCCCATCATTACACCGGCAAAAGCGGAAATATACATAAGCATATTGAAATAGTCGTTTTTAAGTGCAACTAAAACACCGGTTATCGTTGTACCTATATTTGCACCCATAATAATGGGAGTTGCTTGCATAAGTGACATAACGCCTGCATTAACCAATCCTATTACCATAACGCTCGTTGCGGAAGAACTCTGAATAATCGCAGTAACTCCTGCACCAATACCGACACCTGAAAAGCGATTATTACTGATTTTTCCGAGCATTCGCTTCATTCCTTCGCCGGCACTTTTTTCAAGAGCCTCGCTCATAAAATTCATACCGACAATAAATACACCAACCCCTGCGAGAAGCCAAATAAGGCTACCTATGAGTTGCATTACTTCTTGTGCTGACAACATAAAATATCTCCTTTCGATAAGGGTAAAAAATGAAAAACTCATTTAACCCCATTTTAAATAATTATATAATCCATTTGGCTAAGATGCGGTAAATAATAAAACAGCATTGAATATAATACTCAATGCTGTCCATATTATTCATTAAGGCGATATCCTACACCAAGTTCATTTGAGATATAATTGGCTTCGCCCGGCTTATCATTAAACTTCTTTCGGATATTAGCCATATTGACCTGTAATTTTTTTATACTGCCCTCCTGTGCATATCTACCCCAAATTGCTTTGATAATAGCGGCGTAGGTCATCATTTTACCACAATTTTCAGAAAGAAGCGCCACTATGTTATATTCCGTTTGGGTAAGATGTATTTCTTCTCCTTTTATAAATGCTTGCCGAGAATTATAGTCAATTTCCAAATCTTTAAGAGTAAAGCGGCCGGCAATCTTCCTTCTTCTGCACTAAAACGATTATTGCGGAGTGCTGCCCTCACTCTGGCAAGAAGTTCTCCCGAACTAAAAGGTTTGGTAATATAATCATTAGCCCCTTTATCCAATGCGGTAATTTTATCTGCTTCGTTTGTTCGGGCAGATAAAACAATTATGGGAGTTAAAGAATCCTTACGCACAAAATCAAGCAAATTTATACCATCCATATCAGGAAGTCCAAGGTCCAAAATAATAAGGTCAGGCATATATGAAACATATGCGTTTTAGCTACCGAGCAAGAGTTTGCAAGGATAGTTTGATAGCTCGCTGTATCAAGCATTGTTGCAACGAGATTACGGATATTGTTCTCATCCTCAACAAGAAGAATTTTATATTTATTCTGTATCATCGCTCACTATTTCCGTATCTAAATCGAAACGGAATACTGCTCCTCCTGTTTTTATATTTTCCGCTTTGATGTTTCCGCCGTGTGCTTCAATAATTGTAGAACATACCGATAAGCCGATTCCTGCATTTTTCTTTTGGCTATCAACAACTTCGTTTTCCGAAGTATAGTATCCTGTAAATAATGTTTCAAGACGTTTCGGATTGATGCCGCATCCATTATCCTTAATCTCAAAGATTGCTGTGTTACCGCGTGTAAAAACACGAAGAGTCAGGCGAGTCATCCCCCGAGCATGCTGAACCGCATTTTCGAGAATATTAACTATGACCTGTTCAATCAAAATTGCATCCATCGGAATAATAATAACATCATCGGGAATCTCAATTTCTACCTTTTGTGTCGGGTAACGCTTTTTAAATTTTAGTATCACCGAATCAACAAGTTCTTCAAGTACTGTGGGTGTTTTAATTATTTTAACCTGTCCGCTGTCAATACGCGTGATGGAAAGCAGGTTTTCAACCATACGAACAAGCCATTCCGAATCCTCTTTTATGCCGGTTATTATTTTAGCCTTTTGTTCGCTTGTCATGACTTCACTGTTTTCAAGAAGGGTTGTGCTTGACCCGTAGATTGTTGTAAGCGGTGTTCGAAGATCGTGTGAAACCGCCCTTAACAGATTGGCCCGCATACGCTCCTTTTCACTTTCGGCCTTAGCCTCTTTATGTTGTTTGAGTTTGGTAGTAAGCGCACTCGTGCAAACAGCAATAGCGATCATAATAATACCCGAAATCATATTGACAGGTATTGTAAAATTAAGTGAAAAATACGGAAATGTGAAAGCGTAGTTTACCGCAATCGTTCCGATAAAAGCGCCTAAAACGCCATAAAAATAGCCTTCGGTTAGTAACGAAATCAGAAAAACCGCAAACACAAAGACGGTCGCGATATGTTCTTGCACCTCAAATACATATTGAAAAAGAAGGCTAATCCCAAATGCACATATTAAAGAAATGGTCGTGATAAAAAAATTCTTCATCTGTTTGGAAAAGTTACTCATCCGAACACCTCCCCTTTATGTTAACATATTTATTATACAATCTTTTAAGTAAAGAGATAGCAAATAATAAACCCAAAATTGCTTTTCTTTTAACTATAATAATACCACAAATTTATTAAAATTTCCACCAAATCCTGCAAATTGAACCAAGTTATATGACGATAGGTTTTATATAAACAGGAAAAGCCAAGTCTTTCGACTTGGCTCTTTTATTTTTAGATATCAATTTCCTTTCTAAGGGGTTTTGAAACCGGGACTATGAGAAGCGAAAACCCAAAATTTCCTACTGCGTGAAGAAAATCAAAGGACAGGCCTGATATAACCCAAGGTATTATCGCCTTTACTCCAAGCCCCATCAGAAGCACGTTGACGGGGGCAGTAAGCAGACCGAAGAGAAGCCCGTGCAGGGTGCAAATTAAGGTATATACCGGTACCGCTATTCCGGTCGGCATATTCTTTGGCAGAAGCATAAATGCCCCCCACAGAATGGTCCACACATAAAGATATGACACCCACCAAACAGCAAAACCGCCGTAAAGTCCCGTTAAAAAGACAAAGACATATATCGAAATCAGTGCTCTTGAACGGAAAAGCAATGTAAACAAACCGATAAACATCGCAATCATATGTATATTGGGCAAGGCATCTAACATCAGTTTTGATATAAACATTATGACCCCAAAAAGTGAACAAACGCAGATTTCTTTAAGCCTGCTCATTTTTGCACCCTAAATTCATAAACCTTGCCCTCTTCTATGGCAACCGAGTCGGCGCCTACCATCTGATATTCGCCGTCAATATATAATGCCCAATATGTTTTATCAACATTATAGTCGGCAGTTATGCCGTTTACCTTTTTAACAAAAATTCCAAACTTACTTTCTTCCCCCTCAATAAGCCCCGCATCAAGCAGCGCATCTCCGACCTTTTCCTTGTCGGTGAGGACTATAAAATCTGTGGATTTTCCGTCCTTATCGGTAACGCGAAAGACAAACTCGGTCTCTCCCTGGCCTACCCTTTTTGCGGTTTCCTCTTCTACGCTCGCTACCGAAGAGGTCACATTTTGGTCCTGTTTTTTGCAAGCCGTAATCCCAATGCTTATCGCCGCAACAAGCAAAATCACGAAAAGGCTTGGCAAAATTCCTGCAATAATTTTTGCCATTTTCATAATATTTCTCCTTTTATTTTTTTGCGGATACCTGTCTTTGTCGGCGCTCGCGACCTTTTGAAATAATCAAAAAATTATCCGCTTTCGAATTCGGGTATTTCGACTGCGATTCGGTTTTTTCTGCCTTCTCAGGGAATTCCCCAATGGCTTTTCGTCCTTTTGCGGCAAAGAATATAGAAAAAACTGTTTTGAATCTCACGGCGACGGGCTCGTGCAGGAATCACACCTGCTTCCCCTCATTCCGACATAAATTTTAACATTAAAAAATGACTGTGTCAACAGTCCCTTTCTTGCCTTTTTTGAATATGTTAAAAACAATTGAACAGCACTTTTAAAAGGCCATTTTTAACATTTTTTTGTAAAAAAAATATAATATATCGGAGCATCTTATTTTTTAATGTGGTGATTTCTTGATTTTTGATACGATAATCGGGATATTTATTCCACTCTTCGGTACGGTCGGAGGTGCTGCTGCGGTATATCTTATGCGTGGCGGGTTGAATCTTTCTCTAACACGGTTTTTATCCGGATTTGCGGCAGGGGTTATGGTAGCGGCTTCGGTTTGGAGTCTTTTAATCCCTGCCATAGAAGAATCGGATGAACTTGGTTCTTTTGCCTTTATCCCCTCCGTATTGGGATTTCTGTCGGGTATTATATCCCTTCTGTTTGTTGACCTTTATTTCCCTTTGGAACAATTCTTTAACAGCCAAGGTGGCTACACAAAAAATACCGCTATGATGGTAATAGCCGTAACAGCGCACAATCTTCCCGAGGGAATTGCAGTCGGTGCGGCTTTTGCGGGAGTATTGTCCGGAAACGCCGATATTACTTTTGCTGCGGCACTTTCTCTGTCGATAGGTATAGGAATCCAAAATCTTCCCGAAGGTGCCATAATCTCTATGCCTCTTTATGCGTCAGGCGTTAAAAGGACAAAGGCTTTTTCGGTCGGCGCCCTATCAGGCATTGTAGAGCCTATCGGTGCCTTACTTGCCATCTTGCTTTCCCGATACCTCGCTGTTCTGCCCTTTCTTTTAAGTTTTGCGGCAGGTACAATGTTTTATGTTGTTGTTGAAGAACTTATTCCCGAAATGAAGTCGGGAAAAGCCTCTCGGCTTGATATTATATCCTTTACTGTTGGGTTTCTTCTTATGATGAGCCTTGATGTTGCGTTAGGATAAAAAACAAAGGCTATCAACAGATAGCCTTTGTTTTTATATTACTGTTTTTATGCAGATTGCAATATCCTTAAAAAGACCAGCCGATTTTGTGTATTCGAGGTTATACTTCATTTTTTCGGGTAGAATATGCTCTATATAAGCCTCGTCAACACCCATTCCCTTGTCGGTCAACTCTTTCATAAGGCTGTCCTCGTCCTTATAATTGATACTCGCAGTCGAAGTTATGCCCGCCGGAAGAAGAAGGGTTGCCATCATTTCATCGGTGTAGGCATCTACATATTTTTGAACTTCGGGACGAGTGCCGACAAAACTCATTTCGCCGATAAATACATTAAATAACTGCGGTATCTCGTCAAGTCTTGCGTGGCGTATTTTGGCACCGACACGGGTAATTCTAGAGTCGCCCGCCACCGTAATAAGGGAACCTTTTTTGTCGGCATCGGTTACCATTGTGCGGAACTTGAAAATTTTAAAAGATTTTCCGTACCGTGTAACCCTCTGACTGCGATAAAAAACAGGCCCCTTAGAGTCACACTTTATCCATACCGCCAAAATAAGCATTACGGGGCTTAAAAGAATAATCAGCAGAGTTGAAACAAATATATCGAATACCCTTTTAAAGAATAGTGATAAACCCTTATTAGACAGAATATCATAATATTCACGAACGGCATCGTTTTGCATATTGCTCGGCAATTTTTGGAAACTTATCATTACTTCTCCCCGACAATTCTTACAAAATTCTCGATAATATAATCTACCTGTTCATCGGTAAGGCGAGAATACAGAGGCAAGGTGATTTCGTTTACAAATTGTGCTTCTGCATTGGGGTAATCTTTAATGTCGAAACCTAAATCTTTATAGGCGGAGAGCATCGGGAGAGGTTTGTAATGAACGTTGCAAGCAATTCCCGCCTCTGCCATCTTGGCAATGATTTCGTTACGTCTTTCCTTGTCGGCACCTTCAACTCTAACCAGATAAAGATGTCCGCTTGAACGAAAATCTTCACCCGAATGGGTTAAAAGTTTTACCCCTATTTTTGAAAACGCCGAATCGTATTTCTTTATAATCTCGTGACGGCGAACAAGCATATCGTCGTAACGGGAAAGTTGTGCCAAACCGATAGAAGCCATTATGTCGGTCATATTACATTTATAATAGGGGGCTACAATATCATACTCCCAGGCACCGGGCTGATTTTTTGAAAGCGCCGACTTGGTTTGACCGTGAAGCGAGTAAACCTGATATTGTTTATAAAGTGCTTCGTTATCCAGACCGAGTGCAGAGTTCCATGTAACCGCGCCACCCTCAGCAGTTGTGAGATTCTTGACTGCATGAAAACTAAAACTTGTAAAATCAGCAAAATGTCCTGCCTTTTTACCCTTCTTTTCAGCACCGAAACCGTGAGCACAGTCTGAAATTACGGCAACTCTGCCGATTTTTGCCTGAACCTCATTTGATGGAACAAAAAGCCCTTTCTTTCGGTTTATTGCCTCGTAAATCTTGTCGTAATCGCAAATAATTCCTGCAATATCAACCGGTATTATTGCCTTTGTTTTTTCAGTAATGGCTTTTTCCATTTTGGAATAGTCCATCTCAAAACTGTCCTTTGCAACATCCACCATAACGGGAGTTGCGCCAACGTGGCAAATCACACTGCAACTTGCCGTGTAGGTGTAAGCGGGAACAATGACCTCATCCCCTTGCCCGATACCGAGAATACGCAGTGTAAGTTCAAGTGCAGCAGTTGCCGAATTTAAACATACAGTTTTTGTTGTATTGCAATATTCACAAATCTGCTTTTCAAATTCAATTGTCTTCGGTCCGGTCGTTATCCATCCCGAAAGCACAGTTTCATAAACCGCTTTTGCTTCCTTCTCGGACATATCCGGAGGAGAAAAAGGTATATTCATTTGTGTTCCCCCATATACATATATCTTAATCTTTGCCGTGGCTGTCAGGCTTATAGGTCGGTACAATTTCGGCAACTATCTGCTTCATATCTTCGACCTCTTCCTTATACGCCTCTTCAAGACGGCAAAGTTGTTGTTTAAACAGTTCATCGTCCATTGTAATAGGTTTGCCTATATGAATGAGTTTGTTTGCTGTTTCTTGCAATCCCTCTTCGTCCATAAGAAGTTCCTCATAAAGTTTTTCTCCGGGGCGAAGGCCTGTATAAACAACTTTAATATCAACATCGGGCTCAAATCCCGAAAGTTTAATAAGGTTTCTTGCCATTGTATCGATTTTGACCGGTTTGCCCATATCAAGTACGAAAATCTCTCCTCCCTTAGCATAGTATCCTGCTTGCAAAACAAGGGAGACTGCCTCGGGAATAGTCATAAAGTAACGAATAATCTCCGGGTGGGTCACTGTTACGGGACCACCCTCCTCAATCTGTTTTCTAAATAGAGGAATAACGCTTCCGTTACTACCAAGGACGTTTCCAAAACGAACCGCCACAAACTCGGTATTGCTTTCTCTGT
>JAZNJE010000156.1:0-5126 GCA_045577905.1 Acutalibacteraceae bacterium | reverse complement strand
CAAGAGCACGGAGTTTATTGAATGAGAAAACTGGAACCTTAACGTACCAACGCTTTTTCTCCTCGGGATAAAGTTCAAAAATTCCGAGTTCTTTTAGTGATTTTCCAAGAATAACTTCGGTTGCAATATCAGCAAGCGAATACCCCGTTGCCTTTGAAAGGAAGGGAACGGTACGAGAAGAACGGGGGTTAACTTCGATTATATATACGTCATCATTTTCGTCAACTATGAATTGTATATTGTAAAGGCCAACGATGCCTATGCCTATTCCGAGTGCCTTTGCGTACTGCAAAATCTTGCCTTTTACTTTATCAGATATTGAATAAGTCGGGTAAACGGATATTGAGTCGCCCGAGTGGATACCTGTACGTTCAACAAGTTCCATAATACCGGGGACAAATACATTTGTGCCGTCGCAGATGGCGTCAACTTCAACCTCTTTACCTTGGATGTACTTATCAACAAGAACGGGTTTGTCCTCGTCTATTTCAACGGCGGTTTTGAGGTAATGGCGGAGTTGTTCTTCGTTTGCAACAATCTGCATTGCTCTGCCGCCAAGTACGAAGGACGGACGGACAAGAACGGGGTAGCCGATTTCAGCGGCAGTTGATACACCTGCTTCAATGCTGGTAACGGCTTTGCCTTTCGGCTGCGGAATACCGAGTTCGGTCAAAATCTTTTCAAAACTATCGCGGTTTTCTGCACGCTCAATGGCATCGCAGTCGGTGCCGATAATCTTAACACCACGGGCGCGCAACGGTTCAGCAAGATTGATTGCAGTCTGTCCTCCGAGGGACGCAACAACGCCCTCGGGTTTTTCAAACTCAATAATATTCATAACATCTTCGGGAGTAAGGGGCTCGAAATAGAGTTTATCTGCGGTTGTATAGTCGGTTGATACTGTTTCCGGGTTGTTGTTTATGATGATTGCTTCATATCCCGAATTTTTAATTGTAGAAACTGCGTGAACGGTCGAATAGTCAAACTCAACACCTTGGCCGATACGGATAGGACCTGCCCCGAGAACAACAATCTTCTTTTTAGTGGTAAGAACAGAAGCATTTTCGCCTGTATAGGATGAGTAGAAATAGGGGATATATGCACCTGTGTGACAGGAGTCAACCATTCGGAAAACAGGGAAGAGGTTATTGTCTTTTCTGTAATTCCAAACAGCAATTTCGTCACACTTCCACATTCTTGCAACATATTTATCCGAGAAGCCCATTTTCTTTGCCGCTTTTAGGATTTCAAGGTCAAAGGGATGTGCCTTTAATGTTTCTTCCATATCGATAATTCTCTTTATGGCTTCAAGGAAGAAGGGTGTAATTTTAGTTATTTCGTGAATTTGCTCGACCGAAGCACCGCGGTATAAAATTTCTGCAATTGCAAAGATGTTATCGTCGCGGAAATCTTTGATATAGTCGAGTATCTCCTCGTCAGACATATTGTCGAACTTTTGATGATAGAGATGATTTACTCCGACTTCGAGTGAACGAATACCTTTGAGCAAACATTCTTCAAGGGTAGAACCTATTCCCATAACCTCGCCGGTAGCCTTCATCTGTGTGCCGAGAAGATTAGAGGCGGTTGTGAATTTATCAAAGGGAAAACGGGGAAGTTTTGCAATAACATAGTCAAGTTTAGGTTCAAAAGCAGCAGTGGTGTTGGCAATTTTAATGTCTTCAAGTGCCATACCTACCGCAATTTTTGCAGTAACTCGTGCAATCGGGTAGCCCGAGGCCTTTGAAGCCAAGGCAGAAGAACGGGAAACTCTGGGGTTAACCTCAATCAGATAATATTTTGAGGAATGAGGGTCAAGAGCAAATTGAACATTACAGCCACCCTCGATTTTAAGTGCCTTTATAAGACGGATTGCCGAGTCATTGAGCATTTTAAGGTCGTGGTCAGAAAGGGTCATAATGGGAGCCACAACAAGGGAGTCTCCGGTATGAACGCCTACGGGGTCAATGTTTTCCATTCCGCATATAGTTATTGCGTGGTCTGTTCCGTCGCGCATAACCTCAAACTCGATTTCCTTATATCCCTTAACACTCTTTTCGATAAGAACCTGATGAACGGGGGAGAGTTTAAAGGCATTTGTTCCTATATCAATAAGTTCCGCTTCATTATTGGCAAAGCCTCCGCCAGTTCCGCCAAGTGTGAATGCAGGACGGAGCACAACAGGGTAACCGATGCGCATAGCGGCCTTTTTTGCTTCTTCAAGATTGTAGGTTATTTCGGAGGGAATAGTAGGCTCGCCAATAGACTCGCAAAGTTCCTTAAACATCTCTCTGTCTTCGGCTCGTTCAATACTTTCGCTTGAAGTTCCGAGCAATTCAACTCCGCATTCTTTGAGAACACCCTTCTTTTCAAGTTGCATCGCAATATTGAGTCCCGTCTGTCCTCCTATACCGGGAACGATTGCGTCGGGACGCTCGTAACGGAGAATTTTAGCAACATATTCTAACGTAAGAGGCTCCATATAGACCTTGTCTGCAATAGTAGTGTCGGTCATTATTGTGGCAGGGTTGGAATTGCAGAGAACAACCTCATATCCTTCCTCTTTTAGCGCTAAACAAGCCTGTGTGCCGGCGTAGTCAAACTCTGCGGCTTGTCCTATGATGATAGGACCCGAACCGATTATGAGTACCTTTTTAATGTCTGTTCTTTTTGCCATTTTTATTTCCTCCGTTATGCTTTATAAACTGTGTTTCCCTTGCAAACTGTAAGTTTGCATCTTGCAAAGAGTTTTTGGTTTTCAAAGGGTGTTGCTTTACCCATAGATAAAAATTCGGCTGGGTTAACTGTGAATTCATCTTCTAAATTCCATATCGAAAAGTCATTGCTTAAATCTATGCCGAAACGTTTGGCAGGATTTACCGACATAAGTTCCACAAGTCTATCGAGGGTAATTATTCCTGTTTTCACAAAGTTTGAATACATTACCGAAAAGGCAGTCTCAAGACCAACTATTCCGTTTGCACTTTTTTCAAGTCCCTTTGACTTCTCTTCTTTTGAGTGGGGCGCGTGATCGGTTGCAATCATATCTATGGTGCCGTCTATTATGCCTTCAACAAGTGCTTTTCTGTCTGCAAAAGAGCGCAAAGGCGGATTCATCTTCCATTTGCCGTCTTCTTTGAGCATACTCTCGTCAAGCACGAGATAATGGGGTGCCGTTTCGCAGGTAATATTAACACCCTCACGTTTGGCATTGCGGATAAGTTCCACACTTTCCTTGGTTGAAATGTGACACACGTGGTATGATGCGCCCGTTTCTTTGGCAAGGGCGATATCTCTGGCAACCTGTTCATATTCACTTGCACTGCAAATTCCTTTGTGATTGTGCTCTGCCGCATAAACCCCGTCGTGAATATAGCCTCCTCGTAAAAGTTCATTTACCTCACAGTGGGCTACAATTATTTTACCGAGCGACTTTGCTTTAAGCATAGCCTCACGCATCATATTATCGTTTTGGACCCCTCTGCCGTCGTCGGAAAAGGCAATACAGTGATCTTTCAGTGAATCCATATCGGAAAGTTTTTCTCCGAGTTGACCTTGCGTAATTGATGCATAGGGATAAACCTTAATTATCGCATCCTTTTTAATCGCTTCAAGTTGAATGTTCAAATTTTCCTTCGAGTCGGGTACGGGGTTTAAATTGGGCATTGTGCAAACGGCGGTATATCCACCGTGAGCCGCAGCCATACTTCCCGTTTTTATCGTTTCTTTATAAAAAAAACCCGGCTCGCGAAAATGCACATGCACATCGCAAAAACCGGGCAAAACAACATATTCGGGGGAATTGAAAACACTATATCCGTCATTCTCAAAAAATGACGAAACAAGGGGAGAGGAAGTTATTGCTTTTTGTAAGGTTGCGTTAATTTTACACATTTTGTTTTCTCCTCCTGATAATATAAATAAAAGGCCTTGCATATAGCAAGACCGTTGCATACGAAAACAAACACCAAAGGGTGTTGAATATACATATAAAACTAAATCTTGCCGATATCTCTGTATCGTCTTTAAAGATTTACCACATGAAATTATAACATAATAAAAATGTTATGTCAATACAGAGATTATAAAAATTATTGCTCAATTTTAATTGCAAGGGCAACATCGGGTATTCCATAATTGAAAATGGCGTTGCCGTTCTTGATATACTTTGTCGAAACTGTGTAGGCGCTGCGATTGAAAAGAGGATAGCATAAGGACTCTTTCGCAAGATATTGCTCAACATCTTTAATGTTTAAGGCGTTCGTATTAAAAAAGGAAATATATGCCGATGGGTGGGGGAAAGAAGCAAATACCGGCATAACTGCAACGGTGTAGTCATTTGTATGATAGTAGGAATATAGGGTTTCGATATCTGAAATAGTCTCAATATTGATAAATGCGCCGAGATTTTGTTGCCAATGAGCCGTAATTGTCTTTGCAAACATAAGGGCTGCGGGATCATCAAGGCAGATAACGGTCTTTCCGTTTAAGGTGTTTATCGGATCTTTTAATACCGCACTTGAATACAGATTACGTGCCGTATCAAGGTCATAAGCAAAATGCGGGCAGTCTTCGTTTATGTTGTAAATAGACGACGGAATAATATGCCGAGATAAAGATATACCGTTTAAGTTATTTAATGAGGATTCGTTTTTCGATACCGATTTCATAAGCGCGGTTCTTACATCCATATTAATGTTTGGTGATATAAACATAAGAAAACTTTCGCTCTCGTGAGAATTGATATAAGAATCGTCGTTAATTTTACCTACCTCGTCGGCACCTATAAATGCAAAATCGGTATCAAAATCGTTTAACATATCGACATTGTTTCTCTCATCGCAGGTAAAATAAATTCTCATACTTCTGGCTTCAAAATAGCCTTTATAATCAAGATTTTTTGCCATTCTGATAAGAAAGTTGCCTCTTTCGTTCCACTTTTTGATATAGTATGAGCCACACGACGGCGTGTTATCAAGGTTTCTTCCGTAAAGGCCCTTTGCGGAGTTAAACATCTCCTCGTTGCATGGCATTGCAATGGGGGTGGCAAGGGTGCTTAAAAATAACGGGTCATCGTATTGTAGGGTTATGATAAGTTTGTCGTCCCCGTCGGCAGATACCCCAAG
>JAZNJE010000155.1:0-1933 GCA_045577905.1 Acutalibacteraceae bacterium | reverse complement strand
CGTTGATCTTCTTAAAGAGGGCAGCACCGGTAGAAATAGCGGCAGAACCGCCAACGATAGCATTATTGGGATAAATACCGAAAGGAAGGAAGAATGCGTGCATTGAGCCGCCCATTCCCTTGTGGAAGCCTGTTTCACGGGCAAAGATTTCAGAAAGGGTACCATAAAGGATGAAACGAATTGCAAGTTCCTTTGCATTGTCGCAAGGGCCGAGTTTTTCAGTAGCACGGAGTGCCGAACCGCCGAGGAATCCTTCCATTATCTCCATAAGTTGCTGATCATTGAGTTTATTGATGCAGGAAAGTGCTTTTGCAAGAATCTCGGAATGGCTTCTGTGTGAACCAAAGGTAAAGTCATTCTGGTCGAGCAGATATGCCTGACCTACACAAGCCGCCTCCTGACCGATAGAAAGGTGGGCAGGGCCGGGATATGTAGTTTCAATTCCATTATAGAGTCCCTGAGTCTTGATTTGGTTGAGCATAGACTCGAACTCACGAAGAACGGTAATGTCGCGATAGATACGAACAAGGTCATCATCGCTGTAACGCTTACGTTCCTCTTTAATTGTTTTGTTGTACACATTAACAGGAATGTTTTCAAATGTGATTTTACCTGCCGCACGGGTTTCGGCGGGATCTACAAATAAACTCTTAGGCATAATTATTAATCTCCTTTGCTATTAGATATGAAATATTGCTTCTCTGATTATTTCCGCAACGGTAGGATGCGGGAATACGAGTTTTTTAAGTCTTGTGGGGGTAAGCTCGGTATCAACCATCATAGTTGCCGTCATAATGATTTCAGATGCGTAAGAGCCAACCATATGGCAACCGACAAGACGATTTCTATCGGTATCAACAACAAGTTTGATAAAGCCCTTTCCGCCTTCGGTTTCGGCAAGATAACGGCCTGCATAAGACATGGGAAGTTTAACCTCTTTAACAGTCATTCCCTTTGCCTCTGCGTCTGCCTTAGAATAGCCAACACTTGCAACCTCGGGGTCGGTGTAAATGACCGAAGGAATAACGTCATAACGCATTTCGTCGTGTTTGCCAACCATATGATTAACAGCAACCTCTGCCTCGCGGTATGCCGTATGCGCAAGCATTAACTTACCGTTGCAATCGCCGATTGCATAAACATTTGAAAGGCTTGTGCAAAGATAACGGTCGGTTTTAATTGCCGCCCTGTCCATCTCAACTCCAAGAGTTTCAATACCGATTCCTGCCGTAGCAGGTTTTCTTCCTGCGGAAAGAAGAACTTTATCGCAAGCAATTTCCTTCTTTTCGCCGTTTTCTTCATATATTACAGAATTTGTCTTAACTTCAAGAACCTTGCAGGAAAGTTTGAACTCCATTCCCTTTTTAACAAAAGCGTCGGTTAGAACCTTGCATATTTCGGGGTCGGTAGCACCTGCGATCTTGGGCATCATTTCGATGACAGTAACCTTCGCTCCTACGCTTGCGAAATAATAAGCCATTTCAAGTCCGATTACGCCGCCGCCGATAACAACGATATTTTGAGGCAATGTCTTTTCATCAAGTACTTCGCGGTTGGTTACAACAAAGCCGCTTGCAAGACCTTCTTTAAGTCCCGGTACGGGGGGAACAACAGTCTCGGAGCCGGAAGCAATTGCTAAGCGCTTTCCTTCATAAACAACTCCGTCGGCTTCAACGGAAAATCCGTTAGCAGACTTACCCTTGATAACTGCATTAGCAGAAACAACTGTAACCTTATTTGCCTTCATTGTTGAACCTACGCCGGAAACAAGCGCATTAACAACCTTGTTCTTGCGGTCGATTACCTTTGCGTGGTCATACTTCACGGTGCCTTCCACAGTAACACCAAAGGCTTCGCTTTCTTTTGCATGGCGATACATTTTAGAGGAATTGAGAAGGGTTTTTGTGGGGATACAGCCTTCATTAAGGCAGGT
>JAZNJE010000154.1:0-4485 GCA_045577905.1 Acutalibacteraceae bacterium | reverse complement strand
GCTTGGCCCTCCGACTTGTTTTCGAGTGCATCCCAAACGTCTGCATTGACCTTCTCGACCTTCTTCTTTGCTTCCTTGATGTTGGAAGCCTTCTGTGTCTCGACAAGTCTCTTCATTACGAAGGGCTTGAAGAGTTCAAGTGCCATTTCCTTCGGAAGACCGCACTGATACATTTTAAGTTCAGGTCCTACAACGATAACAGAACGTCCCGAATAGTCAACACGTTTACCGAGAAGGTTCTGACGGAAGCGTCCCTGCTTACCTTTGAGCATATCGGAAAGAGATTTTAATGCTCTGTTGTTGGGTCCTGTAACCGGTTTACCCCTTCTGCCGTTATCGATAAGTGCATCAACAGCCTCTTGAAGCATTCTCTTCTCGTTTCTTACGATAATATCGGGAGCGCCGAGTTCAAGAAGTCTCTTTAATCGGTTATTGCGGTTGATTACCCTTCTGTATAGATCGTTAAGATCGGAAGTTGCAAATCTTCCTCCGTCGAGTTGTACCATAGGACGTAAATCGGGCGGAATTACAGGGATGACATCAAGAATCATCCACTCGGGACGGTTGCCCGAATTTTTAAAGGCTTCAAGCACTTCAAGACGCTTGAAGATTTTTACCCTCTTTTGTCCGCTTGCCGACTTCTGTCCGCTTAAAGATTCAAGTTCTGCACGTAGTTCATTACAGGTGGCTTCAAGGTCAATTTCTTTGAGAAGTTTCTGGATCGCCTCGGCACCCATCTCTGCCTTAAATTCGGTATCGTCATAATACATTTCGCAAGCATCACGATACTCTTTTTCGCTTAAAACTCTCTTCTTTTTAAAGCCGGTGTGACCGGGCTCGGTAACAATATACTTCGAGAAGTAAATAACCTGTTCCAATTCTTTGGGAGAAATTTCAAGCGCAAGCCCCATTCTTGAAGGAATTGTCTTGAAATACCAAATATGCGATACGGGAGCAGCAAGTTCTATTGTGCCCATACGCTCGCGCCTTACCTTTGCACGTGTTATTTCAACACCGCAACGCTCACATACCTTACCCTTATAGCGAATTCTTTTATACTTTCCGCAATGACATTCCCAGTCCTTCTGGGGTCCGAAAATTGCTTCACAGAAAAGTCCGCCCGGCTCAGGTTTTAAGGTTCTGTAATTGATGGTCTCGGGCTTGGTAACTTCGCCGCATGACCAACTTCTTATTTGTTCGGGAGAGGCAAGACCAATTTTTATAGATTCAAATTCAATTTCGTTGGTTTTATTTTCCATAGTCGTCTTTCCTCCTTAATTATTCTTCATCTGAACCGAAATCGTCGGAATTGTCAAAATCGTCTGAGATGTCTTCGCCATTTTCATCTTGAAGTCCGAAGCCTTCCATAGTATCCATAACGGCCGATTCTTCAAACTCGTCGCCCGCATAACTTACGGGGGTAAATCCGAGTTCCTCGTCATCTTCAAAACTTTGTTTAAGGTCGATTTCCTCATTATCCTTATCAAGAACCTTTACATCAAGTCCTAACGATTGAAGTTCCTTAATAAGAACCTTGAATGACTCAGGTACACCCGGCTTGGGAACATTTTGTCCCTTAACGATTTACTCGTAGGTCTTAACCCTTCCGACAACGTCATCCGACTTGACTGTAAGGATTTCCTGCAAGGTGTAGGCCGCACCATACGCTTCAAGTGCCCAAACTTCCATCTCACCGAAACGCTGTCCACCGAACTGTGCCTTACCGCCCAAGGGCTGCTGGGTAACGAGCGAATAAGGACCGGTTGAACGTGCGTGAATCTTATCATCAACAAGATGATGCAGTTTGAGATAATACATATATCCAACGGTTACGGGGTTGTCAAAGGGTTCGCCCGTTCTTCCGTCAAACAGTTGTGTTTTTGCATCCCCACGAAGAGGAATCTTCGAGAAATCAAGTTCAGCAGAGCCTGCTAATACGTAGTCGTCCGCCTTTGTAAGTTGTTCTGCATTATTCAAGCAGGCAACGATGTCCTTTTCGTGAGCACCGTCAAATACAGGAGTTGCAATATGCCAACCGAGGGCTTTACAAGCATAACCAAGGTTAACTTCAAGAACCTGACCGATATTCATACGGGATGGAACACCGAGGGGGTTAAGAACAATGTCAAGAGGTGTACCGTCGGGTAAATATGGCATATCCTCACTGGGTAAAATGCGGGAAACAACACCCTTGTTACCGTGACGGCCCGCCATCTTATCACCGACAGAGATCTTACGCTTCTGTGCGATATAGCAACGTACCACAAGGTTTACTCCGGGAGAAAGTTCAGAAGAATTCTCGCGTGAGAATACCTTAACATCTACGATTGTACCGTATTCACCGTGAGGAACTCTAAGGGAGGTGTCTCTAACCTCTCTTGCCTTCTCACCGAAAATAGCACGGAGGAGTCGTTCCTCGGCAGTAAGTTCAGTCTCTCCCTTCGGAGTAACCTTACCTACAAGAATATCTCCTGCCGTTACCTCTGCACCGATACGGATAATTCCGCGTTCATCCAAATCTTTAAGGGCATCCTCGCCGACATTGGGAATATCACGGGTGATCTCTTCAGCGCCGAGTTTGGTGTCACGGGCTTCAATTTCGTATTCTTCAATATGAATAGAGGTGTACATATCCTCGCGGACAAGTTTTTCGTTAATTAAAACAGCATCCTCATAGTTGTAACCTTCCCAGGTCATAAATCCGATAAGAGCGTTTCTTCCGAGCGAAATTTCGCCCTTGTCGGTAGCAGGACCGTCGGCAATAACCTCGCCCTCGCTAATCTGCTGACCAACCTCAACGATAGGTGTCTGGTTTATGCAGGTGCCGTGGTTAGAACGTAGGAACTTAATAAGTTCGTACTCATCAACGTCGCCGTCCTTGGTGCGGACAACAATTTTGTTTGCATCGACAGAAACAACCGTACCTGCACGTTTGGCAAGTACAACAACACCCGAGTCAACCGCAGCCTTATGCTCAATACCGGTTCCTACAAAAGGACGCTCGGTAACAAGAAGCGGAACTGCCTGCTTCTGCATGTTCGAACCCATCAGCGCACGGTTGGTATCGTCGTTTTCGAGGAAGGGTATCATTGCGGTTGCAACCGAAACTACCATCTTGGGCGAAACGTCCATATAGTCAACCTTAGAGGGAGCAATTTCCACAAAGTCATCAAGATGGCGTGCGTTGACCTTCGCACGTGCAAAACTACCGTCCTCATTCAAAGGCTCATTAGCCTGTGCGATGATATACTCATCTTCTTGATCGGCGGTCATATAGACAACCTCATCAGTAACCTTACCGTCAATTACACGGCGTACAGGAGCCTCAATAAAGCCGTATTCGTTAATCTTTGCAAAGGTAGCAAGATATGAAATAAGACCGATGTTAGGACCTTCGGGTGTCTCGATAGGACACATTCTGCCGTAATGGGTATAGTGAACGTCTCGAACTTCGAAGGATGCACGGTCACGTGAAAGTCCTCCGGGACCGAGCGCCGAAAGTCTTCTCTTATGAGTAAGTTCGGAAAGCGGGTTGGTTTGGTCCATAAACTGCGAAAGGGGTGATGAACCGAAGAACTCCTTAATAGCGGCAACGACGGGACGGATATTGATAAGAGTCTGGGGAGTAATAGCGTCAGCATCAGATGACTGAATAGCCATCTTTTCACGGACGACCCTCTCCATTCTCGAAAAGCCGATTCTGAACTGGTTTTGGAGAAGTTCTCCTACCGAACGAATACGGCGGTTTCCGAGGTGGTCAATATCGTCAACATTGCCTATATCATAAGGAAGGTTTATGAAATAGTTAATTGTAGCAAAAATATCGTCAAGAGTGATATGCTTGGGAATAAGGGCATTGAGATTATCAACAATCGCCTGCTTAATTTCCTCTTCTGTATCATTGTTTTCAAGAATTTCACGAAGTACCGAGAAGGAAACATTTTCATTTACACCGAGATCGGCTACATTAAACGAAACGAAGTTTTTAATGTCAACCATTCCGTTAGAAATGATTTTGAGTTCGCGAACAGAACCCTCCGCCTCTTCCTGTTTAACGTAAGCCTCACTTACACCCTTTGCTTCGAACATAAGCGCGGTTTCTTTGTTAATAAGTGTATCGGGCTCGGCAATAATTTCTCCGGTCAAGGGGTCGATAACGGGGCGGGAAAGAACCTTTCCAATAAGTCTGCCGGAAAGGTTTAACTTCTTATTGTACTTATAGCGTCCAACCCTGGAAAGGTCATAGCGATGCTCGTCGAAGAAGAGTTGAGCCAAATAACTCTCTGCTCCTTCAACCGTTGCAGGCTCGCCAGGGCGAAGTTTCTTATATACTTCGATTAAAGCATCGTTTGTGTTGTTTGTTATGTCCTTGTCAAGAGTTGCACAGAGACGCTCCTCCTCGCCGACAAGTTGTCTTATCTGTTCGTTGGTAGAAAGTCCCAATGCACGCATAAAGGTGGTGATGGGAAGTTTTCTGTTCTTATC
>JAZNJE010000153.1:0-11616 GCA_045577905.1 Acutalibacteraceae bacterium | reverse complement strand
CACAACACACAAGACTTTAAGAGGCCCCAGAGGCGGTCTTATTCTCTGCAAAGAGGAACTTGCAAAGGCTATCGATAAGGCGGTATTTCCCGGAAATCAGGGCGGACCTCTTATGCACGTTATTGCCGCAAAAGCCGTCTGCTTCGGTGAGGCACTAAAACCTGAATTCAAGGCGTATCAGGAGCAGATTGTAAAGAACGCAAAGGCTCTCGCAGAAGGTCTTACCAAGAGGGGGGTTAAACTCGTATCAAACGGTACCGACAACCACCTTATGCTTGTTGACCTTGTAGGAACCGAGGTTACCGGTAAGGAATTAGAGCATCGTCTTGACGAGGTAAACATTACCGCAAACAAGAACGCTATCCCCAACGACCCCCAGTCTCCCTTTATCACAAGCGGACTTCGTATCGGCACTCCTGCCGCTACAACCAGAGGTCTTGTTGAAGAGGATATGGACAAGATAGCGGAGTATATTTCTCTTGCAATTTCTGACTTTGATGCAAACAAGGATTATATTAAAGAGGGCGTTGCCGCAATCTGCAAAAAATATCCGCTTTACTAATATGCAGAATTAAGGTGTTGCCTTGCGGAAACATTATATAAACAGGAGGTGAATAGAGTTGAAACCGCTTGCTGACAGAGCAAGACCTGCCACCCTCGATGAGGTTGTAGGTCAAAAGCATTTGCTTGGCGATGGCAAGGTGCTCAGAAAAATAATAGAGTCGGGCACTATCCCAAATTTAATATTCTATGGGCCGTCGGGTGTTGGCAAAACGACGGTCGCCAAAATAATTTCGGCGCGTTGCGGTAAAAAACTCTATTATCTCAACGCAACAACCGCCTCGACCTCCGATATAAAATCTATTATCGGAGACCTCGGAACCATCGAGAGTGCGGGCGGTGTTCTCCTGTATCTTGATGAGATTCAGTCCTTTAACAAAAAGCAACAACAGATTCTACTTGAATATATCGAAAACGGGGACATAACCCTTATTGCATCGACGACCGAAAACCCGTTTTTCTATGTTTACAATGCCATTTTAAGCCGTTCGACAGTTTTTGAGTTTAAAGAAATCTCACCCGAAGAGGTTACTCCTGCCGTAATACGTGCGGCTGCCTTTTTGGAAGAGGAAAAGGGAATAAAGGTCAAGATTAACCAGACAGAAGCGCTCAAAATTGCCCGAAGTTGCGCAGGAGACGTAAGGCGGGCACTTAACACCCTTGAACTTGCAGTTATGACAAGCCTGGATGACGGTGTAGCAAATGTAACCGATGATATTTTGGAACAACTTTTAGCCCATTCCTCTGTCCGTTACGATAGAGAGGGTGACGAGCATTACGATATAGTTTCGGCATATCAGAAATCTATGCGAGGCTCTGACCCCGATGCCGCAGTCTATTACCTTGCACGGCTTCTTGCCGCAGGGGATTTACCGTCGGCTTGCCGTAGGCTAATGGTATGTGCCGCAGAGGATGTAGGCCTTGCTTACCCCCAGATAATTCCGATTGTAAAAGCGGCTGTCGATATGGCAAACGCCGTAGGACTGCCCGAAGCGGCAATACCCCTTGCCGATGCGGTTGTTCTCGTTGCAATCAGTCCCAAATCAAATACGGCACACGATGCCATATTTGCCGCAATGGATGCGGTAGAAAAGGGAAAGGGCGGCGCAGTACCCCGTCATTTACAAAACAAGCATTTTGACGGTGCAGATAATGATGCTCCCGGTCAGTTCTATAAATACCCCCACAGTTTTCCTAATCGTTGGGTGGCACAGCAGTATTTGCCCGACGACCTTAAAAATGCCAAGTTCTACGAATACGGCGACAACAAAACCGAACAAAAATTTAAAGAATATTGGGACATTATAAAAAGAGGTTCTCGTTAATCGAGAACCTCTTTTTGAATGCAAAATGCAAAATGCAGAATTAATGTGTCTGCGACGCTATGTAGGTAATAGTAGGGGAGGGGCTTTGTCCCCCTCTCGTTAGGTTACTTGTCTTTCGACAATTTATCTATCATCCGAATAACCTTTTCGCGGTCTTCCGCTTCTATATACATTTCCTCGCATTTTTTTGGGCTTCGACCAAAATCTCAATGACTTTTGTTACTGCAATAAACAACTCGCGATACATTTCTTTATAATCTGTCATAATATAACCTCATTTTTATTCATTATACAAAATATGCATTGCAAGTGCAATGCATATTTTTATCCTAATTCAGTTTAAACTAAAAGCAAGACAAATGTATTGCGAGGTTCGATTATGGGAAACTTTAAAATTCCAAGCACACCTGCCACTACAAACAAAACCATCCGTTTTCCGAATGACGTTATTGAGGGAGTAGAGAGCGCGATAGAGGGCAAAGATTGCACTTTTTCAGCCTTTGTGATCGCTGCTGTAAAGATGGCACTTGAAGACATAGAACACACCGAATCATAATAATTAGGCGGTGTTAAAAGTACGATGATAGTTTTTGACAGACTTTGGAAAACAATGCAAGAAAAAGGCGTTTCGACCTATTGGCTTAGAGAAAAGTGCGGCATCGACAGTAAGACGGTGCGAAGACTGAAAGCCAATGAGAACATTGAAATAAAAACGCTGGATAGGCTTTGCTCTGCTCTGAAATGCAGGATAGAAGATATTGCTGAATTTGTAGAATAAAAAGAGGTTCTCGTTAATCGAGAACCTCTTTTTTAGGGAAAGGGGAAGATTATATGATTTGCGGTCCTGTTACCCGAGCAGTACATCGCTTATGAGCATTACGCAAAAGCCGACGAGCAGAGAATATGTTGCACCGCGTTCACTTCCGTGGCCGTGGGTTTCAAAAATCATTTCATCACTTACAACATAGAGCATGGTTCCGCCTGCAAAGGCAAGGGCAAAGGGGAGGATAACCGCAGACAGAGAAACCGCAAAATATCCGATAAGAGTACCGACAACCTCGATAAAACCTGTTGCAAAAGCACAAAGGAGTGTTCGTTTTACGCTGATGCCCGATGCAAGCATAGGACCGATTATAATCATTCCTTCGGGTATATTTTGAAGAGCGATACCGCCCGCAATAAGCAACGCACCGCTTATATCTCCCGAGCCGAAGCCAACTCCCGCCGCAATTCCTTCGGGCAGATTATGTATAGCAATTGCCATTACAAAAAGAATGACCTTTGAAAGATTTCCGTTGTTGTGGCTTTCGGGGTCAGGGTCGGCAAGTCTGTGAAGGTGGGGAACCAATTTGTCCATAAGATTCATCACAAAAGCACCTGTGAAAATTCCGGCGACGGCATAAACGAGACCGAATTTTCCGCCGTATTCAACCGAGGGAAGAATAAGCCCGAGCACCGCTGCCGCAAGCATTATGCCTGCCGCAAAAGAAAGCACAATATCGGAAAACTTGTGGGATATTTTTCTGAAAATAAAACCGAGCAAAGAGCCGAAAAGGGTTGCACCTCCAACTCCAAGTGCAGTTAGCAATACCATTTCCATAATCATTCTCCTTCACAATCACTGCCCTGTATAAGACAGTCTCTTTCAAATCTTTTTTTAATATAATTCAAAACCTTTTTCTTATCTGCCGACCAAAGAGGTGCAATAAGGTCGCGTTTTGCACCGTCGCCCGTTAGCCTGTGAATAACCACCCGCGGGGGAAGAATTTTTATACATTTTTCAAGAATATCAACATAACTTTCGAGGCTTAAAACGTCAAAAAATCCCTTCTCAAAGTCTCTTTCGAGGTCGGTGCCCCTTATAACGTGCAAAAGATGGAACTTGACTCCGTCAACACCGAGACGTGATATATGACGGGCAGTGTCGAGCATCATTTCCTCGGTTTCTCCGGGCAGTCCTAAAATCAGGTGAGCCACCGTTTCAATTCCTGCCCCACGAAGCCTTTTTACTGCATCGTCGAAAACTTCGGTTTTATAGCCTCTTCTAATATATTCTGCCGTCTTTTCGTGAATAGTCTGCAATCCGAGTTCAACCGTAACCGGTTTTACCATATTTACTTCGTTTAAAAGAGAAATAACCTCATCGCACAGGCAGTCGGGACGTGTTGCGACCGATAAAGACACAATATCGTCGGGGGCAATGGCTTCGAAATAAATTTTCCGAAGATAATCTATATCCCCGTAGGTGTTGGTAAAAGACTGAAAATATGCGATGTACCTTCCGCATTTGTTTTTGGAGGCGACAAGGTTTTTAGCACGTTCTATCTGTTCGCAAACGGTACCGCACCGCCTTTGGGCAAAATCGCCCGACCCCGAGGCAGAACAAAATATACAACCCCGAGTTCCCACTTTTCCGTCACGGTTAGGACAGGAGAGTCCCGCATCAAGGGAGAGTTTATAAACCTTGGTGCCGTATTTCTCCCGTAGAAAGGAATTTAAGTCTCGATACACTGTCCTCACCTCTTAATTCATTATTCTAACACAAGAACGATATAAGGTCAAATTTTTGTTGACAATAAGGGTGGGTTTAGGTTATAATGTTAAACTGATAGGCTATGTAAAAGGAGAAATTTCCCCTTTTTAGCCGAAATACTAGTTTAAGGAGGGTTCCAAGTGAAGAGAACTTATCAGCCTAAGAAAATTCAGCGTAAGAAGGAGCACGGTTTCTTAAAGAGAATGGCTACCGCTAACGGCCGCAAAGTACTTGCTCGCCGCAGGGCAAAGGGCAGAAAGCAGCTCACATACTAATTTATGTACTGTTTTAAGAAACTGAAACAAAACAGTGAGTTTAGAAGGATATACGGACGCGGAACGAGTTTTGTTGATTCTGCGTTCGTAGTTTATGCCTTGAAAAACCGCTCGGGAGATATTCGTCTCGGGCTTACGGTTAGCAAGAAACTTGGCGGTGCAGTAGCGCGAAACCGTGCAAAAAGGGTTTTAACCGCCGCCTTTCGTGAGTGTGCCCCTAAAATAAAGAAAGGGTACGACTTTGTTTTAACCGCAAGAAGCGTAATTTTGTCTGCAAAAAGCACCGAAATTACCGCAAAACTTATGAATTATCTGCAAAAGGCAGACCTGTTGGAAAAAGAGAATGGGTAAACTACTGATTAAATGTATTAGGTTTTACCAAAAAAACATTTCGCCGAGAAAGATATCCTGCTGTCGGTTTAACCCGACCTGTTCGGCGTATGCGATAGAGGCTATCGAGGTGCACGGTGCCTTTAAGGGCTTCTTTATGTCGGCTTGGAGAATTCTCCGTTGTAATCCGTTCGGCAAGGGTGGTTTTGACCCCGTGCCGCCTAAAAAAGAAAAAAACGTGGCAGATAAAAATTGCCGGTAAGGTGAATAGATTTGAATTTTATATTTGATTTGATTAACGTTCCGCTCAGTTGGGTGCTTAACTTTATTGCAACCCTTTTAGGCGGAAGCTTTGCAGGGGCTATCGCCATTTTCACCCTTTTTGTAAACCTTTGCACGGTTCCTCTTTCAATCAAGAGCCAGAAATCCTCTGTTGCTCAGCTGAGAATCAAGCCCAAGATGGAAGAGATTAAGAAAAAATACGGTGACGATAAGCAAAAGTATAATGCCGAAATGCAAAAACTTTATCAAGAAGAAAATATATCTATGGGTGGCGGCTGTCTCCCTATGATTATCCGAATGATTTTTATGCTTTCGGTTTACCGTCTTGTAACCCAGCCCGAAAATTACAAGTATATCAACGCAGACATTATGAATTATAAAATGTTCGGACTTGACCTCACCGTCACTCCGAATTTCGGCTTTAATTTTGTCGAAGCTTGGCAGCCTATATGGCTTATTCCTATCGGTGCATTTGTGGTGCAGATGCTCACAAGCATCGTTTCTATGAAAACCCAGAAAAAACTTAATCCCGATGCCCCCTCTATGGCAGGTATGATGCTCACAATGCCTCTCATTACCTTGTTTATCGGTTTTACCGTTCCGGGTGCGGTTGGATTTTATTGGCTCTGTTCCGGTCTTATCGGAAGTGTAGTTCAATTGGCAGTTCAAAACTTTTACGGCCCTCAAAAGATGCTCGCAAAGGAAAGAGCAGGCAGTATAGTTCGTGTTTATCAGGAAGAAAAGAAGTATATCGAAAAGCGTGTAGCGGAAAATAACGACGAAAACGCGTAGCACCGTGGCGGTTATGTCACCCGCTTATTAAGAAAGAAGGCAATACAATTGATTAAAGAATATATAGGTCAAGGCGAAAGCCTTGAAGAAGCAACCTCTGCCGCAATTGAGGGGCTCGGCGCAGAAGCCGATGCCGATGTTCAGATTGAGGTTATTTCGGAATACAAGAAAAAAGCACTCGGCCTTTTCGGCGGAAGTCTCGCAAAGGTAAGGGCTTATGTTGAACTGCCCGACCCCAAGCCCGCCAAAAAGCCTGCAAAAAAGAATAACGCACCTAAAAAAGATGTTCAAAAAAAGGAAACAAAAGTAGCAGAAAAGGCGGAGCCGGTATCGGAACAACTTAATTTAGTCGATGCCGATACACTCGACAGTTCGACCCCTGCATACAGAGCGGCTGCATATATTAAGACTGTTCTTACCAGCCTCGGATGTGAAAATGTCACCGTAAAGGCAGCAGAGATTGACGGAGGAACCTATCTCCAACTCGAAGGAGATAAATTAGGTGCTGTAATCGGCAGAAGGGGAGAAACCCTCGACGCTTTACAGTATTTAACAAGCCTTGCCGCTAATACAGGAAGCGGATATTACAAGGTTACACTCAATATCGGCAACTATCGCGAAAAGAGAGAGGTTACCTTAAAGGCACTTGCAAAGAAGGTTGCAGCGCAGGTTGTATCTTCTGGCAGAAGCCGCACTTTGGAGCCTATGAATCCTTATGAACGCAGAATTATCCATACCGTTATTCAGGAGATTGAGGGGGTAACCTCCAACTCTGTCGGAGAGGGTAGCAGCAGACGTGTTGTAGTCAGCCCCGAGGGCGGCGAGCGCGGCGGTCGCGGCGGCGACAGACGTCACGGCGGCAGAGGTCGTGGCGACAGAAAGCCCAGCCAGACCGTAAACGTAGCACCCGATGCAACGAGAGAGCCTAAAAAAGATTCCCCCGACATCCCGCTATACGGCAGACTTAACTAAACAAAAAAGACCCTTTCGGGTCTTTTTTTACATATCCTCTAAAACCAAAATATCAATATCTTCAATAATTACCGGGTCTATGGGTTTGTCCTGGAAGCCCGTCTTAACATTTGCAATGGCGTCAACAACCTCCATTCCCTCATAAACCTGACCGAAAACCGAATGTTTAAAATCAAGCCATGGTGTACCGCCGAGTGCCTTATATTCCTCTATTGTATCTTCGGGAAAACCGCGGTCTTTAAGTTGCTCCATCTGGGCAATCAGATTTGCGGGAATCGGCTCGCTCGACTGAACGATAAAGAACTGACTGCCGTTGGTGTTGGGCCCTGCGTTTGCCATAGAAATAGCGCCTCGGATATTGTGGAGTCTGGGGTCAAACTCATCTTCAAACTTTTCACCGTAGATAGACTCGCCCCCCATACCCGTACCGGTAGGATCTCCGCCCTGAATCATAAAGTCCTTTATAACTCGGTGGAAGGTAATTCCGTTATAGTAGTTCTTATTTGAAAGTTCTATAAAGTTTTTGGTTGTGCGGGGAACCTCATCTACAAAAAGTTTTATTTTAATAATACCCATATTAGTGTGCATAACGGCAACGGTGTCGCCGATAGCGGGAGTTTTGGTCTGAAAAGCCATAATATTCACCTCATAAAAGATTTACACCCCTATTTTATCAGCATTTGTTCCTATTATCAATACAAAATTCTTGTTTTTGGGAAAAATATGTGTTAATATATAATAAATATCTATATGTGAGGTGGCTTGGTTTATGAAGTGTCCGTTTTGTGCGTTCGAAGAAAGCAAGGTAATAGACTCCCGTCCTACCGACGAAGGAGAGCGCATTCGCAGAAGAAGAGAGTGCCTTTCCTGCCAAAAGCGTTTTACCACCTATGAAATGATTGAAAGCCTGCCGATTATTGTTATTAAGAAGGACAAGACCCGTCAGGCATTTTCACGTGAGAAGATTTTGAACGGAATGGTAAGGGCTTGTGAAAAGCGTCCCGTTTCGCTTGAAACTTTGGAGCGTGCTATCGACGAGATAGAAACCGAGATTCAAAACTCCCTCGACCGCGAGGTTTCGAGCGAAAAAATAGGAGAACTCGTTATGAAGAAACTTTCCGAGATTGACGAGGTTGCCTATGTTCGGTTTGCTTCGGTTTACCGTCAGTTTAGAGACATAAACACATTTATGGAAGAACTAAACAAGTTGTTACAAAAGTAATTCAGAGAGCTGTCTTTTGTCAAGACGGCTCTTTTACCCGATTTAGAGGAGAAGTTATGAACGAAAATTTAAAAATGGCGGAACTTTTGCTTCCCAATATTACAAAAGAACCTGAATATTATGAAGAAATGTATCCCGCAAGGGAACTGGGCGAAGGTGCAAGGGTTGTAAGAATTGCTCCGAGCCCTACGGGTTACCTTCATCTCGGCACCCTGTTTATGGCACTTGTAAACCGAATTACAGCCGATTCAACGGGGGGAATTTTTTTTACCCGTATAGAAGATACCGATAAAAAACGTGAAATCGAGGGCGGTATTGACGATATTATAAACGGGCTCATCCGTTTTGGCATAAATATCGACGAAGGTTTTGTTACACCGAGAGAGGAAAATGGTAACTACGGCCCTTATAAGCAGAGTCTTCGCGCCGAGATATATCAGTGCTATGTGAAAAAACTAATAAAAGAGGGCCTTGCGTACCCCTGCTTTTGCACTGCGGAAGAACTTGAAGCGGTAAGGGAAGAGCAGGAGAAGAACAAGATAAGAACAGGATATCACGGCGAGTATGCCGTTCACAGAAATATTACGGCAGATGAGGCAAAAGCCCTTATCGACCAAGGAAAGCCGTATGTTATCCGCCTTAAATCGCCCGGAAGCGAAGAAAACAGAATCTTTTTTGATGACGGTATTAAAGGCAAGGTCGAAATGCCCGAAAATGACGAAGATTTTGTACTCTTAAAGTCTGACGGCATACCCACCTACCACTTTGCACATGCAGTTGACGACCACCTTATGAGAACTACCCACGTTATACGGGGAGACGAGTGGATTTCGAGCGTGCCCAAGCACATCCAACTGTTTAAACTTCTCGGATTTAAGGTGCCCAAGTTCTGTCACGTTGCACCCATTATGAAACTTGATAACGGAGCCAAGAGAAAAATATCCAAGCGAAAGGACCCCGAGGCGGCGGTGCATTATTTTGCCGAGGAAGGTTACGATGCTTTAAGTGTTATAGAGTATCTTATGACGATAGCATCGAGTGAGTTTGAAGATTGGCGGCGAGCAAACCCCGACGAGGATTATAAAAAGTTTAAGTTCAATATCAAAAAAATGTCGGTTTCGGGAGCACTTTTTGATAACGATAAACTTAACGATGTTTCAAAGAATATAATTTCAAAAATGAATAGCCAAACGGTGGTTGAAAAACTGACCGAATGGGCACGGGAATTTGACCCCGAGTTTTTCTCAGTGCTGACCCGAGACCTTGACTATACAAAAAAGGTCTTTGCAATCGACCGAGATGTACCAAAACCCCGTAAGGATATAGCAAAATGGTGCGAGGCAAAGGAATATTGTGCATATTTCTACCCTGAATATTACGAGTCGGGCTTTGAACTTCCTGAAAATATTGCCCCCAAGGATGCCGCAGAGTTTCTTTCAAGGTATAAAAAGGTCTATAATGCCGAGGATACAAAGGAAGAGTGGTTTGGCAGGATAAAGGACCTTTGTGCGCCGCTTGGCTTTGCCGCAGATACCAAGGAGTATAAGGCAAATCGGGAAGCCTATAAGGGCAGTGCGGGTGACCTGTCAACCATTTTGCGTCTTGCCGTTACGGGAAGAAGAAACACCCCCGACCTTTGCAGTATTATGCAGGTTTTGGGCTATGAAGAGTGTATTAAGAGAATAGATTCTGCAATAAAGGAGTTTTAATTATGGCAGAAGAAATCATAAGAGAAGAGACAGAGGAATCTGCAACCCCGTCCAACTTCATTTACGATTTTATAGATAAAGATTTATCCGAAGGCGTTTATAAAAGGGTGCAAACACGTTTTCCGCCCGAGCCAAACGGTTATCTTCACATCGGTCACGCAAAGGCTATCTGCATAGACTTCGGAACTGCCGAAAAATACGGCGGAAAGTGCAATCTTCGACTTGATGATACCAACCCCACCAAGGAGGACGTCGAGTATGTCGATGCCATCAAGGAGGATATTGAGTGGCTTGGTTTTAAATGGGATAACGTTTACTTTGCCTCTGACTATTTTGATTTTATATATGAGTGTGCGGTAAAACTGATTGATAAAGGACTTGCCTATGTTGACGAGTCAACCCCTGACGAAATAAGAGAAATGAGGGGAACATTGACCGAAGCGGGTAAGGAAAGCCCCTATCGAAATAGGCCCATAGAGGAGAGCCGTGACCTCTTTGCAAGAATGACAGCAGGCGAATTTGAAAACGGTGCGATGGTACTCCGTGCAAAGATTGATATGGCATCTTCAAATATAAATATGCGCGACCCCATAATATACAGAATTATGAAGGTACCCCATCACAGAACGGGGGATAAGTGGTGCGTATATCCGATGTATGACTTTGCACATCCTCTCTCCGACACCAAAGAGGGGGTTACACATTCCCTCTGCTCGCTGGAATTTGAAAATCACAGACCTCTTTACAACTGGTTTTTGGAGAAACTTGAACTTTCCGAGCCTTCCCGCCAGATTGAGTTTGCGAGAATGAATGTAAACTACACCCTCACCTCAAAGAGGAAATGCTTGAAACTCGTAAATGACGGTCTTGTTTCGGGCTGGGACGACCCTCGAATGGCAACTATTTGCGGAATGAGAAGAAGAGGATACCCGAGCGCCGCAATCCGCACATTTGTAGAGAAAATCGGTGTCAGCAAGGCATATAGTGTTATTGATTACGCACTTCTTGAATCTTGCGTTCGCGACGACCTCAACCTGAATGCCGACAGAGCAATGGCAGTACTTCGTCCCTTAAAGGTGGTTATCGACAACTATCCCGAGGACAAGTGCGAGGAGATTTCGGTCGAAATTAACCCCAATAAACCCGAACTTGGAAATAAGACGGTTACCTTCTCAAAGAATATCTTCATCGAGCAGGACGACTTTATGCTTGACCCTCCCGGCAAGTATTTTAGGCTTTGTCCTCAAAAAGAGGTTCGGCTTAAAGGAGCGTATTTTGTAAAATATGCCTCTCACGAGGAGGATGGACAGGGCAATATAACCTGCGTTCACGTTACCTATGACCCCGCCTCCTATGGCGGCGAGTCGCCCGACGGAAGAAAGGTTAAGGGTACCCTTCACTGGGTATCTGCCGACCACGCAGTAGATGCAACCGTCCGCCTTTACGACAGACTTTTCAATGTGGAAAATCCTTCGGACGAGGAGGGAGTTTCCTCATTTGCCGACAATCTGAACCCCGAGTCTTTAACCGTTTTAAAGGGCTGCAAATTGGAGGCTTCCCTTGCATCGGCAAAGACGGGCGACGGTTTTCAGTTTATGCGTCAGGGCTATTTCTG
>JAZNJE010000152.1:0-16146 GCA_045577905.1 Acutalibacteraceae bacterium | reverse complement strand
GTTCTACCGTTGCACTGCTTCCGTGACGGTTCTTGGCAACGATAATTTCGGCTGCATTCGGATCTCCCTGCTCGTCCTCGTTGGTCTTTTCATTGTCATAATACTTTTCACGGTAGATGAAAAGTACCTGGTCGGCGTCTTGTTCGATAGAACCCGATTCACGAAGGTCGGAAAGCCCCGGTTTGTGGCTTTTTCCCTTAACCTCGGTGCCGCGGGAAAGTTGGGCGCAACAAAGAACGGGGATTTTAAGTTCTTTTGCCATTGACTTTAAAGCGCCCGTAATTTCCTGAACCTGCTGAACTCGGTTATCGTTTTTGCGGTTTGAAGAAGGAGAAATAAGTCCTAAATAGTCGATTATAACAAGGTCTGCCTTTTTAGGCAGTCTGCGAAGTTTCGCCTTCATCTGCTGAACCGTAATTCCTGCCGTTTCATCCAAAAAGATTTGTGCTTCTCCAAGCATCTTTCCTGCTTGGGCAAGTCTTGTCCACTCGTCACTCGTGAGTTCTCCCGTACGAAGTTTCTGGCTCTCGATGGAGGCTTCATTTGAAAGCAGTCTCTGTGCTAACTGGTCTCTCGTCATTTCAAGAGAAAAAAAGCATACTGTTTTCTTTGAGTTGACAGCAACATTTCTTGCAATATTTAACGCAAGCGAAGTTTTTCCCATACCGGGTCTCGCACCCAAAATGATAAGGTCGGACTTATTTAGTCCCGTTGTTATTTTGTCCAGTGCGGAAATTCCTGTGGGAATTCCGATATAGTCATTTCTTGTTTCGGGATTTATAAGTTTGGTCATTCTGTCAAAGGTTTCATCCTGAATAACCGATGCAACGTGAACAAGACCGCCTACTTCTCTTCCCTGACGGATATGATAGATGGCATTTTCAGCATTTTCAAGCAGTCGGTCGCCATCGTCTATATTCTCGTTAACATCTTTAATAATATTTCCTGCCGCCAAAAGCAAGGAACGGGCATAAAAACGCTCTCTTACTATGTCAACATAGGTCTTGATATTAGCAGGAATGACAAACATTTTAACAAGTTGGGTAAGATAATTCTTCCAACCGTTTTCATCGTATGTATTATCCGATTTGAGTTTTTCAAGAAGTGTTACAAAATCTATCGCATAACCCGACAGTTCAATCATTGAACAAAGGGTTCTGTAAATAACCTTATGCTGGGGAAGATAAAAGAAATCGGTTTCCATCTCGGTCGCAATTTCGTTAAGACACTTAGGGTCAATAAGCACCGATGCCAAGACTGCCTGCTCTGCCTCGCTTGAATAGGGTAAATTCAAGCCTGTCGAGGAGGTTGCGAAATCAAGTTCACTACTCATTTTAAACTTCCTTTCTTTCTGTAATTACAATCATTTAAGATCAAAAATCACTATAATTATAGATTATCAATCAGGAACAACCGAAACCGTAAAGGTTGCGGTAATCTCGGTGAATAGTTTTACGGTAGCAGTAAAATCGCCAAAACTTTTAATATCGGTAACCGTAAGTTTTTTCTTTTCGATTTTAATATTAAGCATACGGTTAAGTTCCTCCGCTACCTCCTTGGAGGTGACTGCTCCGAAAAGTTTACCGGAGGATCCTGCCTTTGCTTTAATTACTACCTTTTTGCCCTCAATCAAGGCGGCGGTAGCCTTGGCGGCTGCCTTTTCCTCTTCATAATGATGTATTTTTGCCTCTGCCTTGCTGTTAAATTCCGACATTGCGGCGGCATTGGCTTCCTTGGCAAGATTCTTCGGAAAAAGGAAGTTTCTTGCATATCCGTCGGATACGTTTACAAGTTCGCCCTTTTTACCGTGGCCCTTTACGTCTTCAAGTAAAATAACCTTCATAATTATGTCTCCGTTTCTGATTAGTCGTTGTAGTTTCTACCCGACATTTGTTCTGTCTTATACTCGTCAATCGCCTTTAAAAGTAGTTTATACGCCATATCAAAACCGTCGGCTCTGATTTGACAAGCGGCAACCGTTCGGTGTCCTCCGCCTCCGAGTTTTTCCATAATGCGTTTTACGTTCATATCCCCGAACGAACGGGCAGAAATATTTATTTTATCCGCAGACGGACAAATAACAAAGGAGGCTCTGACTCCGCTGATTGTGAGCAGTTCATCAGCCGCCTGTGCGGCACACACCCTTGAATATCCGTCGTTAATTTCACTTTTTGAAATAGCACAATCCTCATAAAGATGAGCGTCGGCAACTATTTCATATTTGCGTTTGCAAACTTCAAGGCTTTCCGAGAACAGTTGCTTTGAGGTCTTAGGCTCCGCCTTTTGCTGACGGAGATAGGACGCTATCCTGAATGTATCGGGTCCTGTGTTCATAACAAAGTTTTTTGTATCTAGCATGATTCCCGCAAAAAGTGCATTTGCCGCCACTCGGTCAATCTGCCTTGTGCTCAAAGTTTTAATTATAGCGGTACAGATTTCCGAAGCCGAAGATGCCGAGGTTTTGAGGAAAAAGAGGCTAACCTTGGAGGCAAAATCGGGTGCTCTTAAATGGTGGTCAATTATGACAACACGGTTTGCCTTTTCATACGCCCGTTCAAAATCCATAAGGCTTGGGCGGTGGGTATCCACTATAACGAGAAGGGTGTTGTCCCCTATCAGTCTTTCAACATCCGATTCGCCGTAATATTTGCAATCAGGGTCGCTGTAACAAATAAGGTCAACAAGCGGTCTGCCGAGAGTGTTTTCCTTATTTATCAGAAGACTGACCTTATAGTGATGTTTTAAACAAGAATAAAGTCCGTATCCTGCACCGATAGAGTCAAGGTCGGAAAACTTGTGACCCATAATAACAATATTTGAAGCCTCACGGCAAAGTTTGCTGAATTTTTTTGAAAATCTTATCAGTTTAAGGTCAAGCACTCCAATATTGCTTATAAGGTCGATTGCCTTCACAAAGAAAACCAAGGCGACTATACTTAAAACTCCTATAAACAGTCCTATCCATATATTTAAAAGCATAGTAACTGCCGTAACAAATACGCAAAACGCTATAAATACGGCAATTAACTTTGTTTTAAAGGTCAGTTTCCTCACAGCAACACACCCTTTCTTGTGCCTTTTAGAAATCAAATCTCCATTATAATGGGAAGTATCATCGGGCTTCGGCGGGTCTGCTCGTAAAGATAACGGGAGACCGAATCTCTTACCCTTGAACGAATTGTATTAAAGTCTTTGATGTTTTGAATATAGCACCGTTCAATGGCTTCTTCCGCAATATCGGTTATTTTGGCAAGAAGTTCCTCCGACTCCTTGGCGTAAACGAAACCGCGTGTTACTATATCGGGACCTGCTACAACCTCACGGGAGACAGAGTCCATCGTGAAAGCGACAACTATAATTCCGTCATCTGCAAGATGCTTTCTGTCCTTCAAGACGATACTTCCGACATCGCCTATGCCGAGTCCGTCAACAAGCACACTGCCGGCAGGCACAGTCTCGGTCTTTTTCATACCGTTTCGGCCGAGCTCAATCACATCGCCTATGCCCGCGATTAAGATATTGTTCTTATCAATGCCTGCACCGCTTGCAAGCAACGCATGTTTGTAAAGATGTTTCAGTTCTCCGTGAACGGGGATAAAATACTTAGGCTTCACAAGAGAAAGTATAAGTTTTAACTCCTCCTGGCAAGCGTGACCCGAAACATGAACATCATACATTTTTTCATATACAACATCGGCACCCTGCTTCATAAGTTCGTTTACAACCTTACTTACAAGTTTTTCGTTGCCGGGAATGGGGGTTGCCGAAATGATAATCATATCGTTAGGAACAATTTCAACATTTCTGTGGTCATTGTGTGCCATACGGTGAAGTGCCGAAAGAGGCTCTCCCTGACTGCCCGTAGTAATGATAACGAGTTGCTCGGGAGAATATTTTTTTATGGTTTCAATGTCGATAAGGACATTCTCCGGAACTTTAAGATATCCGAGTTCCTCTGCCACAGAAACAACGTTTATCATACTTCTTCCCGACACGGCAACCTTGCGGTTGTAACTGACGGCGGCATCGATAATCTGTTGTATTCTGTGAATATTTGAAGAGAAGGTTGCAACTATAATGCGGTTTTTATCCGCCTTTCTGAAAAGGGTCGCAAAAGACTCTCCCACAACCTTTTCGGAGGCGGTATATCCCGATCGCTCTGCATTTGTAGAGTCGGAAAGCAAAGCCAAAACTCCATCATTCCCAAGTGCCGCAAAGCGGGAAAGGTCGATAACCCTATCATCAATGGGGGTGGTATCAATTTTAAAGTCTCCGGTTTGGATGACGGTGCCCGCCGGGGTTTTGATAGCAAAGGCAACGGCATCGGGAATGGAGTGATTCACGTGAATAAACTCAACCGTAAATGCACCGAGGTTCACCTTATCCCCGTCATTGGTAACATTAAGCACCGCGCTTGCCAAAAGTTTGTGCTCACGAAGTTTTCCCTCTACCAATCCAAGTGTTAAACGGGTACCGTAGATGGGAATATTCATCTCTTTTAACAGATAAGGAATACCTCCTATATGGTCCTCGTGTCCGTGCGTGACAAAAAGCCCTAAAATGCGTTCCTTGTTCTGTACGAGATAGGAAAAATCAGGGATTACAATATCAATGCCAGGCATTTCCTCATCGGGGAAACTCATTCCGCAATCGACAAGTATAATATCCTTTCCGTATTCATAGGCGGTAATGTTCTTGCCTATTTCGCCAAGACCGCCGAGCGGTATTATACGAAGCGGAATGGCAGGCTTGTTGTGTCTTTTAGACGAATTGCCACCACTCGTCTGCTTCTTTTGATAGGCGCCCTTCTTACTCGCTGTTTTTTGGTTATTGTTCTTTACAGTCTTTTGATGTTCAGCAGTTTTTTTACTTTTTGTCGTGTTCTTCGGTTTTTTTATTTCAGTGTTTTGACCGGTCTTAGTCTTTGTCTTTTCGTTCGACATTCAAAATCTCCTTTTAGAAAAATAAAATATGTATATTACCGTTGCCACCGACCGCAACGGAAAAAGCGTATATGTAATCAATATAATTTTACTGTCAAACTACTCTATTGTCAAGTATTTAGTGTATATATATAGATTATTGGATGGGGAATTTTTTTCTAATCATATTTTTTATTGAAAAAGATAAAAATCTGTGCTAAAATGGGTATAAATTGTTTAGGAGGTAATAAAATTGACAGAAAAAAAGGTTCTTATAACACGCGACAGCACAAGCGACCTTCCGCCGGAACTTGTTGAAAAATATAATATTAAAACCATCCCCCTTATCGTAAATCTCGGAGATAAATCTTATCGTGACAGCGTTGACATTACGCCCGACGATGTGTACAAATATCATGAAGAACACGGCATTCTCCCTAAGACTGCTGCCGTTAATGTTGACGATATGATAAATTTCTTCAAGCCCTTTGTAGATGAAGGATATTCGATTATCCATTTTACTATTAGTTCGACCATGTCCTCCACCTATCAAAACAGTTGCATTGCGGCAGATGAGTTTGAAGATGTTTATGTTGTGGATACCAAAAATCTTTCGACAGGAGAAGGCTTGTTGGTTTTAAAGGCGGTAGAATGGGCAAACGAAGGTCTCTCGGCTAAGGAAATATATGATAAACTCTCGGCGCTTATCCCCCTGGTAGATGCTTCCTTTGTAATTGACAGTCTCGAATACCTTCACAAGGGTGGAAGATGCTCGGCTCTTGCGGCTTTCGGTGCAAATGTTTTGAAGTTAAAGCCTTGTATCGAGGTTAAGGACGGCAGTATGGGAGTAAGCAAAAAATACCGCGGTAAATACGCCGAAACCTTAAAACAATATGTTGCCGACCGTCTTACCGACTACTCAAACATTGATTTGGACCGCGTATTTATTACCCACGCAGGCTGTGACGATGAAATTGTAAACCAGGTTGTCAGTCAGGTAAAGGAAACTGCCCCCTTTAAGGAACTTATCGTTTCCCGTGCGGGTTGCACCATTTCCTCCCACTGCGGACAAAATACACTCGGCGTTATTTATATCAGAAAATCAGCAAAATAAACTGACATTTTGTAGGTTTTCGGCATAGTATAAGGCAGGGAGCACACGGATATCCGATTTATCGGCGGCAAGCGCGTGACTGTCTTTAAGATAACCGATAGTAAAGACTCCCTTAGATATAAATAGGCACCCGAAAAATCGGGTGCCTTGATTTTTTATTTATTCGTCATCATCTTGGTCATCTGAACTTTGCCGAAGCAGTCGCTCATCGTTAAATACCGTTTCTTCTTCATCGTCTTCCGAAACGACAAGTCCGAGATTTCTTCTCTTTTCAATATCCTCATCGGGGTGTTGTTCATAATAAGGATCAATCATATGCTTTCTCACCGACGGAAATATACAAAACTGAACGAGCAAGTGTTTAAAACTCGGATAAAACATTATTGATAAAAGAGCCAAGAAAACCGCCACGAAAACAAAGACGCTGCTGTTTGATGCACAAAGCATTAAAATTCCCGCAACAATGCCTATCCAAAGGATGGTTCCGAGCCCTATCAAAAGGTTGTTTTTCATATTGATAAAGACAAAGAAAAAGGCGTTTTTAAATACCTTTTTAACCGGCATGTTGAAGGTAATTATAATAAGCCATACATAATGTTTCATCACCGAGAAAACAAAGGAAATAGAGATTGCAAAACCAAGCGCTACCATTCCCGCAGTATTGCCGAAAGCACTGTAAAAATACACCGCAAAAATCAGTCCGGCAGTAACAAGTACGTTAAGTATGCCTATCGGGAGCGCCTGTTTCCAATTCTTCTTTATAGTTTCAAAAAAGTCACTGAGTCCAAAGGAATGTTTACCCCTTGCAATGTTCCTTGCAACATGGGTCATTCCTACACTGCCGAGCCCCGACGGTATAAGCAGAATTGAAAAAATAATATATACAAAGCCCGACGACATCATATTCCAAACATTTCGAAACCAGGTTTCGAAGAAAACCGCAAAGGCACGCTTTTGAGGTGCATTTTTGCTCACTCCGGGACCGGGTGCGCTGTAATTAAAAAAACCGTTAATGCCCATTTTTATCCTTTCTTTCCTTTAAAAACAAGTTTTTCAAAGAGGTTAATTCTCTTATATCCCATAACATAGCAGAACTGACAGATTAAGGGAACGATAAATATTGAAAGTGCCGCTAAAATTACGCCGATAATACTGATTTTAGCAACACTGCTCTCGGAACCGAACAAAATTTGTACAAATGAGTAGATATGGTAATTTCCGAATCTAAATGCCAAAAGCGAGCCGTCGCCGAGCAGCCCGATTTTGCCCAGAAGAAGGCAAAAATATAAAACTGCATAGAATATTGCCGATACCAAGCCGAGTTTAAAGCCCTTAAAACGGTCATACTGTATCCTTCCGAACTGTACCTTGTTTGCGTCGGAATCGCCGATATAGTAAATCTTCCCGTTGATAAAGAGAATGAGTGTACCAAGGGTGCAAATCTGGGAAAGGACGAGCATGGCAGCATAGGGTGCACCTTTGAATTTTGAACGGATATTCACAGTTATTATCTCTTTCCCCTGCTCCTCATACTTTGCTTTTTCGGTGTCCTCGCCCGAATCATAATAGTAACTGTAAACCTTAACGTTTTTTCCGTTTTCGTCGGTAATATATGCGTCATATCCGACATTCTCAGTTGCAATGGTCGAAAAAATAAAACTTAATGACATAACCATTATTATTGATAACAAAAGACAGAAAACCGTCTTTCCGAATATTGCAAAACTGACTTTCCAAAGTTCGTTATTCATTTTGTTCACTTCCGTAACCAAATAGTCATTATAATGCATTATATAATAAAGTGGCAAAAAATGCAAGTGCAGAAACATCAATATTTGCGTACCGAAAAGCACCCGAAAGGTTTTACCTTTCGGGTGCTTTTTAACTCAGACTTTTTGCAATTATAATTACCGCTGTTATTATTGTCACCGACAGTACCGCTGTCAATATCGGCACCAATCTGTACTTTTTCGACCTTTCATTGGTCGAAAAACCGCCGTTTTGCATTTCTTCTCCTGCAATTTTAACGTACTTTTCGGCTTCACTTTGAAGCCTTTTTGATGAAAGGCATAACTGTTCGGGATTGACAAACAGAATTGCCCTTTCAAAATATCCTCCTTCGCCGCAATTGACCTCAATAACGGTTTTGTTTACGCCTCGCACCACAATAATACCTCGCTTTCGGCTTTTCGGTTAGTATTATTGCCAGTTTCTGCCTTAAATATTCTATTTATCTAAAAGTTCACTGTTGCCCGTTAAAAACGCAATCGTTCTTTCTACCGAATCTTTGGAATTGCCCCAATCGGCATTTTCTCCGCTGTTTCGATAGTCATACATTGAACAATAATGTTCAACATCTCCTTGCAGGGTTTTCATGGTTGCCGAAATATTTTCTTCAAGCACCTTCATCATATCGTCGCCGTATCTCTTCATATTTTTCTTGGTGGCTCCGTTTGATAAAAGGGTGTAATGTTGAAAACAAAAATAGTCCTGCGAATCAAACATTGCCCTGAAATCACGGTTAGATTCGTATGTTCTGTAAAGGGTGTCAAGCATACGCTCAAATCCCCAATTTATCTTTTCGCACACAAAACAAGTTTGTGTAAGTTCCTTTGCCCTTGCCGCCTTTTTTGCAGAGGATACAAATATACCCGCTTCGGTTATGTTTTTTCTAACCTCCGCCAGGTGTGTTTCAAGCATAAGCGCAAGGGAAAGCCTGTCCCTCATTTTGAGCATACGTTCAAAGTGTCTGCCGCAAAATCCAAGTTCATTGGTTTCGATTCTTACATCGGGTTCCATCATGGCAGCACCCATAATATACTCTAAAATTCTTTTTTCTACCGTATTGTACATTCGGCAGATTGGGCACCCGTCATTTTCTTCAAAGGCATCGCTAATCGGTATGGTACAAATATCGTCTCTCATTTTTGTTCTCCAAAATTCATTTTATTCATTCTTGCCCAGTGGAACAAATACTGTTGTGCAATTCCCGCATAAGGAATCGCAAAATCGGGCAGAGCACCGTCAAAAAGTTCCGAGAGCACACGTTTTATCCAAACATCGCGCGGCAGCGCATCGACATGGCCCATTCCGAACAGTAAAACACAGTCGGCAACCTTTTCCCCTACCCCGTAAATTTTCATAAGTTCCGCACGGGCCTTATCGGTTTCCATCTTTGCCGTTTTTTCTAAATCAATCTCCTTTGATGCAACCTTTCGGGCAGCATCAAGAATATATTTGGCACGAAAACCCGAACGCAGAGGCGCTAAATCTTCCTTTGACAGCAAAGCAATTTTTTCGGCGGTGGGAAAGGTGTAAAAACCGTCGCCTATTTCCTCTCCGAAGTTCCGGCAAAGACGGTTTATGATACCCTTTATTCGGGGAATATTATTGTTCTGAGAAATTATAAAAGGGCATAATGTTTCCCACGCATCCTGTCTTAAAACTCTTATGCTTTCGGCGTGACGACAGGCTGCTTTCAAAGACTTATCTGCCGACAGTATGTTCCTTATGTAAAGGTAATCTCTGTCAAAATCAAAAAAACTTCTCCACACCGTCTCAAATTCTGAAACATCTGTATTAAAGAGAATTATTTTGTCGTTGGCTGCTGCTACCTTTAAAATTCTGTTAAAGGCTACACCCTGCCAGGTACCGTCAGGCAGTTCTTCAAATCGGAATGCTTGACCGCAGTCGAATATATCTGCAAGATTTACCTCTTTAACATCGCTCAAAACAACCTCAATATCGTTTTGGTTTTGAATTACCGAAATCATTTGAGTTTTCTCGCCTCTATATAAAACCTCTTATCATCGGCGTGACCCATAGAGAATGTTTTTCTGGGAAGTGAACCGTCGGCAGCAACCGCCGAGAAAAGTTCATCCTTCTTCATTCCGTCAAAAATAAAACCGACAGCACCGTCCATTTGGCAAAGTCTTTTTGTGTCCTCTATACCGTGAATATAGTCAATCTCAACCGACGGATTTTCGGCAATGTAACCGTCCAAAAAGGTTTGCAGAGTTCCTACCGGCAACTTTGCGGTAGGCATTACCGAAATTTCCTCCTCATTGCCCTTTGTTACAATGGTAATTTTTTGGGAATCGGCAGAATCGCAGAAATTCAGTTTCTTTTTCATCTCGCCAAGCAAATGTTCCTTATCGCAACCGAAAAGAACACGGTAAATAGGCTCAAACTCGATTGATTTTTCGTAAATATTTACAACCTCGACAAGAGCATAACGGCAATTGCCGTTACCACTTTGACGGTAACATTCCTTTGCCGTTGCGAGGGAGTGGTTTCCATCTCCCACCGCAAAAACAAATCCCTCTTTACTTAACCTGTCAAGAGCAAGATTTATGTTTTGGGCATCATTTTGGCAGACCTTAAAACCCTTAATATTTCCACTGTTTTTCATAAGAGAAAAGTCATAAAGTTTTTCTAAACTTCCCTTTTTATCGGTTAGTTGACCTATAACCGTATCCTCAGGGTCATTTATGAAAAGCATAACGTGAGGCAATTCGAGGGGTGCATTTTTGCGAATTTTAACACGTGGCGGAATTCTCTCCGACACCGTTTGCTCGGTCGAACGGATAATGGCATCCCTTTCACCCGTATAGTCATATTCCTCTAAATCTATCATACCTATTACGCCTCTTCGAAGCGCGCCGCCGGTAATTTCTCTTTCAACATATATAAGTGAATTTGAAAGGGTGTTAAATACACCGTTATCCAAATACTCCTGCATTGTCTCGTTAATTTTTTGGACCCTTTGTTCGGTTTGGGCCAGATATACTTCGGGCAATATTATGTTTAAGGCAGAGGGTACGTCCCCTACCAAATCCTCAACCTCTTTCCAATACCCACGGTCGGAGGTGTATTGGTCGCAGGCAATAACCGCCCACCTTTCAAAGTCCTTTTTAGGCAGTAAAATATCTGCCGAATATAAATAAGTTTTCATAAATTATCACCTTAACTCATTTTAGCATAAAACTGCATCGGTTACAACAAAAAGGTTATCATTTTTCCTTTTAAGTTTACTGCTTTATGCTATAATTGTCATATTGTAATTATATTCTTTCGATTTAGAAGATAAGAATGAAAAAATATGGCCGAATAACTGCGGCAGTATTCGTTACATAGTAAAAAAAGCACGGAAATCCGTGCTTTTTTGTATTATTTTGCAAAATCTACCGCCCTGTTCTCCCTGATAACATTTACCTTGATTTGTCCGGGATATTCGAGTTCATTTTCAATCTTGTTGGCGATATCGCGTGCGATAATTACCATCTGGTCGTCGCTTATAACCTCAGGTTTGACGACTATTCTGACCTCACGGCCGGCCTGAATTGCGAAAGAATTTTCAACGCCCTGGAAGGAATTGGCGATTTCCTCTAATTTTTCAAGACGTTTAATATAATTTTCTATGTTCTCTCTTCTTGCACCGGGACGTGCTGCTGAAATAGCGTCAGCGGCCTGAACTATAAACGCAATCATAGTTTTCGCCTCTACCTCTCCGTGGTGTGCATGGATAGCGTGAACAATCTCATCATTTTCTTTATACTTTTTGGCAACCTCAACGCCGAGTTGGATATGTGTGCCCTCCTGCTCGTGGTCAAGTGCTTTACCAATATCGTGAAGAAGACCTGCCCTCTTTGCAAGATTTACATTAACTCCAAGTTCTGCGGCAAGAAGTCCCGAAAGGTGGCAAACCTCCAACGAATGGTTCAAAACATTCTGTCCGTAACTTGTGCGATAATAAAGTTTACCTATCAGTTTTACAAGTTCAGGATTGAGGTTATGTATGCCTGCCTCCAACATGGCACGTTCTCCCTCACGCTTGATGATGGCATTAACATCATTTTGTGCTTTTTGAACCATCTCTTCAATTCTGGCGGGATGAATTCTTCCGTCGGTAATAAGTTTTTCAAGTGCCAAACGGGCAACCTCACGGCGAATGGGGTCAAAACTTGAAACCGTAATTGCTTCGGGCGTATCGTCAATAATGAGGTCAACACCTGTTGCGGTTTCCAACGCCCTGATATTTCTACCCTCTCTACCTATAATTCTTCCCTTCATTTCATCGTTGGGAAGGGGTACTACCGATATTGTAACCTCCGACGAGTGGTCGGCGGCGCAGCGCTGAATTGCACGGGCGAGAATTTCTCTCGCCAAAGTGTCCTGCTCTTCACGGGTTCTCTGCTCAAATTCGGTGATACGCAGAGCCTTTGCGTGGGTAAGTTCCCCGTCAAGCATAGAGAGTAAATACTCCTTTGCCTGCTCTTTCGAATAGCCCGAAATCCTTTCGAGCATTTCAAGTTGACTTCTCTTAATCTGTTCACTTTCCTCGATTTTTGCTTCGATTTCCTTTGAGCGCTGGGATAATTTTTCTTCCTTTTGCTCTAAATTTTCAATCTTCTTATCAAGGAGTTCTTCCTTCTGTTGGAGCCTTCTTTCCTGACGCTGTACTTCGCCTCTGCGCTCACGCAGGTCCTTTTCGGTCTCTTGACGGAGTTGGTGAACCTCATCCTTCGCTTCCATCAGAAGTTCTTTCTTTTTTGTTTCGGCATTTTTGATAGCGTCACTGAGTATTCGCCTTGATTCTTCCTCGGCAGAACCGATTGCCTTTTCTGCCTTCTTTCTTCTGCACGCAGAACCGACCGCAAAGAATATAACGGCAAAAGCTACCGCGACGATGCCTAAAATTACATAAAATAATGGGTCTTGGAACATTTGAAATGCACCTCCTTTATATTAAATACGCGGATTTTACGAGGCCGTACTTTTATCCTCGAAGAAAATATCAAAGTTTCGGATTTTTGCCCGCCATAGCAAACCCCCGAAAGTATGGAAAGTGTTGAGCCAAGAGCCCAAACCACTAATACTCCACGCTAGTTATTTTAACACTATATTTATTGACTGTCAAGAAAATAATAGACTACTTGTTGTGCCCTTCCGACGGTGGCTCTCCAAATTTTCTGACCTGAACGCAGTAAATTGTCGAATAACCGTTTTAACCTCATATACAGTAACCGACGGTTGCCTTCCCTTAATTGCTTCAATTTATACCCTTTTATTTTCACATTTTTCTTGCAAAATAGAGTAAAATATATTATCATAAAGTGTAATATTCTATTTTGGAGGCTTTTGAATGGCTAACTATCTTTCCATGAGTATGGAATCTCTTAAAGAAGAGTTTTGCAAAGTAAATGCAGAATACCAAAAAATCAAGGCATCAGGTCTGTCTCTTGATATGACCCGAGGCAAACCCGGTTCCGACCAACTTGACCTTTCCGAAGGGCTTCTTGACTATGTTGGCGGCGAAAAGGGATATATCGCAATGAAGGGTACCGACTGTCGTAACTACGGCGGACTTGACGGACTTGACGAATTGAAAGAACTTTTTGGTTCTGTTCTTGGAATAAATTGGGAAAACGTTATCTGCGGAGGAAACTCCTCTCTCAATATGATGTTTGACACTATTACTCAGGGTATGGTTACCGGCTTTGGCGAGGGTCCTTGGTCGGCACAGGGAGCAATTAAGTTTATCTGCCCCGCCCCCGGATATGACCGCCATTTCGGTATCTGCGAGTATTACGGTATCGAGATGATTACCGTTCCGTATCTTTCTGACGGTCCTGACATGGATATGGTCGAGGAACTTGTTAAGGACCCCTTAGTAAAGGGAATGTGGTGTGTTCCCAAATACTCCAATCCTACCGGCATCACTTACAGCGACAAGGTTGTTAAAAGACTTGCTGCTTTAAAGCCCGCCGCAAAAGATTTTAGAATTTTTTGGGACAATGCCTATGCAATTCACGACCTTTATGATAATAGCGAGCCCCTTCTTGATATTTACGAGGAATGTAAGAAAACTGGTAATGAGGACATAGTTTTTATGTTTACTTCTACCTCCAAGATTTCCTTCCCCGGTGCAGGAATTGCGGTTGAAGCGGCAAGCGACAACAATATTAAAATGCTTAAATCAAGAATGAGCATGCAAACAATCGGTCCGAATAAACTCAACCAACTTTGCCACGCAAGAATGTTCCCCAACAAAGATACTTTGCTTGCCCATATGAAAAAGCATGCGGATGTTTTACGTCCTAAGTTTGAGGCTTGTCTTAACTGTTTCGACCGCGAACTTCTCGGTCTCGGCATTGCCGAATGGACCCGTCCCCTCGGCGGCTACTTTATAAGTATGGATCTTATGGACGGTTGTGCCAAGCGGGTCGGAGAACTCTGTAAGGATGCAGGGCTTGTAATCACAAAGCCCGGTGCAACCTATCCCTACGGCAAAGACCCTCTCGACAGAAATATTCGAATTGCCCCCTCTTATCCCTCGGCATCTGATATGGAAAAAGCATCTTATGTGCTCTCGGTTTCGGTTAAATATGCCGCGCTTGAAAAACTTATCGCAGAAAAGCACTAAACAGTTTGACTTTATGTTCCACTAAATATATAATATATTCTATAAACACAATTTGGAGGACCTGCTATGAAAGCAAAAAAAACAGGTAAGTGGGTATTCCCTGTAATACTGGTTTTAATTCTCCTGCTTACATTCACAGCCTTTTTCGGTATTGAAAGTTACTATGCCGACGCTCGTAAAATTATCTTCAAAGGTGCCAAAGACATCCGTTGGGGAATTGACATTAACGGCGGTGTAGAGGCCGTATATACTCCCGATATCAAAGGCGGCGACATCACGGCTGACGATATGGCGGCAGCCAAGTCGATTATCGACACCCGTTTGCTTGACCGCAATATCACCGATGCCGAGGTTTTTACCGACAATAACACCAAACAGATTATTGTTCGTTTCCCCTGGTCATCGGATACTGCTTCGTTTGATGCAGAGTCTGCCCGAAAGGAAATTAAGGCTCTCGGAGAAACTGCACTACTTACCTTCCGTGAAGGTGATTCCGCTACCGGTACCGTTATCTTGGAGGGTAAACATGTTGAAAAGGCATACGCCGATATCAACCCCGAAAACGGCAAAAACATCGTTTCGTTAAAATTTGATGCGGTTGGTAAATCAAAATTTGCAGACGCCACTGCAAGACTTAAAAGACAGACCATCTCTATTTGGATGGATGATACCTTGCTCAGTGCACCCACCGTTCAAGCGGTCATTACCGAAGGCTCTTGCTACATAGAAGGAAACAATTCTGCCGAAGAAGCAAAGGCTCTTGCCGACAAGATTAACGCAGGTTCACTTCCCTTTGCGCTTACTACCGCAGACGAGAAAACCCAAATCGTTTCTCCTTCCCTCGGTTCTGATGCTCTTCGTGTAATGCTTATAGCGGCCACTACCGCTTTTGCCGTTGTTTGTCTGCTAATTATTATAAGATACAGGCTCCCCGGCGTTATTGCTTCTTTTGCATTGCTTGGACAGGTTGCGGCTGTAATTGCCTGCCTCTCGGGCTACTTTAACGGAACCAACAGTTTCACCCTTACCATACCCGGTATTGCAGGTATCATCCTTTCAATCGGTGTGGGCGTTGATGCTAACGTTATCGCCGCAGAGCGTATCAAAGAAGAATTCCAAAAGGGCAAGACCATTGACAGTGCAATAAATTCGGGTTATAAGAACAGTTTGAGTTCTATCATCGACGGAAACGTAACCATCGTTATCGTATCTATCGTTCTTATGGGTGCGTTCGGTTCTACCGACACAATTCTCGGAAAGTTTTTCTCTCCTCTTATGTCCCTCTTCGGAGCGACCATTACCGGTATGATTTACTCCTTTGGTTACACACTCTTGCTCGGCGTTATATTCAACCTCCTGCTTGGTGTCGTCGCATCTCGCCTTATGATGAAGAGTATCTCTCGTTACAAGGTTTTCAGAAAGCCTTATTTGTTCGGAGGTGCTAAATAATGTTTAAAAAGAATATTGACTTTAACAAGGCATTAAAATACGTTCTTATCGGATATGCCGCATTCTTTTTAGTCGGAATTATCTTTATGTTCGTTTGGGGTGGAGTTAACCTCTCTATCGACTTCAAGGGCGGAACAAGAGTCTCCTACTCTTATGCAGGCAACGTAGATTTTAACGAGGCTGAAACAAAAATTGGGGCAGCGATCGGCAAAAAGGTTGTCGTCAGCGGAAACCAA
>JAZNJE010000151.1:0-7186 GCA_045577905.1 Acutalibacteraceae bacterium | reverse complement strand
ACATAAACAGAATCGGTAATCTCAATACCTATCTTAGCAAGAGGCGAACCGACAGGTCCCATAGAGTAAGGAATGATATACATTGTGCGGCCCTTGTAACTTCCGCGTGCAATCTTATAAAGCTTATCATACATTTCGGCAGGTGCGCACCAGTTGTTTGTAGGTCCTGCGGTCTCCTTTTCTGCGGTGCAGATAAAGGTGCGATCCTCAACTCTTGCTACATCGTTGGGGTTGGTACGATGAAGATAGCATCCGGGCAGTTTTTCCTGGTCAAGTTTAATCAACTCGCCCTGCTCACAGGCAATACGGCGGAGTTCTTCTCTCTGCTCATCTGAGCCATCTACCCATACTACATTATCGGGAGTGAGGAGTTCTTTCATTTCCTCAAGCCACTTTAATACGGTTGCGTTGTTTGTCATCATTTATTCTCCTTTTTGGACATTATGTTGTGTCAGTTTTTCAAAAAAGCCAACTTACACCAAATACATTATAACCGATATTAAATGCAAAATCAAGAAATATTGATATTTATTTAGCAATTATATAAAATTTATTAAAAAACACCGTAAAATCGTCTTTACGGTGCCTGTTTTTTATCTTCTCTCAACTATATGAACATCAACCTGGTTATACGGGATTTCAATTTTTTCTTCATCAAATGCCTTTTTAATCTGTTCGTTCAAATCAAAATAAAGGTTCCAATAATTACTTGTGTTACACCACGCCCTGCAAACAAACTTAACGGAACTGTCGGAATATTCCATTACCCTTACGAGGGGTGGCTCAGGAGTTTCTTTTACAAGCGGGTGCGCCTTGATTACTTTAAGGGCGGTGGCTTTCACCTTCTCTAAATCTGCCTTGTAACTTACCGGGATATTAAGTTCTACCCTTCTGTACTCTTGGGTTGAATAGTTAATAATTTCATTAGAAGCAATTTGAGAATTCGGAATAACGATGGTTTTATTGTCGGGGGTTGTAATAACGGTTTGAAACATATCAACCGTGCATACCGTTCCCGAAACATCACCCGCTGTAATAAAATCGCCCGTAACAAACGGGTGTGAAGCCAAAATAACTATTCCCGATGCAATGTTTGAAAGAGAATCTTTAAGCGCCAAGGAAACTGCGACCGCCGCCGCCGAAAGAGCGGCTATCATTCCGCTTGTAGGAACTCCGAGTACCGCAAACGCGCTTATTATAAGAACAATATACAAAACAATTTTTGATGCTTTAAGCAAAAAATTTATAAGCGATACATCAAAACCAAGTTTTGTTAATGTTTTTCTCAAAATTCTAATAATCAGCTTTACAACAAAATATCCTACAACAAGTATTAACAAGGCAAAACCTATTTTAGGAACTGCCGCCGTTAAAAATGCCATAAGTTTATCCTGAATATCCATATACATCTTCCTTTCCTATGATATTATACACTAATTGTTGCGTAAAACAAAGAGATATTTTATCGCAAATTAAAACGTTCCTATTCACTAAACCGCCTCAATTTGTGACGACGGTACAAAATGGGGCGGCTTATTCTTTTATTCCTATAATTCTTTTTATTTTATTTTTGACCTTTCTGATATAAATTTGTGCAACCCTTCTTTTTGAATATCGCAGATATTCCGAAGAATCAAGGCTCATAAAGGTCTCTCCTCGATAAATGCCCGTAACCTTTGCTTTGAGCGCCTGCCTTTTAATATGTTTTTCAATCGTCAAGAGATTGTCGGCACAAAAGGTATATTCATCATTTGAAATCTTTATTACACGATGAAGCACAAAGGTACCGTCCTCACGCAAATAAAGTATAAGGTCATATTTTTTAACCTCTTTAATCTCTTCAAAAATTACCGAGTCAATTCCCTCTCTAATAAGGGGTAACATACTCTTTCCACGGGGATAAAACCTAATCCTTCCCCCACTTTTTATTCCCTCTTCAATTATCGGAAAAATCTCGTCCATTTCAAAACCGACAGGCACCTTTTCACTCCCCTTCGCCATATACGTTTTTATTATAATACAAAACCTAAAAAAAAGATACAATTTTTTATCGAATTGTGATATAATGATTATTATTTATCGAAACACTTGTGTTTCGCCTAACCTATTTCATTATGACGTAAATATGATGCAAAATGCCAAAGACTTTTAAAATACATACTCTTAGAGGTTGATTTTTATGTATCTGTATGGAAAAAACGACAATTATAAACTGTTAAAACTGATGGACAATGATGTGTCCCAAATATCTCCTCTGCTTTGCTTTGCCGAGAAATACTCGCTTTGGGGAAATATATGGCAACATTATATCGCCTATCTGATTATGACCGACGAAAACCCTTTTTCTCTTTTCCTTGAACGCCATGACGGTACGGGAAGTTGTGAGGAGTTTGCCAAAAGCGACCTTTTGGAATTGTATAAACTCTTTGTTCTTCCATTTAAGGGGGATTTTTGTGCAATTTGCGATTATATGCCCATAAATGCAACTACCTGTAACGAAGACGCCCGCAAAGGCAAAATGATTAGAGAGTTTTCGGGAGAACTTGCTTCCTCGAAAGATTTTGATACCTTTTATGACCGCGTCCGCCGTTTTTATATAACCTATGGTGTAGGCTTTTTCGGTCTAAACAAGGCCTTCTATTTAAAGGATGACGGAACGATAGTCCCCGTAACCCACATAAAAGAAGTATCTTTTGATAAGTTGCGAGGCTACGAAGCCCAAAAGGCAAAAATTATCGCTAACACAGAGGCCTTTGTTTCGGGCGGATTCGGTAACAATATTCTTCTTTACGGAGATAGCGGAACGGGCAAATCTACGAGCATAAAAGCAGTACTAAATATGTTCTTCTCTAAGGGTCTTAGAATGATTCAGGTACAAAAGCACCAGTTTGTTCATTTAGGCGAACTTACCGAACAGTTAAAAGACCGCAATTATAAGTTTGTGCTTTATATGGACGACCTTTCGTTTGAAGATTTTGAGGTAGAATATAAATATCTCAAAGCGGCCATTGAGGGTGGTCTGCAAGAAAAATCTGAAAACGTGCTGATTTATGCAACATCCAACCGCAGGCACATTATAAAGGAAACCTTCTCGGAACGAGAGGGCGGAAACGATATACACAGAAACGAGTCTATACAAGAAAAATTTTCGCTTTCAGAACGCTTCGGACTTATGATTTATTATCCAAAGCCTACCCAAAACGAATTCTTCGATATGGCACTTTTCCTTGCCGAACGCAACGGAATTAACCTTTCCGATGACGATATTATTGCAGAGGCAAAAAAATGGAGTATGTCTCACAGCGGAAGTCTTTCGGGCAGAGCGGCAGAGCAATTTATTACCAACCTTAAAACAACCCTTAAAAAATAATGCGGTTTATTCTCCCATAAAAAAGATAAAAAAACTGATTCCGTAAAAGCGGAATCAGTTTTTGTTTTTTAAGATAGTTCATATGCCGAAGAAACTCGAACCAGAATTGCCTTGCGGCAAGCAATTCTATCCTTCATTCTCCAACGTTGAATCGTCCGAAGACGATTCGTCCGAAGATGGTTCATCCGAAGACGGTCCGTCCGAAGACGGTTCATCCGAAGATGGTTCGTCCGAAGATGGTTCATCCGAAGATGGTTCATCCGAAGATGGTTCGTCCGAAGATGGTTCATCCGAAGATGGTTCATCCGAAGACGGTTCATCCGAAGATGGTTCGTCCGAAGATGGTTCGTCCGAAGATGGTTCGTCGGGAACATCCGGTTGCGGAACAACAACAGGACCGTCATACCAAGGATTCTTCTGAATAGCATTTTGGCTCAAATAATCTTCTTGGCTTATATCGCCGTAAATATAAGCATCCAAGATCATTCTTCCGAAATTAAGGTCAAAATACACAGAAGAGCCTACACTCGGAACATTGAGACCGTCATCTATAATATACTTATACTGCGGCAATCTTGTCTGATGGAATGAAACGTCGCCAAACAAAACATTTGTAGCGATACTCCACATCTCGTCAAAATCAAGCGATGTCTTTGTATATTTAAACATTTCCTTCGCAATATCATAACAATTAAGGATCCCCTTATCAAGAACCTTATTAAAGAGTGTTTCCATAACCACTCTTTGGCGGTCTGTTCTTCCGAAATCGTTAGAAACACCTTCTGACGTAGATACTGAACGAATTCTTGCCCAAGCAACTGCCTGCATACCATTCAAGATCTGCTTTCCCGCCTTTGTTACAAGCGGAGGCTTCTTAATTCCCTCATAATATGCCTGCTCACGAATAGCCTCATTAAGACCGTTTCTTGCGTTAATTTCCTTTTGTTGAACATCAATCTCAATGCCGCCGATAGCATCAATCATATCCGACATTCCGTAAAAATTAACCGTCGCATATTCGGAGATATCTGTTCCGAAATTATCGTTTATAGCCTTTACGGCAAGTGCAGGACCTCCCTTTGCATAGGCCGAATTAAGTTTGCCAACATAATCAATGTCCTTATTTACACCCGCTATTTCCCCCGCTTTGCATTTTATGGGAACAAGGGTATCTCTCATCAATGAGATAACCTTTACTTCCTTCTCTGCGGTGTCAATAGAAAGTATCATCATAGAATCCGACCGACCGGTAAAGGATTCGGGGTTTCGGGAATCTACGCCAAAAAGTGCTATGTTGTAAATTTTATCGTCCTTTTGTACGATGTTTTGAATATAGGGATTTTCCTGAAAGTTCGGGTCGTGGCTTTTTGATGCGGCGTTCTTAATATCTAAGAAAATATAAAGAACCGTTCCTCCAAGAACCAGCACCAAAGAAACAAATACAATTAGTACGATATACAAAACCTTCTTTTTAGCAGGTAAAGGTTTTTTTGTGCTTTTATTGTTTTTGTTGACCTTCTTTTCCTTATTTGCTCCGTTATTTTTCTTTATTTCAAAAAGTGATAAAAACGCACCCTTTTCGTTTTTCTTTTGACGTTTGGGAGCAGTTTTTTGCTTGGCGTGACGCGCCTTGTTTTTCTTTAAACTATTATCCATCTTACAGTCCCTTTTTATAACAAATTGTTTTTAAGTATTATACTACATTTTACTATAAATTTAAAGTGGAAATTATAAATTTTTTAGATATTTATAAGTCGATAAATTTCACTCTTTTTTATTCCCGTATCAAGTGCCGCCTGCTTTGCGGCAGATGATGCTGAAAAACCGTCCGACATATATTCTTTTGCAATTTTTACCGCCTCTTCGATAGAATAGGCTTTTTCTTCGATTTGTTCATACCCTTCTACTATAAGCACGTATTCTCCCTTCGGGGTGTTGTCCTCATTATAAAAACTCATTGCCTCTTCCAAGGTGGTATGAATTACCTCTTCGTGCAGTTTTGTCAGTTCCCTTACAAGGGCAATTTTTCTATTTCCGAGATGCTCTTTTAAATCTTTTAAGGTCGATAAAAGTTTATGCGGCGCTTCATAGAAAACCATTGTGCGCTTTTCTTTTACTATTTCCTCCAAATGTGCCTTACGGCTCGGTTTATTGACCGACAAAAAGCCTTCAAAACAAAAACGCCCTGTTTTCATTCCCGAGATGCTAAGTGCCGTTGTGACGGCAGAGGGCCCCGGTACACTTTCGACAACAATTCCGTTTTCGTGTGCCAAACGCACCAAATCTTCGCCGGGGTCTGATATTGCGGGCATTCCCGCATCCGAAACCAAAGCACAAGTTTCACCCTGTGCCAGACGATTTATTATATCTATGCCTCTATCGGTCTTGTTATGCTCGTAATATGAAATCATCGGCCTTTTTATACCGAAATGATTAAGTAATTTTACGGTTACCCGAGTATCTTCCGCAGCAATAAAATCAACGTCGGAAAGGGTTTGGACTGCGCGCGGAGAAAGGTCTGACAAATTTCCGATAGGTGTGCCTACCACATAAAGTTTTCCCGGCATTAGATATGTCCCTCCTTATATTCTCCGTAAATATCAAGCATTTCCTTTGTGTAACTGCCGTCCTCGTTATAAAGATACAGTGTAGGCAGAGTTCTCATTCCGCTTTTTCCGTCCCGTCTGCCCTCTACCAAAACAAGCCACGGCTCCTCCCCCACTTTTTTTGCAACTAAGCGGAGAGTTTTAGGTTCCACCTTACATTCTCTCATAGTGCAGATAATATCAGCAAGACGCTCGGGGCGCTGACAGATACAAAGCCTTCCCGAAGATTTTAAAATGCGGGATGCGGTAAATATAACATCGTACAGTGAGCAAGCAGTTTCGTGCCTTGCGACCTTATCGGCTCGGCTTTGGCTTATTATTCCCGAGCCCTCCGCCTTATAGGGAGGGTTTGATGTTACAAGGTCAAATTCCCCGAACGGTAAAATACCTTTAAGTTCTTTTAAATCTGCATGAACAACGGTTAATCTGTCCTCATAGAATTCGGCGGCGGTGCGTTTTGCAAGGTTGACCGCTTCTTCGCTTATTTCAACAGCACAAGACTGCTCCGTGATATTATCACGAAGCAGTAACATTGATATTATGCCGCAACCTGCACCGAGGTCGCAATGCTTTTTTACCATTTTAGAAGAGGCAAAATCAGATAGCAGAACTGCATCGGTGCCAAAGGTGTGATTTTTCGAAACAAAAATCGCAACCTCCTTGCCAAGCGGTTCTTTTTTTACGGTTAAATTCTGCTCCATTTTACACCTTGCGGAGTGTCTTCAAGTTGAATTCCCATTGCTTTCAATTTATCTCTAATTGCATCGGCCGTTTTAAAGTCCTTTGCCTTTCGGGCAGCAGTTCTCTGCTCGATAAGTGCTTCTACCTCACTATCGAGGTCCTCATTTTTGCGGTTATATACAAGTCCCAAAACCCAAACAAGTTCATCAAAGCACTTTGCCGCCGCCTCAATGCTTGATTTTTCGAGATCTCCCGCAAGCATTGTGTTTATATCGCGAACCAATTGGAATAGAACACCGATTGCATCGGCGGTATTAAGGTCGTCATCCATTGCCGCAATAAATTCGTCGGTATATTTCTGTAAAAAGTCAGGTGTGGTGCCGCCGTCTTTTGCATTTTTAAGGGCAAAATCAAGGTTGTTACGGCAGGTATATAGGCGTTCTAAAGCATTTTTAGCCTGCTCTATTATCTCGGTAGAATAGTTAATGGGGCTTCTGTAATGAGAAGATATGAGCAGATAACGGATAGG
>JAZNJE010000150.1:0-2956 GCA_045577905.1 Acutalibacteraceae bacterium | reverse complement strand
GAGCCTCTTGAACAGGTCATTGATCAACTTCGTGATCAAATTAAACTACGACACACATTAAGGCTTCAAAACAACTATTGTTCAATTGAACTCGGTTTTATATTAACCGATATTTTGACAGATTTGGAGAGGGTATCCGACCATTGTTCAAACATAGCGGGCTGTGTTGTTGAAATGTCCGAGCACGAAAAACTTGATATTCACACCTACTTGCACGCATATAAAAAAGATAGTCCCGTATTTGCGGAAAACTATAAGAATTTTGAGAAAAAATATGTTTTGTCTGAATTATATATGGGCAAATAGGGGAAAGTCACAACATATTATTAAAAATTAAGAGCGGGTATTATACCCGCTCTTAATTTTTGGCTATCAATGTTACCAAATCTGTAAAAATATTGGCGTCTATGTTTTCAAAAAGGGCTTTTTTAATGTCTTCTATGTTGTACTTTACGCCCTTCAACAGAGAGCAGATTTTTGCAGGAACAGAGTGATCCAAAGAATCACTGAAAACCTGCAAATTTTCAATTACACCCTTTATAATATTTAGCCTTATTTCAATTTCTCCCCAAGAAAACTTATCTTTTAGCGATATTGTATAGGGGAGCGATAAACCGTAAAGCCATTCTTCACTTTTGTACAACAGGCGGTCTTTTTCAATCTCACTGTTTTGTGTTAATACAAACTTTTCGGCTTTCAAAGACAAAACCTCTTCTGCCGCAGAAACAAATGCTTCCTTAAATGAGTCTATTGTAATTTCTCTTCTTAGTTCGGCAAGATTAACAACTCTGCTTTTGACCGATTTAATACCCTTTGCCTCCAATTTTAAAGGGGAGGGGGTAAGGTGTTTCGACAGAGCCGAAAGGTCTGAATTTATAAGAATTGTTCCGTGATGATAACTTTTACCTGACCCGCTATAAAATGCGTTCCCCGAAAACTTTTTGCCCTCTGCCAATATATCGTTTCTTCCGGAAATCTCTGCATTTATTCCAACATTTCGGCAGGCGGTTTTAATAATTTCAAGGTTGCGTTTTAAATCGTAATTGTCGGTTGTTTGCAAAAAGGTAAAATTTAGATTACCTTTATCGTGGAAAACGGCGCCTCCGCCCGAAAGACGGCGGGCAAGTAAAACGCCGTTTTGTTTCATTTTTTCAAGGTTGCATTCGACCAAAGGATTTTGGTTTCTTCCGATTACAACGGTGTTATCATTCTGCCATAGATACAAAATAAAACCGTCCGAAGAAACTGAGTTCAATAGATTTTTTTCAAAAGCAAGATTAAGATGGGGGTCAAAAGACTGCGAGTATCCCACCTTTAACGAACTTATCATCGTATCACCTCGTTTACAGTATAATTGGATTTGCTCGATCAGTCAATATTTTTCCACCGATTATGATAAAATTCATAATTGCATGTGATTATTCTTCATATGCCCTCAAAATTTATAAATATTATGATCCTTTTTCTAAAAAAGCAATTGACAGTAGAGGATTTTAGGAGTACAATATTATAGAGTTTTTATGTACTTTAAGGAGGTCATTGTTTTGGCAAATGCAGTAATTATGCCAAAGGCTGGTATTACGGTTGAAAGTTGTATTATCGGCTCTTGGGAAAAGAAGGTCGGGGACTCTGTAAAAGTTGGGGACATTCTCTTTACATACGAGACCGACAAAGCAAGTTTTGAGTGCGAATCTACCGAAGAGGGAACATTGCTTGAAATCTTCTTCAATGATGGAGATGAGGTGCCCTGCCTTGTTAATGTTTGCGCAATAGGCAATCCGGGTGACGATTGTTCTGCGCTTCGTCCCGACGGAACAGCAGAAGAGGCACCGGCCGCGGAGGCACCCGTTGTATCGGAAGCCGCACCTGTATCTGCACCCTCAGTAGCGGAATCTACCGCAGTAGCAGGGGACAAGTCGGCAGTTTCTCCCCGTGCCCGCAAACTCGCTGATAGAGCAGGTGTCGATGCGTCGCTTGCAACACCTACCGGTCCTAACGGAAGGGTAATTGAACGTGATATCAGAACTCTTATGGAGAACCCCGTGGTTTCTGCCGTTGCCCCTGCACAAGCAGCAATGCCTGTTGCGGCTGCACCTGATACCGAGTATGAGGATGTTAAGTTCAGTGGTATTCGTCGTGCAATTTCGAAGAGTATGACAACATCTCTTTCGACAATGGCACAACTTACACACAACACATCTTTCGACGCCACCGCTATCCTTAATTACCGTAAGCAGTTAAAGGCAAGCGAGGGAGATTGTGCAGGAATTACTCTCGGAGACATTGTTCTTTATGCAGTATCCCGCACACTTTTAAATCATCCTGACTTAAATGCAAATATGTTAGACGATAATTCTATCCGCCTTTTCAAGCATGTAAACCTCGGTGTTGCTGTTGATACACCCAGAGGACTTATGGTTCCCACCATTTTCCATGCTGACGAGAAGAGCCTCCTTGAAATATCCAAAGAGGTTAAGGAACTTGCTGCACAGTGCCGTGAGGGTAATATTAGCCCCGACAAGTTGAGCGGTGCCTCCTTTACCGTTTCTAACCTTGGAAATCTTGGTGTTGAGTCCTTTACACCGGTAATCAATCCTCCTCAGACCGGTATTCTCGGAGTTTGCGGTTCTATCGACCGTGTTCGCCGCGGCAAAGACGGAGAGATTGCAATTTATCCCGCTATGGGACTTTCACTCACCTATGACCACCGTGCGGTTGACGGCACCCCCGCCGCCCGCTTCCAGAAGGAACTTTGTCAGAACCTTGAAAACTTCACCGTTCTGCTTGCAAAATAAGGAGATTTAAGATGGAAATTTTTGATTTATTGGTTGTCGGCGGCGGCCCCGGAGGATATCTGTGCGCCGAGCGTGCCGCTCAGGAGGGAATGAAGGTTGCTGTATTTGAAAAAAAGGCACTCGGTGGCACTTGTCTTAACGAGGGTTGTATTCCTACAAAA
>JAZNJE010000149.1:0-6542 GCA_045577905.1 Acutalibacteraceae bacterium | reverse complement strand
AATTTTTACTAAAAATTTGTCCTTTTCCATTGAAATGAGTGTCGTGCAAAATTAAATATTATAATTTAATTTTGCTAAAGCCACTTAACAAGTGGCTTGTCGAAACGCTTTTAGAGCGTTTCGACTAACTACAATCATTATAATGATTGTGGCTTTTTTAAAATTAAACTGCCTCGCTCCACCTTTCGGTGCAGCGAGGCTTTTTTAACCTTAGTAGATTTTGCAAATATAAATTATTTATTCTCCCCAATATTTTCTATCAAGGCTTCTGAAATGAATTGCCTGGGAGATGTGCGGAATATCAATTTTCTCTGCACCCTCGATGTCGGCAACGGTACGAGCGACCTTCAATATTCTGTCATAAGCACGGGCAGAAAGTCCGAGTCGGTCAAAGGATGCTTTGAGCAACTTTTCTGCCCCCTCGGTCATAACACAATACTCCCCGAGCATTGCAGGGGTCAGCCGAGCATTGCAGGTTATCCCCGTACCATTATATCTTTCTACCTGAATTGCACGGGCTCTGTTTACCCTTTCCCTTACCTCGGCACTTGTTTCTTCTTTTGTTTTTAAGGTCAAGGACTCGTAATCTACGGGAGGAACCTCAATATGCAAATCAAGTCGGTCGAGCATCGGCCCCGAAATACGGTTTAAATATCGGGACACCGAATTTGAAGAACAGGTGCATTTTCTTGTAGGATGACCGAAAAATCCGCAAGGGCAGGGATTCATCGCGGCAACAAGAGTAAATTCGCTCGGATAGGTCAGCGAACCCGCCACCCGTGAGATTGTTACCTTGCCATCCTCCAAGGGTTGACGTAAGGTTTCCATTACATCCCGCGAAAACTCGGGCAGTTCGTCCAAAAAGAGAACCCCGTTATGAGCCAAAGATATTTCTCCCGGTCTCGGAATTGAGCCTCCGCCCGACAAACCTCTCGAAGAGACTGTATGATGGGGCGAACGGAAGGGCCTTTTTGAGATAAGAGGACTTGTGGGTTCCAACTCCCCTGCTATCGAATAAATTTTTGTAGTTTCGATTGACTCCTCAAAGGTCATTTCCGGCAGTATGGTGGGGAGCCTTTTGGCGAGCATACTTTTACCTGCTCCGGGACTGCCGATGAGCAAAATATTATGTCCTCCCGCAGCGGCTATTTCGAGCGCCTTTTTGGCGGCGGTCTGACCCTTTACATCAGAAAAATCAAGTATGTTATTTAGGGGTAAATCAGCACTTAAAGTGTATTGCTCGGCAGGAACCATAGGTGTAAAGCCGACAATATAATCTATTATTTCATTTACCGAGGAAACCCCGTAAACTTCAAGCCCCGTTACAACCGAACCCTCTGCGGCATTTTCCTTTGGCACAAAGAACCTTTTTATTCCCTTTTCACGGGCGCTTATTGCCATCGCAAGCACACCGTTTATTGGACGAAGTTTTCCGTCTAACGAAACCTCTCCAACAAAGATACTGTCATCAAGGCTTCTTTGAGGTTGTATTTGCTTGTTAGAGATAAGTATTGCAAGAAGAATCGGAAGGTCGTAAACCGAGCCTTCCTTTCTTATATCGGCAGGTGCAAGGTTTACAGTTATATGCCCGGTGGGGTATTTGTATCCGCAGTTCTTTATCGCCGAACGAATTCTGTCGCGAGACTCCCGTATTGCCGAATCGGGCAGACCGACTATGTCAAAACTCTGCATACCGCCCGAAACGTCGGCTTCACATTCCACCGTATAGGCATCCATGCCGAAAAGTCCGATGCTTTGCACTTTTGATACCATAATTTACCTCTCAAACTTATTTAGATATATGTTATCACTATTTTGGTATATTTACAAGTCGATTTTTCTTGAATTATAGGTCTGTTGGCAATATAATTATAGTATAAAGTTTTAGAGGTCTCAAATGGAAAGATATAAAGAAATTGAAAGAAGCATTATAAAAAAATTCAGAAAGCCTATCTGGAATAACTTTTGCGGTGCAGTTAATGAGTACGAACTGATTAAAGAGGGTGACAAAATTGCTGTCTGTATTTCGGGCGGTAAGGACTCTTTTTTAATGGCAAAATGTATGCAGGAGATTCACCGCCACTCGGTAATTCCCTTCGAACTCGAATTTATCGTTATGGACCCCGGCTATAATCCTGAAAACAGGGCGCTTATTGAGTCAAACGCCGCTCTTATGAATATTCCGATAAAGATTTTTGAGAGTGATATTTTTGACGTTGCATATAATGCGGGCGGTACCCCCTGCTACCTTTGCGCAAGGATGAGAAGAGGTTTTCTTTATGCAAAGGCAAAGGAACTTGGATGCAATAAAATTGCCCTCGGTCACCATTTTGACGATATGATTGAAACTCTGCTCCTCAATATGACCTACGCCTCCGAAATAAAGACTATGCTCCCGAAACTTAAAAGTACAAATTTTGATGGAATGGAACTGATAAGACCCCTTTATAAGGTTAAGGAAAAGGATATTATCAACTGGTCGAAATATAACGAACTTCGCTTTTTACAGTGCGCCTGCAAGTTTACGGCAGAAAGTGAGCACCACGAGGAATTGTCCAAGCGCAAAGAGATTAAGCGGCTTATCGCAGATATTAAAAAAATAAATCCCAACGTTGACGATAACCTTTTCAGAAGCATACACAACGTAAACCTCGCTTCTATCGTCGGTTGGCGCGACTCGGACAGCGGTGACAAGCACAGTTATATAGAAAATTATGATGAGATATAATAAAAGAGGCTCCGACAGATAGTCGGAGCCTTTGCTATTAGCAATTAGCAGCCAAAACAGCCGAGGATAAATTCAAGAATATCACATCCAAAAAATTTGAAACACATAATTTGAACCTCCTTGTTTTTTATTTGTCCAAAGCTTTGACAATAAGATTATAATGATTGTTGTTTGTCGAAACACTTTTTGTGTTTCAACAAGCCACTTTTAAGTGGCTTCACGCAAAATCAAATCATTTAATTTGATTTTGCACAACATTCATTGCAATGGGTAATGGCAAATTTTCCAAGAAAATTTGTTATAAAATCAAAGATTTTATATCGAAACTTGTCAGTTTCAACTCCCATTAACCATTATAACACGAAAGTCACATTATGTAAACCGGTATATCTTGGAAGTGATTTATTTCTGTTTTGCAAGTGCAACTACCGCACCGCATATTAAAATCATTCCGATTATAAGAGGAATGGTTAATGCTTCTCCCAAAAAGCAGACGCTGAAAATAGTCGCAGATAGCGGCTCGATTATGCCGAGTGAGGTTGCTATTCCTGCCGGAGTGTCTTTTAGACCCAAGGTATAAAAGAAATAGGGCAAAATACAGGTACAGATGCCGATTCCGACCATAAGAGGAATTGTAATTACGGGCTCTTTTGCGGCACATTCTACCATAGCAAGCGGCTTTGCCGTAATAAGACCGAGTACGGTTATTATAATAAAGTTGTAGCTCGTAACGGTTACGGCGGGTACCTTGTGCAAGGTCAGAATTTTTGTGAAAATATTATATGCGCTGTATGAAATGCCCGAAATCATACCGAAGATAATTCCCAAAAGGCTAAACTCCATTCCGCCGACAATTCCCGAAACAAGGGCGCAGCCGACAAGCATTAGAAGAATCGCTCCGCCTTTTATAAGGTTTAGTTTTTCGCCGAGGAAAAGCACCGAATAGATAAGCACGAAAACGGGTGCCGTGTACATTAAAACAACGGCGGTTGACACGCTTGATGCCTCCATAGAAGCATAATAGGCGGTAGCCGTACCAAAAAGGCTGACACCACTGCCGAGCAGGAGCAGTATCTCTTTTTTAGAAACTAAAAGCCGCTTTCTATCTTTTATCAGCACGAAGCCGACCATTATAATCATTGAAACTGCGCCGCGCATCAGGGTCATCTGAACAGAGGTAAAGCCAAATGGGCGAAGATAATGTGCAAAAAGCCCACTCGTTCCCCAAAGAACGCTTGCAAGAACTATGTAAAAAAATGCGGATTTTTTCATGCCGTCACCTCTATCCACAAAAAATGCTCCAAGCTAAAGGCTCAGAGTGTATGGCGCTACTGACCAAAAACCGGTCTGAAAACCTGATTTTCTTAATCTCTGTTTACAATTTCACCTGTAAAGGGGTCAATTTCAATTAAGTCAACAGTTGAGTAGTGGTGATTATCTACGAGCCATTTAAGTGCTATTTTAATATTATCGTTTGAACTATCAACCGGCATAATAAGAAACTGAAACCCCGTTGCTTCATCCTTATCACCGCTTTTAATGCCCCAATACTGTGAAGCAATTTCAATAGCCTCATCCTCAGAAATTCTCGAAGTTTCTGCAGCAATTTCATCAGATGATATAGAACCCATTTCTGATTCGGTCGTTGAATCTCCACATCCGCATACAGATAAGGCCATAAGAAATAGAAATAATAAAATGAACAACTTTTTCATACCATCACCTCTTAGGTGTATAGTAACATACATTTGCACGAAGCGCAACATCATTGTGCGTATGCCCACATCGTTTACACCGCAAGGTGTAACATCGTTGATTTGAAGCATCACATCGTTTTGTGTCCGCAAGCGGAATGATGTTTTCGCTCTGCTCGAAATGATGTTTGCGGTTTCACCGCAAAACGATGTTGTGTCCTTGCGGACACAAACCCAAAAATAAAAGGACTACCGAAGTAGTCCTTTTATTTTTGGTATATACTATATTATTTGATACAATGCAACGCTAAACCGCTGAGCGTTGCACTCGTTAAATGACCGGATACAATGGGTTATTGTGCTATAAAACATATTCTTACATCCAATAGTTAATTGATTGAACGATATTTTCCAACACTCTTTTTCTATCGTTGTCATAACCTTGCCACGAGGCTATAAAGAAATCAACAAAGCGATCCATAACCAACCGGATGTCGTTGGCTTTGGTCTTTGCGTAATCGCCCAAATAACCAACAAAAGCTTTATTATTTAAGTGCTTAAAAAAGCAACGCATATATGATTTGGATACCCCCGCCTCAAATGCAAAACAAATCAATTCTCTAAAGGAGGTGAGAAAATATCTGTATATGCAATTATCTGTCATTTCCTCAAAATCGGCATCGAGGAAATCAACAACCTTTTGAAATAACGCTGATGTGGATTGTTCGTTTTTGGGGAATTCGACATTCAATTTATGAATTCCTTGTTCTAAATAGACGATCAAATCAGTTTTCTTATTCACAAGATCACCCCTTAATGATTATAACACAAGATTTTTCTTGGTCAAGAATTAAACAATATTCCGTCATAGACATAAAAGCAACCGACCCTAAGTGACACGATTGTATCAATTAGGGTCGGTTAAATGGGAGTTTTGAACTTAATGACACGAATAAAATGTGCCTGAAAACTTAGATTTTTATCCGATAACAATCAGATTTCTAATGTATTAGCGTATTCTTGTAATATGCGATTTATCTGTTCTTCATTTTCATAAAAAACATCATCACACTGGTCTAAAATTTCTTCTGCTTCTTCATCTTCTTTTTCTTCTAATATCAAATCTGCCTTATATGCTTTTTGAAGATTCTCTCTTAAAAGCGGTGTAAGAATTTCTTCCAAAGCAGACATTTCTTTTTTCAAATCACTTACATTATCAACGTTGCAAAAATACTGACTATGCCCACCGTTATTAATTTCACTTTGATAGGTCATTAGTTCAGTATAAGGTGATTTTGTTTTTTCTTCTGTCCACAATTCCCACATCTTATTCCATTTAAGTTGTTCTTCTGTCAATTCAACTTTCTTTTTCTTAAATATATCAAACAAACTCATAAAAACAACTCCCTGGGTATATTATAACATAAAAGCGGCGAAGCCGCAATACTTCTTCACTATTCACTATTACTTTTTACTTTCCAAAAATCCCGAATGCGAGTTTAGTGAAGAGTGAAAAGTGAATAGTGAAAAAGTAAAATCCCGAACGCTTTCGCATTCGGGATTTTTGGGAGTTTTGAACTTAATGGCACGAGTGAAATGTGACTGAAAAACCTAATTTTCTTATAAAATATAATCTTTAATAAACTTACAACAAGACACTTCCACCAACTCACAATTTTCAAGTGCTAATAAAGATTTAATATCTAAAATATCTTTGATATTACAACCGAAGTAAATTTCTTTCTTTTCTTGCTTTTGAATAAAATGATTAACTGTAGATGAAATTGCATTTAGACATTCTTCTTTATTGAATTGGATTTCACCCCAAGTACCACAATAAACCTTTGAACCATTCAATTTTGTGAAATATTCTGAAATCTTTTCAGAACTACTCGGCATTTCTTTTTCACTATCAAAAACAATAATATAAATCTTTTTCATAGATACCACTCCACATAATATTACCTTTTCAAATTACTCTTTGCTGTTTTAATAGAAGCAATTAATAATATGCGAATTGTTGAACAAGTTTTATTAATGGATTTATAAGTTGCTTCATCAATATAGTCAGTTTTCAACAGCATTTCAAGCCACTTTCCTGTTTCACTTGCTTCTTTTAA
>JAZNJE010000148.1:0-12263 GCA_045577905.1 Acutalibacteraceae bacterium | reverse complement strand
CAGGGGCAACGCCCCTGTGTCGTTTTAAGGGGGTATGGGGGAGAATCGAAACTCCCCCATGTTTTTGCTACTTTTGTCGCACAAAAGCAGGCCCGCCCGGCAGGGCATTTAATACGAAAATGCATAAGGCTTTCTACACCTCATCTAGGGAGAAGTTTTCTCCACCAGAACCCCTCCTTTTATATTTTCCACATAAATCTTATAAAAAAAGGTTAAAATTTTAACAGATTTTTTTAAAAAAAGGCTTGTATATTTTTGACTTATAAGGTAAAATATAACTAGGGTAGTTTGCACATATACCCTTTAACTTTGTAAAAAAATTAAAAATACATTTTTAGGAGGTACTTTACTATGGCAGTAAAAGTAGCAATTAACGGCTTTGGCCGTATCGGCCGTTTGGCTTTCAGACAGATGTTTGGCGCAGAGGGTTATGAGGTAGTTGCAATCAACGACCTTACAGATCCTAAGATGCTGGCTCATCTTCTTAAGTATGACTCTTCTCAGGGCAGATATGACGGACACACCGTTGTAGCAGGAGAAGGCTCAATTATCGTAGACGGTAAGGAAATCAAAATCTACAGCGAACCTAAGGCAGCAGACCTTCCTTGGGGCGAAATCGGCGTAGATGTTGTTTTAGAGTGTACCGGTTTCTACTGCTCAAAAGAAAAGTCACAGGCTCACATCGATGCAGGTGCTAAAAAGGTAGTTATTTCTGCTCCGGCAGGCAACGACCTTAAGACTATCGTATTCAGCGTTAACGAGGGTACTTTAACAAAGGAAGATACTATTATCTCTGCTGCTTCTTGTACCACAAACTGCTTAGCTCCTATGGCTAAGGCTCTTAACGACTACGCTCCTATCCAGAGTGGTATTATGGCTACAATTCACGCTTACACAGGCGACCAGATGATTCTTGACGGTCCTCACAGAAAGGGCGACCTCAGAAGAGCACGTGCAGGCGCTGCTAACATCGTTCCAAACTCTACCGGTGCTGCAAAGGCTATCGGTCTTGTTATCCCCGAACTCAACGGAAAACTTATTGGTTCTGCACAGCGCGTTCCCGTTGCTACCGGTTCTACCACAATCCTTACCGCTGTTGTTAAGGGTACCGACGTAACTAAGGAAGGTATCAACGCCGCTATGAAGGCTGCTGCTTCTGCTTCCTTCGGCTACAATGAGGATCAAATTGTTTCTTCTGATGTTATCGGTATGCGTTTCGGCTCTCTCTTCGATGCTACTCAGACAATGGTGTGCAAGATTGCTGATGACCTTTACGAGGTTCAGGTTGTTTCTTGGTATGACAACGAGAACTCCTACACCAGCCAGATGGTTCGCACCATTAAGTATTTCGCAGAACTTTAATCTTTAATTTGAGATTAGTTTTAGACGGCCAGTTTTCTGACCGTCTTTTTTTATTTTATTGACTATACTTTTTTTCTGATGTATAATTTAGTAAACCAATCTTTATAAGGAGGAAAACTTATGTTCTGTCCTAATTGTGGCACTAAACTTCCTGATGGTGCTAAATTCTGTACTAACTGCGGCAAGGCTGCACCTGCTCCCGTTGAGCCTGTTGAGCCGATTGCTCCGGTTGAGCCGATTGCTCCTGTTGCTCCTGTTGCCCCTGTTGAGCCGATTGCAGAGGCTACGCCGGCAGAACCGATTGTCGAGACTATTCCGATCGAATCAATTATCGAGACTATTCCGACGCAATCAGTTGTGCCAGCCCCCATTGCTCCTGCACCTAAAAAGAAAAAGGTAGCGATAATCATAACCCTTATCGTTGCGTCTTTACTTATACTTTTTGCAGCATTTTTCGTTATGGATACCTTTGTGTTTGACGGTGCCGTTTTTGACGATCCATTTAATTGGAATACGTCGGTTTCATGCAGCCGAGATGATGACGACAATGATGACGACAATGACTCGTCAGGCAAAAATTCAAGCAAAAACGACTCTTCCGAAAACAACTCTTCGGATAATGCCTCTTCGGATAATGCCTCTTCGGATAATAACTCGTCGGATAATAACTCGTCTGATAATGCCTCGTCTGATAATGCCTCGTCAGGAAACAATTCTATCCCCGTATCACCAAACAAAACCGTCAATATTGCCTATACTAACATATTTACCTCAAACGGAATAACAGAGAATCGCCTTCCTGCCATTTTCTATACTATGGAAAATAATTCTTATGCACATCAAATTTCCGATTCATATACCGGTGCTGTCGAAACTATTCATGCGGGATATAAGAATAACAGACTCGTGTGTATGACAAACACAGTTTACTACACATATGATTGCATCAAAGCACTAAGGGGCACAAGTACTCTTACACAAAACGATAAAAATGAGATATTTTCAAATTGGCGACAGACCTTTGCGTCAATTGAGTCTTGGAGTTTTTCCGATGTGAAATATGTTGATACGGGAGATACCCTGCAAATCATTTTCACCTATACTGATTTAGACGATTCGGAAAATCTCAGCACCTTGTTTGGTTCTAATAAAGACTTTATGACAAGTGAAGAATACGAAGACTTGCTTGTTCAAAACAACTACACCAAAAAGTTTAACTAATGTTTTTAACGGAAGACAGAAAATTCTGCCTTCCGTTTTGCTTGACTTATATATATTATAATAATATAATTATCTTATAGTTTACATATATTGGAGGGCTCAATATGTTTTGTAAGAATTGCGGAGCAAAGCTTACAGATGATGCTAAATTCTGTCTTAACTGCGGAACAAAGGTTGCGGCAGAGGTTTCTGCTCCCGTCATTCCTGCTCCTGCGGTTCCCGTAGCCGAGCCTGTCGAGCCGGTCCTGAACGAAACGGTTGCTTTTAACAATTCATTCCAAATTGAAAAACCCTCTGCTCCCCTCCCCACATCCGCGCCAAAGAAGTCGGGCTTCAAGCCTTATGTTTTAATTATAATCATTCTCTCAGTTTTGCTTGCCTTTGAGTCAGGATTTATAGTTTATGATAAGGTGTTTGCCGCCGACACTTATTCTGAAAGCGATGATGAGGGTAAACCTTCAAAGAAAAATAATTCATCATCTCCTGCTCTCGGTGACGGCTCATCTCTCCCCTCTTCTTCCGATGGAGCGCCCTCTTCTTCCAACCCGTCTTCTTCCAACCCCACGTCATCGGAGCCTATAGTGTCAAACGGCTTTGAGAGCACCGATATTTGCGGTAAGTGGCAGCTTTACTCTCTTACAGATGGTGACGGAAAAGAGCTTCCGCAATGCTTTACCTTCTATTCATTTAATTTTTTCCCCGACGGCACTGCTGACGTCACATATATAAAGTCCGACTTCTCACGCGACTCCTATTCTATCGAGTGGACCTATAATTTCGGGAATGCTTCGGGCAAGCACTATTACGAGCTTGCAGATAATAAGGGCAACACCTATTCGCTTATGTTTACACCCGAAAAGGGTGAAATATTAATGGAATATCTGCTTGAAAATGATGACTCAGAGTTCCATTATTACCAAAGAGTAAACTAATTGGAGGTATTTAAGATGTTTTGTTCAAATTGCGGAAAAAAGCTTTTAGACGGTACTAAGTTCTGTACTGCCTGCGGCACTAAGGTTATTTATGATGAGCCTGTTGTAGAGGTTGCTCCCGTTTCTCCCGTGGCTCCTGTTGAGCCTGCTCCCGTTGTTGAGCCCGCACCTGCACCGGTTGTAGAAGCACCTGCACCTGTTGTAGAGCCTGTCGTAGAGGTTGCTCCCGTAGCAGAGCCTGTTGCTCCTGTGGTACCCGTGGCGCCCGTCGCTCCCGTAGTACCTGTCGCAGAGCCGACACCTGCACCCGCTCCCACATCTGCACCCGCAGCAGCCCCAACTGTTCCTCTTGAAACGGTAATCGCTGAGACACACGCCCCTGCACCTGTATCAGTTGTTCCTGCCGCTTCCAAGGCAAAGACGCCCGCATGGGCAATAGTACTTATAATTATTCTCAGCCTTGCAGTACTTGCCGGCGCAGGTTACATAGTTTATGACCAGTTCTTTGCCGATAGCGGCTATTCTGCTTCGAATGATGACGATGATGACGATAAGGAGCCTTCTAAGACCTCATCGGGAGATGCCTCATCCAACGATATCTCTTCCGAGGATAATTCAGGTGTAGGCGGCAACGACAATACTCAGCTTAATCCCAATGCCCCCAACAACACACCTGACGGAAGTGCCGCAGTTACAATGCGCTCCTGGAATTCTTACAAGGTGCTTGACACAAGCGGTGAGGATGCAGATTATCCCGATGAATACTGCGCGGCATTCTTTTTCGATAAGAACGGCGAAGCTCATATTCTCTTCTATTCTAACGGCGGTGCCGAAAGCAGTCAGCTCGGCGGAACCTGGAGTCAGATTAGCAGCGGATATTATTTAGTTACCGACGATAACGGCCGCAACCTTTATTTCAACTATTTAGAGGATAGCGATGAGTTTGTTTGTAGCTTTGGCGGTTGCAAAATCTACTACAAGGTTTATTCCGATCAGTAAAATAAAAAAGAAGAGTTTTAAAAGGCTTCTTCTAATAAGAATATTTAAAAACACCGACAGATTCTCAAAATCTGTCGGTGTTTTCTATTCGATAAACTATAATATAATTAACTCTTATTCTGCATAGGCTGAATAATCTACTCTAAAATAATAGTAGTGACTATCACCGTTTTCATCCTTTACACGAACGAGATACGACCAAACCGTATAATCATTAACCCAACTGTCATCATCTCTATACCACCAATCGATTGGTATAGTTACCGTATTGGAGTTGTGAGTTGTATCAAGAAATAGGTCAATATAGCCGTGCAATTCAACATTGATGTCTCTATCATCAACTGGGGACAACCTAACGACAGAGCAGGATAATACTTCAAAATCCGTTTCAAAGGAAACAGTCGATTCACCATCTTTTGCTAACACAATACTCGTATAATTGTTTTTATATTTGCGTATTGCTGATTTCAGCTTGCTTTCTGAGTATTCGCCTGACCACGCATTCAACACCGTGTTTTTCTCATGAGATTTGGCATCTTGACATCCCACTAACAAAATGAGGAAGACAAATGTCAAAACTAATGCTATTAACTTTTTCATACAAACAACCTCCTTGTCCAATTCTTATTTACCAAACTGATTAAAAGAATCGACATCGCACTTGCAAGCCTAACCCTTTTTATTATAACAAGTCAGTCGATACTATTCAAGTTGTATTCGCTGCGAAGCATAATAAAACTGCGAGACTTCCCATAGGGAAGTCTCGCAAAGAACTCTTCTTTTTTATTTTACATTGATTCAGGAGCTGAGATTTTCAGCATTGAAAGAATGTTTTCTATTACAACTGCAGTGGCTTTACAAAGGGTTAATCGAGCCATCAGCAGGCTTTCCTCATCGCCCTTAACACGGCAGGCATTGTAGAACTTGTGGAACTTTGTTGCAAGCTCGACAACGTAATGGGTCATCTTTGCAGGGTCATAACCTTTAGCTGCGGCGATAAGCTCATCGGTGAGAGAGGAAATGTGAAGAATAAGCTCGCGCTCCTCGGGAGCAGTAAGAAGGCTCAGTTCCTCAGTCGTACAGTCGCGAAGTGTTATTCCCTCTGCCGCAAGATTTCTCATAATAGAACATATTCTCGCATGGGCATATTGAACGTAGTAAACGGGGTTTTGATTAGACTGCTCAACCGCAAGGTCCAAATCAAAATCAAAGTGGGTGTTAGGCTCCCTAAGATTAAAGAAGAATCTTGCAGCATCAATAGGAACCTCATCAAGAAGGGTTACAAGGGTAATTGCCTTGCCCGAACGCTTTGACGCCTTAATAACCTCTCCGTCACGAACGAGTCTTACCATCTGCATAAGTACTACATCAAGTCGATCGGCATCTACTCCGAGTGCGGTAAGCGCCGCTTTAAGGCGAGGCACATAACCGTGATGGTCGGCACCTAAAATATCAATTGCCTTGTCAAATTCTCTTGTGACAAGTTTGTTGTAATGATATGCTATGTCGGGCACTACATAGGTCGGAACACCGTTTGAACGAACAAGAACGAAATCTTCCGAACCGAAATCAGAGCCCTTAAACCACAAGGCATCTTCACTCATATAGGTATGGCCGCTTTGCTTTAAAAGTTCAATTATGCGGGTTGTTTCTCCGCTGTTGTGGAGACTGCTTTCACGAAACCAAGTGTTGTATTCAATTCTGTATTTAAGCAGATCGTCACGAAGCCCATCTATATTTTTTGGAAGCGCAAACTCAACCAACGCACGTCTTCTTTCCTCTTCACTCTTATTTACAAACGAATCGCCGTAAATTTCGGCAAAGGCTTTTGCGTGGGCAACAATATCTGCCCCATGATAGGAGTCTTCAGGCATTTCAACGCCGTCAATATAAAGTTCCAAATATCTCATATCAAGAGAAAGTCCGAACTTGTTTATCTGATTTCCCGCATCATTTATATAAAATTCACGCTCAACATAATGACCCGTAGCCGAAAGAACCGCCGCAAGACAATCTCCGAGCGCTCCTCCTCTTGCATTTCCTATATGCATAGGTCCTGTGGGATTTGCCGAAACAAATTCAACAAGAACCCTTTTGCCCTTGCCGAAATCGCTTTTGCCGTAATTCTCTGCCTTTTCCATTACATCGGCAACAATGTCGGCATAATACCTATCCGACAAGAAAAAGTTTATAAATCCCGGACCCGCAATCTCGGCATGGTCTATATAACTGCCCTCAAATTCAAATCTTTCGGTTAGTATCTCGGCAATTTTTCGCGGTGCATTATGAAAAGCCTTTGACCAAACCATAGCGGCGTTCACCGCATAATCGCCGTGTTCACGGCTCTTTGTTGCATCTGTTTTAAAGGGGGTAATTTCGGTTTGGGGCAAAACACCCTCGGCCATTGCTTTGTTTACTGCCGATAAAACAATCTCTTCAATTTGTTTTTTTGCAATAGATACGATTGCTGACATTACTGACGAATCTCCTTTATTTTTATCTCCATCTTGTTTTCGCTGAGCAAATTTCCGTTAATATCTATGGTATAATGCATATATATTTCGCCATTTAACTCTTTTATCTTTGCATTTACCGATTTGGCGAAAATTCCTATCGTAAAATCTCCCTCGGGCGTAGAATAAAAGCAACTGTGTCTCCTGCTTTTTTCTATTGTGATTCGATTGTTTACAGGGCCTGTCCGCATAAGTTCCGCCTTGTCTTCTCCGCTTATCCAAAGTTCGCTTTTTACATCTGCGGCACCTATCATTTCACTTTCGTCATAAACGATATGACAGCCCTCTTCGGTTTTTTCAAAAACACCCTCGGTTGTAAATTCGGTAACCTCCCAATCCTTGCGGTCGGGATATTTTTGCTTTCCTTTAATCTCAATAACTATGTTATTCATATCTGACTTATATCCACCAAGCTGACCGAACTATCGTCAATTTCTTCTCCCAAAAGAATTCCTGCCACTCGGCTGAAAGCCGTTGTCTTATCACTTACAAAAAGCCTTCTTAATGCTCGGTCTTCACACTTGTTTAAAAGATTTTTGGCTTTAAGTTCCTCCTTTACTGCCTTTGCGGTAGAAACCCCCATATTGATAAGGGTAACACCCTCTCCGACAACCCTTGCGATTGCCTCCGACAAAATGGGATAGTGGGTACAACCGAGTATTATTGTATCGGCACCCGCATTTATAATTTCCTCTAAATATTTCTTTGCGACGCCGAGCACAACCTCATCATCGGGCGAAAACCAGCCGTCCTCAACAAGGGGAACAAACAAGGGGCAGCCCACCGACACAACCTTAGCATCAGGGATAAATTTTTTGATTGTTCTTTCGTGAGCGCCATTGTTTATTGTTGCCGGTGTTCCTATTACACCGATAATTTTGTTTTTTGTGGTATTTACCGCATCAATAACGGCATTCTCCACAACCCCCATAAAGGGTACAGGCAAACTGTTTGCTGTATCGGCCGCTACCGCACTGACAGTTCCGCATGCCGCAACTATATATTTTACATCGAACGACAGTAAAAACCGTTCATCTTGAAGAGCATAGGACTTGATTGTCTCGTCGCTCTTTGTTCCGTACGGTACCCTTCCCGTATCACCGAAATATATAAGGTTTTCACTAGGCAGTTCCTTTTCAAGTTCACGAAGTACGGTTAAACCGCCGAGACCTGAATCAAAAACTCCTATGGGTCTTGCATCTGCCATAATGAAATCTCCCTTCATTGCACAATAGTTCATAATATTTTATCATAAAAACTTATTAAATTCAAGATTAAATGTTCATTGTATGTTTACAATATAATTGTAAGAATATGTTAAAATGAATTGCAAAATACGAACAAGGGGTTTAGATATGTTAAAACTCGAAAACATTACAAAACAGTACTCTGCCGGCGATTCTGTTGTTACCGCCCTGCGTGGGGTAAATTTGGAGTTTAGAAAAAGTGAATTTGTTTCCATTCTCGGACCTTCGGGATGCGGTAAAACTACACTTTTAAACATTATCGGTGGTCTTGACCACTACACCGAGGGTGACCTTTTTATAGGTGGTCGCTCTACTAAGGAATTCCGTGACTCCGATTGGGACACCTATCGCAATCATTCAATAGGCTTTGTTTTCCAATCTTATAACCTTATTCCACACCAAAGTGTACTTTCTAACGTTGAACTTGCTCTTACCCTTTCAGGTGTTTCAAAAAGCGAACGCAAAAAAAAGGCTATTGAGGCACTTGAAAAGGTAGGCCTTTCGGACCAGATAAACAAAAAACCCAATCAAATGTCGGGCGGTCAGATGCAACGTGTTGCCATTGCCCGTGCTCTTGTTAACAATCCCTCTATTCTTCTTGCCGATGAGCCGACAGGCGCACTTGACAGTGAGACCAGCGTTCAGATAATGGAACTTTTAGAGGAGATTTCCAAGGACCGTCTTGTGGTTATGGTTACCCATAATCCTGAACTTGCCGAGAAATACTCGACCCGAATTATACGTTTGCTTGACGGTGTTGTAACGGGAGACTCAAATCCCTACACCGAAGAGCCGCAAGATTTAACCGAAGAAACGGCTAAAAAGACGAAAAAGGCAGTCAAAAAAACGTCGATGTCATTCTTTACGGCACTTTCCCTCTCCTTTAACAATCTTATGACCAAAAAGGCAAGAACATTTCTTACCTCCTTTGCAGGAAGCATCGGAATTATTGGTATTGCACTTATTCTTGCCCTTTCAAACGGAATTCAAGCATATATCGACAGCGTTCAGGAGGACACTCTCGCCTCTGCCCCAATAACCATTGAGGCAGAAACAGTTAATATGACCGAACTTATGCAAAAACTTATGGGTACCGCAAACAAGGAAAACGAACATCCTCTTGACAAGGTTTATTCAAGCCCCATTTTAAACGAACTTATCAATACCCTTTTAAATGCTGAGGTTCAAACCAACAATCTTACTGCATTTAAAAACTATATAGATAAATATCCCAACGGTCTCGATAAGCATATTACCGCCATTGACTATACCTATGATTTCGATTTCAATGTTTATGTTAAAGACAAGGACGGAAACATTGTTAAATCCGATGCTATAGAACTTATGACCGAAACAATGCTCGGTGACACAAATATGGAACTTGACGTTAATTCTATGAATCCGATGGGCAGCATGTCTCCTTTCGGCGGTATGTCAATGAATACAATTCCCATTTATCAACAACTCCTCTCCAAGAAGGACGGAACAGGAATTAACGACCTTGTAAAATCACAATACGATGTTATTTACGGCCATTGGCCAACAGGAGCAAATGAGGTTGTTCTTGTCGTTAACAAAAATAACGAGATAAGCGATATAGCGCTTTTGGCTCTCGGTATGACAACCCTTGAAGAATCGAAAAAGTCCTGGCAGAATATGATGAACGGTGTTGAACTTGACACCGCGATTAAAAGTTGGTCCTATGAGGACATTTGCAGCCGTACATTCAAACTTATACCTTCTTGCGATTTTTACCGCAAGGACCTTAATAACGGAGGCTGGGTTGACCGCAGAGATTCTGTATCGGAACTCGAAATAATGTATAACGGAGGCATTGATATGCGGGTATGCGGAATTATCCGCCCCAACCCCGACGCCTCTACAACTATGCTTAACGGCACCATCGGTTATACTAAGGCTTTAACCGATTATATTATTAACTACACCAACCAAAGCGAAATTGTAAAGGAACAAATTGCAAACCCGAAGGTTGATGTTATAACCGGTCTTCCCTTTAAGGATGAAAATTATATTGAGCCTACCAAAGAGCAAAAGGTTGCCGATTTTAAGGCTTATGTAACCGAACTAATTGAAGGTAACGCCAATGGTAAAAACGTAAAAAAACTTGCCGACCTTTATACGGCTATAATCTCTACTCCTACCCAAAGTGATATAGATAGGGAGATCCAAAATGCTCTTTCACTCACCCGTGAGGAACTTATTAACTATGTAATGCAGAGTTCTGCCGCAACCGGCACAGACAGTGATATGACTCCCGAACAGTTAAAAGCAGAAATTGATAATTTAAGTGACGATGAGTTAAAGGACCTTATCCGCGCAATGCTCCCCGACACTATGAAGAAAATACAGTCTGCTATGGTGGAACAGCAACTTGCATCTGTTCCCGATGATATGAGGGCAATGCTTTTAATGGCTATGTTTACCGATATGCCTGCAAATCCCATGATGCCCCCGATAGAAAAGCCCACCGATGACAGGATAGCCGAATATTATGACCTTCATATGCCACCCACAGTATCGAACTCAACCTATAAGGATAATATTAAACTTCTCGGCAAGGTTTCGTTCGATTCCCCCTCGGCAATAAATATTTATGCATCAACCTTTGAGTCGAAGGATATGATAGCGGCAGAAATTGAAAAATACAACAGCGGAAAATCGGAAGCCGACCAAATAACCTATACCGATTACGTTGCACTGATTATGTCCTCGGTTGCTACTATCATAGATGTAATCTCCTATGTGCTTATTGCCTTTGTTGCAATATCCCTCATAGTTTCTTCGATTATGATTGGTATTATAACCTATATCTCGGTTCTTGAACGCACTAAGGAAATCGGCATACTGCGCGCAATCGGTGCTTCCAAGAAGGATATTTCGAGAGTTTTCAATGCCGAAGCGATTACCATCGGCTTCACATCCGGTCTTATCGGAATCTTATTCACAATTCTGTTCTGCATACCCGTAAACGCAATTATTCAGGGTCTCTCAGGCATATCGACAATAGCAGCCGTGCTGCCCCCTGTTGCCGCCGTTATTCTCGTTTTAATCAGTGTTTTCCTTACCTTTATTGCAGGTCTTTTCCCCTCACGTATTGCTGCTAAAAAAGACCCTGTGGAGGCACTTAGAAGCGAATGATAAGAAGATTTATAAACACCGTCGCAGGCTTTATGTACGGACGCTACGGCGCTTACGGAATGGATAGGTTATCCAAGATTCTCTTTTGGTCTTACCTTGTTTTGTTAGTTATAAATATTTTCCTTTGGAGTATAATAATCGACATTATACAAACAGCAATTATCGTTTATTACTTCTTTCGTCTTTTGTCCAAAAATATTTCTGCACGACAACGGGAAAATCAAACAGTTATAGGGTTTACCAATCGACTTTTAAAGCCTTTTAAGATGGCACGCCGCCGTCACAAAGAAAGAGAAACCCATATATATAAAACCTGTCCCCATTGCAGAGTAACTCTGCGGCTCCCAAGGCGTGCGGGCAAACACAATGTTATCTGTCCCCGTTGTAAAAATAACTTTGAAGTAAAGGTTAAATAGAACACATTAAATACCTGAAACGGCCTTTTCAAAAAAAACTAAAATGCTATGAGCAAATTCGCTCATAGCATTTTTTATTGATGACTTTACATTCTGGTTGCAATGTGGTATTATATAAACATACCACACTACATTTTTATATTCGATAAATGTTTATATCCGTAAGAGGAATACTACCTTGGTAAAAGGTGTTCTCTCTTTATTCCCTTGCGGATATTTATCGGTGTAGTGTGGTAGCGAAACCGAGGGAAACACTTTTTCGGCACACCCTTCGGGGTGTGCTTTTTTAATTGTGAGGTAAAAAAATATGGGGAAAAAGCAAATAATTGACGTAACCGGCACACCATTAACACCATCAAGGCAAGGTCGCAAATGTCTGGCAAATAGTAAGCATCCGGAATATGAATGTTGTTG
>JAZNJE010000147.1:0-8808 GCA_045577905.1 Acutalibacteraceae bacterium | reverse complement strand
ATGTATTAAAAGAAAGACTGTCAAACCGTGGTACCGAATCGTCCGAACTTGTTAACAAGCGTCTGTTAGAGGCTTTAAATGAGATTAAGCGAGCATCTGAATTTGATTATATTGTTGTAAATGATGTTTTGGATGAAGCTGTGGACGATCTTGTTTCGATAATTAAATCTGAAAGAAATAAATCAGATAAAAATATAAAATTAGTTAATGAGGTGCTTTCAAAATGTTAAATCCTGCAATTGGAAAGTTGATTAACAACTGTAATAACCGCTATGTTCTTGTAAACAAAATCGCTAAGAATGCAAGAGCAATTTCAGAAGAGTATGAAGATAAGGGCGAGGTGTTGGTAGAGAAGCCCGTTACTCTGGCGATTAACAAAATGGCTGAGGAATTTCATGACTAATTAAATTTTTAAGTGAGGGGCTGTAAAGATATGAGGATTGCGAATGTCGTTATTGAACAAACCGCATATTCTTTCGATATGCCTTACACTTATATAGTTCCGAACGAAATTATAAACTTTGCTTTACCCGGATGCAGGGTTATTGTTCCTTTCGGAAAAGGCAATCAAAATCGTCAAGGCTTAATTTTATCGGTTTCTGATGATGACAGTAAAACAAACTATAAAAGTATAATCAGTGTTATTGATTCAACACCGATTTTAAGCGATGAGATGCTATCAATTTGCGAGTGGATGCACGAAAATCTGTTCTGCACCTATTTTGATGCGGTTAAGTCTGTGCTTCCTATCGGCATTTCCTTTAAGGTTAACGAACTTTATTCAAATGGAAGTGTTCCATTTAGAAGTAGTTGTTCTGTTCTTGACGATTTTTTCAAAATTTCTCCTGCCGTAACGAAGGAAAAACTTATTGATAGTTTTGATTTTTTATCCGATAAAATTATTTCTGATATGCTCCTTACGGGTGAACTTAAAAAGAGCGCAAATGCAGTAAGAAATATGCAGGACTCTTCTTTAAAGTCAGTCAGGCCGATAGTTACACGGGATATTCTTGATGAGTCGGTTCTTTCCGACAAACAAAGAAGTGTTGCGGAACTTATTTTTGATTTAAATTCGGTTAGCGTAAAAGAGGTTATGTATTTTACCGGCGTTTCGCTTTCGGTTATAAATACCCTCAAAAAGAAGGGGCTAATCGAAATTTTCGATAAGGAAATTTACAGAACGCCCGACTATAATTTACTTTACGACGAGAATCTCTCTATTAAATTAACCGATGAACAAAATGTAGCCTACAACAGACTTATAGACCTGTATCAAGCTGAAAAAGCCGCAGTATCGCTTCTTTACGGTGTTACAGGCTCGGGTAAGACGAGTGTTTTCTTAAAACTTGTAAAAAAAGCAGTGGACGAAGGAAAAGGTGCCATTGTAATGGTGCCGGAAATTTCTCTAACACCTCAAACCATTGCTCGATTCGGCAAATATTTTGGCAACAAGATTGCAGTTTTTCATTCTGCAATGTCGGTCGGTCAGAGAATGGATGAGTTTAAAAGGGTTCAAAACGGAGAAGCACTTGTTGCAATCGGTACACGTTCTGCCGTTTTTGCTCCTGTTAAAAATCTTTCGGTAATTATAATAGATGAAGAGCAAGAGCATACCTACAAGTCTGAAAAATCACCTCGTTTCCACGCAAGAGACCTTGCAAAGTTTCGTGCTAATTATAATAACGCACTTCTTGTTTTGGCTTCCGCAACCCCCTCAATTGAAAGTTATTCGGCTGCATTAAACGGTAAGTATGAACTTTTGAGCCTAAAAAAAAGATACGGTAATGCAACTCTTCCCGAAGTAGTTACAGTTGATATGAGAAGAGAACTTACAGTCGGCAATTCAGGTTCATTAAGCAGAGTATTAAACGAAGCGATTTACCATGCCCTACAAGATAAAAAGCAGGCAATTGTTTTGTTAAACCGCCGAGGACATAACACATATATCTCTTGTCCTTCTTGCGGGTATGTGGCAACCTGCCCCAATTGCAGCGTATCAATGACTTATCACTCTGCAAACGGCAGAATTATATGTCATTATTGCGGTCACAGTGAAACTGCAAATAAGGATTGTCCATCCTGCAATTCGACAAAACTTAGGTATATGGGTGTCGGTACGCAAAGGGTAGAGGAAGAACTAAAAATAGCATTCCCCAATGCAAAAATCTTAAGACTTGATGCCGACAGCACATCAACGAGAGGTTCCTTCTCCGAAAACCTTAACGCCTTTTCCCGTGGCGATTATGACATAATGCTCGGTACACAAATGGTAGCAAAAGGACTTGATTTTCCAAACGTTACCGTTGTAGGTGTATTAGGCGCCGACAGTGCCGCAAACGGAGAAGATTACAGAAGTTTCGAACGCAGTTTTTCTTTGCTCACACAGGTTCTCGGCAGAGCGGGCAGGGGAGAGGATAAAGGTACTGCAATAATTCAAACCACAGACCCGAACAGCAATTTAATACGGCTTTCTTCAAGTCAGGATTACGAGTCATTTTATCAGACCGAAATATTAACTCGTAAAATGATGATCTATCCTCCTTACTGCGACATAACGGTTGTTGCCGCAACATCATCTTCAAGAGATTCTGCTAATAAACTCATAAATGAGATTTTTAATAATATAAAGGACCTTGCCGGCGATTCATTTTCCGATGTTAAAATGATTATTTTAGGTCCTACTGTTGCATCAATGCCTAAGGTAAATAATCGCTACCGTTACAGAATGATTATTAAGGCAAAAAACTCCAAACGTTTTCGCCTAATGCTTCGTAAGGCTACAACGGTTAGATGCGATAAAGATTCCTCTGTATTTATCGATATAAATCCTGAAACAATTATTTAAAGAAGGAGAAAAATAATGGCAATAAGAAATATTGTAAAAGATGGAGACGATGTTCTTCGGAAGGTTTGCCGCAGTCAACTCACCTTTGACGAAAAACTATTTCAGTTGCTTGATGATATGGCGGAAACAATGTATGAGGCCGACGGTTGCGGTCTTGCAGCACCACAGATTGGTATTCTGAGAAGAATATGTATCGTTGATGTCGGAGAGGGAATAATTGAACTTATCAACCCCGTAATAATTGATAAAAGCGGAACACAAGAAGAGGAGGAAGGTTGCCTTTCTTTTCCCGGTCAGTTTGGCAAAACCAAGCGCCCTATGAACGTTACCGTTAGAGCACAAGACAGAAACGGAGACACCTTTACTGTGCAAGGGTCGGGACTCAAAGCACGTGCTTTTTGCCATGAAATTGACCATCTTGACGGAATTGTTTTTAAGGAACGACTTGCTTAATAAGGAGTATTTATGAAGATAGTTTTTATGGGAACTCCGGACTTTGCTGTTCCTACATTAAGTTCCTTGATAGATTCCGAACATTCGGTAGCGGCAGTTTATACCCAACCCGATAAAGCGGTAGGAAGAAAACAGGTTTTAGCTCCTCCGCCTGTTAAGGTTAAGGCACTTCAAAGCAATATTCCGGTATTTCAACCTGCGACCCTTAGAGACGGGTCGGTATTTACCCAGTTAAAAGACATAAATCCGGATGTTATTGTAGTTGTGGCATACGGAAAAATCTTGCCCGAGGATATTTTGTCTATTCCTAAATACGGCTGTATTAACGGACATGCGTCCTTGCTTCCTAGAAATCGCGGTGCGTCTCCTATACAGTGGTCTATTGTATGCGGAGATAAGATTACCGGAATTACAACAATGTATATGGAAAAGGGCCTTGACACGGGGGATATGCTTTTAAGCCGTTCTCTAAATATCGGCGAGAATGAAACGGGAGAGCAACTCCACGATAGATTATCCCTTATCTGTGCCGAACTTATGCTTCAAACTTTAAAAGAACTGGAATTAGGTACAATTACCCCTAAAAAGCAGGATGAGTCACTCGCTACCTATGCGCCCATAATTACAAGGCAAATGGGGTATATAGATTTTTCAAAATCGGCCGACGAACTGCACAATCTTATTCGCGGTTTTTATTCTTGGCCTGCCGCATATTTTATTCTTGACAATAAAAGAATTAAAGTTTTATCTTCAAAGATTTCAGGCAGAACAGATGCTTCCCCGGGTACGGTTATTGATTCTGATCGCGAACTTATAATTGCCTGTGGAGAGAACACTTCAATCTCCTTGCTTGAAATTCAGCCCGAAGGCTCAAAAAGAATGTCTGCGGCCGACTATTTGACCGGTCATAAAATACCGAAAGGCACAGTGATTATTCGTGAACAATAATATTTCCGCAAGGGAACTGGCGGTAATTGCACTTAGCCGAGTTCTGACTGACGGTTCTTACTCGAATATAACCCTCAATTCTCTTTTTAAAGAATTCAGGCTTTCAAACGAAGACAAATCATTTTGTGCCTCTTTATTTTACGGAACACTCGATAGAAAAATCACGATTGATTATATTTTAAAGCAGTTTATTAATTCGGGATTTAACCGTATTAAACCATACACAATGAATGTTCTTCGTTCTGCTGTCTATCAGATTAAATTTATGGATAAAATACCTGATTCTGCGGCAGTAAACGAGGCGGTACGTCTTATTAAGAAGTCAAAGGAATCTTTTAATAGCGGTTTTGTAAATGCTGTTTTAAGAAATATTTTGCGCGAGGGTGTTGTTTTACCGAGTGGTAGCAGTTATGAAGATTTATCGATAAAATATTCCTGTTCAGAAAGGATTGTGAAGGAACTTATAAACGATTATGGGTTAGCCTTTACAGAAGATTACTTGGCTTCATCGTTAAATGTGCAGAACACCTATTTTTGCGTTAACAACAGTCTTTGCACTGCATCAGAACTTTCGCTTATTCTTCAAAAAGACGGTGTGACCGTAAATGAGACTGTTCTTCCAAATTCTTTAAAGGTTTCGGGTTATTCTTCGGTCGAGGGACTTTCTGCTTATAAAAACGGTCTGTTTTATGTTCAGGACATTGCCTGCACTATGGCCGTAAAAATGCTTTCTGTCTCGGATAACGATACTGTCTTGGATTTGTGTTCGGCGCCAGGTGGTAAGGCCTTTACCGCATCGCTTTCGGCAGATAATGTAAAGGTTACTGCGACAGATTTATACGAAAACAGAGTTTCACTTATTAAAAAAGGAGCCGAAAGGTTAAAACTTAAAAATTTTGATGCTCTCTGTCTTGATGCTACTATATTTGACGACAATCTCGGCCGATTTGATAAGATTATTTGTGATGTTCCGTGTTCCGGATTTGGAGTAATCGGCAGAAAACCCGAGATTAAATATAAAAATAATGACGATTATATACAACTTTGTAAAATTCAGTATGCGATACTTTCCAATGCAGATAATTACTTAAAATCAGGTGGAACAATACTTTATTCAACCTGTACTTTAAGAAAATTGGAAAACGAAGATATCGTAAATGCTTTTTTGGCTTCGCATAAAGATTACCGCTTACTTGAAATGCGAACGTTTTTACCAAGTACCGACTGTTCGGATGGTTTTTTTGCAGCAGTTTTAAAGAAAGGTTAAGGAGATGAATTTGTGCCTAAGAGAGATATTCGTTCTTTAAATTTAGCAGAACTTAAAGAGGAGTTCGCTCTGATAGGTGAAAAATCGTTTCGAGCAACCCAAGTTTACAATTGGATTGCAGGTGGAACCCTGTCTTTTGATGCAATGACAAACCTTTCAAAAGAATTAAGAAACAAACTCTCTGAACTGTACGAGATTTTCGATGTAGAAATTGAACAAAAATTTGTATCACAAATAGACGGTACAGTCAAATATCTATATAGGCTACACGATAACGAATATATAGAATCGGTTTTAATGAAATACGAGCACGGATATACCGTTTGTGTTTCAACCCAAGTCGGTTGCAGAATGGGTTGCAGTTTTTGTGCTTCCGGAATAAACGGTCTTATCAGAAACCTTGCACCTTCTGAAATTTTAGCACAGGTTGTAAAGGCCGCCGCCGATAATAATATTCGTGTATCTAATATCGTACTAATGGGTATGGGAGAACCGCTTGATAATTTTGATAACGTTTCAAAATTCTTAGAACTTGTTTCCGATAAAAACGGGCCGGGAATTGGATATAGACACATTTCACTTTCTACTTCGGGTGTAGTGCCCGGAATATATAAACTTGCAGAACTTAATTTACCTATAACGCTGTCAATTTCGCTCCACGCTCCCTTTGACGAAATGAGAAGCGAAATGATGAAGGTAAACAAAAAATGGAAAATAGACGAACTTTTAAAGGCTTGCAGAGACTACCAGAAGGTTACCGGCAGAAGAATTTCATTTGAATACGCAATGATCAACGAAAAAAACGATTCCGATCAATGTGCAAGCGAACTTGCAAGGCTACTAAAAGGAATTTTGTGTCACGTCAACATTATACCTGTTAATCCAATAAAGGAAAATTCTTATAAACGAACCGAAAGAGCAAATCTTATAAAATTTTGTAATAAGTTAAACTCGCTCGGTATAAATACAACGGTCAGAAGAACACTGGGGGCAGATATTGATGCTTCATGTGGTCAACTTCGGCTCAAATACAAAGAAAAAGGAGGGGTAACTAGTGACAATTTACAGTAAGTCGGACAAAGGGCTCAAAAGAAATAACAATCAAGATGCTTTTGCGGCGGGTCAGTTCGATAACGGTGACGTTTTTGCGGTTGTTTGCGATGGTATGGGCGGTGCTAATGGTGGTAATATTGCAAGCGAATGTGCTGTAAAGGTTATTTCCGAATATATTGTTAATTCATATTCCCCTAAAATGAACAGCAACTCTATTGAGAATATGCTTAGAGCCGCCGTTGATTCTGCTAATATTGAGATTTTTGAAAAATCAAAGGAAGAGGACAGTTACGCGGGAATGGGAACTACTGTCGTTGCGGCCATACTTTCCGACAATCTTGCACATATCGTTCATGTCGGCGATAGCAGAGCATATCTTGTAACCGCCGATGATATGGTTAAACTTACAAACGACCACTCAATCGTTCAAAATATGATTGATAGCGGAGAAATTAGCGAGGACGAAGCAAAATCTCATCCCAAGAAAAATATTATTACAAGGGCGGTAGGTGCAGAAGACGTTGTTTTCTGTGATTATGATATTGTCATTAAACCCGATAATAACATCCTGCTTATATGTACAGATGGGCTGACAAATTATGTTTCTGATGCTGATATTATGAATGTGCTGAAAACTACTGAGCCCTCGCTTGCTGCCGATAAACTTATAGAACTCGCAAATGAAGGCGGCGGCGGCGACAACATAACCGTTGTTTTGGTATATTGATCTACCAAGATTTTTATATTAAGAATGGAAGGTATATTATGGATAAGTATTTAGGAAAGCGTCTTGACGGCAGATACGAAATCAGAGAGATTATTGGTGTCGGCGGAATGGCAGTTGTCTATAAGGCTTACGATAATGTTGACGACAAAATTGTTGCCATCAAGATTCTTAAAGAAGAATTTACAGGCAATGATGAATTTTTACGCAGATTTAAAAACGAATCAAAGGCTATTGCAGTTTTGTCGCATCCCAATGTGGTTAAGGTGTTCGATGTTAGTTTTGGGGACCTTATTCAGTATATTGTTATGGAGTACATTGACGGAATAACCTTAAAGGAATATATTGAACAGCAGGGTCAGTTATCCTGGAACGATGCGGTTAAAATTACCCTTCAAATTTTAAGAGGTTTACAGCACGCACACGATAAAGGTGTTGTGCATCGTGATATTAAACCACATAACATTATGATTCTTTCCGATGGTACTATCAAGGTAACTGATTTTGGTATTGCGCGCTTCGCCAGAAGCGAACAAAGAACAATAACCGATAAGGCTATCGGTTCGGTTCATTATATCAGTCCTGAGCAGGCAAGGGGAGACAATACTGATGATAAAGCGGACATTTACTCGGTTGGAGTTATGCTTTATGAAATGATTACGAGTAAACTACCATTTGAGGCTGAAAGTGCCGTTTCGGTCGCTATTATGCAACTTCAAAAGGAACCCAAACTGCCTCGCGATATTAACGGGTCAATTCCTCTTGGTTTAGAGCAGATTACAATGCATGCGATGCAAAAAGAAAGCGATAAGAGATATAAGAGTGCTGCCGAAATGCTTTGTGATCTTGAAGAATTTAAAAAGAATCCGGCGGCAACATTTGATTACGATTACTTCGTTGATGATTCACCCACAAAATTTATTCCTATTGCAAACAATAAGAAAACGCAAAAACAATCTTCAAACGACGATGAGAAGTCGCCAATGATTCCTGTTCTTACGGGAATACTCATTACATTTATTATCGCAATAATCATTGTTGGTTTTTTCTTGATTCGCAATCTTTTAAATATAACAAAAAACCAAATGGAATGCGGCAATTTCATCAATATGAATGAAACTGCAATCAAAGCGGATGATGCACTTAATGATCTTTACAGATTTGATTTTGTGTACGAAAATAACAATGACTATGAGCCAGGTGCGGTATTTAAACAGGACCCTGAACCCGGTCAGCAAATAATTAAGGGTGGTAAGGTTACTTTGTACGTAAGTACGGGTGAGAAATTAGTTTTAATTCCGGATATAACCAATATGGCTGTTTCTCGTGCTATAAACGAGCTTGAAAATAAGGGATTCATTGTTATTGAAAAAGAAATTGAAAGCGAGATGATTCCCGAAGGAAATGTTGTCAAGACAAATCCTAATATCGGTTCAAGACTTAAAGAAGGTTCAACGGTTGAGGTTTATATCAGCACCGGCATTCCCATGATAAAGACTACAATGCCTGACGTTGTTG
>JAZNJE010000146.1:0-10646 GCA_045577905.1 Acutalibacteraceae bacterium | reverse complement strand
GCTTATCTACTTCTTCGAAAAGGCTTGCGGAATATCGGGCTATCTGCTCGGCGTTAACCCCTTCGACCAACCCGGTGTTGAGAGTTATAAGAAGAATATGTTTGCTTTGCTCGGGAAACCCGGATACGAGTCGGCAAAGGCAGAACTTGAAGCAAGACTTGAAAAATAATAAAATAACCGCTACGGCGGGTTGATATAAAGGAGCGTATAATATGATTAAACTTATTATCGGAAAAAAAGGTTCGGGAAAAACAAAGAAGCTTATTGACCTTGTCAATGACGCTGCAAAGACCAGTAAAGGCAATGTTGTCTGCGTTGAACAGGGAGAAGCCCTCCGCTATAATGTTTCGACAGCGGTTCGCCTTGTAAGCACAGATAATTACGAAATTTCCGGTTACGGTGAGTATTATGCAATGCTCTGCGGAATGGCAGCCAGCAACCACGACGTAACACACATCTTCGGCGATGCTACCAAGAAGATAGGCGGAGGCCTTGACGGCATTGAAAACTTCTTTGAGAGACTGTCTGTTCTTGCAAAGGACACCGATATAGAATTTGTCTTTACGGTTTCTTGCGATAAGGCAGAACTCCCCGCAAAAGTATTCAACTTTGCAGAGGAAATCTAAAAAAATTGCAGGGTGGCATAAAGCCACCCTGTTTTTTTAAAATACCTTTCTTAAAAGACGCTCAGGGTTCAAATTTTTGGCTCGGATTAAAATTTACCGACCCTCAAAATTATGCTTGACAAAATAAGTATAAATAGATATAATTGACTTTGTGACAAATGAGGTGAGATTATATGCTTCTCGATTTAAAATCGCTCTTTGCCGGAAAAGGAGAGCCTATCCTTGTGGACTACGCTCTCGACCTTACCAATATCGACTTTTACGGGGAAACCCCTTTAAATAAGCCGGTTGAGGTAAAGGGTAAAATTTCGAGCAGGGTGGGAATTGTCGAAGCAGAACTTACCTGCAAGGTTGAGTACACTGCCCCTTGTGACAGATGCGGTGAGGAAACGGTAACCACCTATCTGCTTCCTATTAAACGCACCATTGTTACGGAGGTTTGCAATGACGACGATGAAGAAATGACCGTCGTTCCCGATATGAAACTCGACCTATATGAGTTTTGCTATGCCGATGTAATTATGTCGCTACCGCAAAAGTATCTTTGTAAAGAAGATTGTTTGGGACTATGTCCCGTTTGCGGAAAAAACTTAAACCTTGGCAAGTGCGACTGCAAGACAGAAGAGGAAACTGTCGGCGGTTTATCAGCATTGGCAGAACTGCTGAAAGAAAACGATTAAAAGAAATTTAAGGAGGTGCCAATAATGGCAGTACCGAAGAGAAAAACCTCTAAAGCAAGAAGAGACAAGAGAAGAAACAATCTCTGGAAGATCACCGCACCTGCTCTTGTAAAGTGCGACCGTTGCGGCGAATACAAGAGACCTCATAGACTTTGTCCTGCTTGCGGCTACTACAACGGACGCGAAGTTGTAAAGACAGAGGACTAATTTTAATTTAATTTTAAAAGGGTAGAGGGGGAGGAATCTCTCTCTATTTTTTTTAGAACGAAAAGGGGTGAAATCAAATGGCGGTTAAAATAAACAAAGTGGAAAAGGGTTCTCCTGCCTATAAAAAAGGTATGCGGGAGGGAGATATACTTCTTTTCATCAACGGCAACGAAATTGTTGACGTGCTTGACTATCGTTTCTATCAAAACGAGGAGAGACTTAGCGTTACATATAAGAAGGTCAAGGGCAAGGAAAAAACTGTACTCGTAAAGAAGAAGGAGTATGAGGAATTGGGGCTTCTTTTCGACAGTTATCTGATGGACAGTCAACATTCCTGCAAAAACAAGTGCATTTTCTGTTTTATCGACCAGTTGCCGAAAGGACTTCGAGAGACCCTGTATTTTAAGGACGACGATTCTCGGCTATCCTTCCTTTTCGGAAACTATATTACCCTTACAAACCTGACCGAGCATGAGATTTCACGAATTATAAATATGCATATCAGTCCCGTTAATATTTCGGTTCATACCACCAACCCGGAACTTCGGTGCAAGATGATGAACAACCGTTTTGCAGGGGAGTCACTTGAAATTATAAAACGGTTTGACCAAGCGGGAATAAGAATGAATTTTCAACTCGTTTTGGTGCCGGGATATAACGATGGGGAGGAACTTCGCCGTTCTCTTTACGATTTGGCAGAGTATGAAAATGTAGAATGTATAGCCTCTGTGCCGATCGGTATTACAAAATACCGCGACGGATTGACCCCGGTTACCCCCTTTGATAAAAAGAGTGCGGGTGAGGTTATTGATATAACCGAGACTATCTGCGAGGAGATAAACCAAAAGCGTAATGAGAGGATTATCTTTGCCGCCGACGAATTTTATCTTACGGCAGAAAGGGAAATGCCCGATTATGATTATTACGGCAGTTTTCCTCAACTTGATAACGGTGTCGGAATGTGGGCACTCTTTAAAAAAGAGGTTATGGACGCCTTGTCCGATACTGATGCCCCCAAAACCGCTAAAAAATTAACCTTTGTAACCGGTAAGGCAGCAGAGCCTGTTATAAAATGGGCAGTTGACAGAGCGTGCTCTCTGTGGCATAATTTAGACGGAAGGGTCTATGCAATAGAAAACAATTTTTTAGGAGAAAAAATTACCGTTGCGGGGCTTGTTACGGGTAGAGATATTATAGAACAGTTAAAGGGAAAAGATTTGGGCGATGCCCTTGTTATTCCTTCAAATATGCTTCGTTTTGAGAGGGATTTATTCCTTGACGATACATCGGTTACCGATTTGCAGAAAGCGCTCAAAACCAAGGTAATAATAACCGACCCCGACGGATACAGTTTTATAGAAACATTGGCGTGTGAGGTGTAAAACATGGCAAAACCGGTAGTTGCCGTTGTCGGCAGACCGAATGTGGGTAAATCAACCCTTTTTAACAAACTTATAGGAAGACGAATGTCGATAGTTGACGACACTCCCGGTGTTACCCGTGACCGAATTTACGGTGATGCCGAGTGGTGCGGAAGAAAAATGATGCTGATTGATACGGGAGGTATTGAACACGGTACCGATGATGTCATTTTGGCGGGAATGAGAAGCCAGGCCGAATTTGCCATTGATATGGCAAACTGCATAATCTTTGTTGTCGATGTAAAAAGCGGAGTTACCGCCTCCGATATGGATGTTGCCACAATGCTTCAAAAAAGCGGAAAGCCGGTTGTGCTCTGTGTTAACAAGTGTGACGGTATAGGCGATATTCCCTTTGAGTTTTATGAATTTTACAATCTCGGAATAGGCGAGCCGATTGCCGTATCTTCGGTACACGGTCACGGCACGGGAGACCTTTTGGACGAGGTTATAAAACATCTGCCCGATTCTGATAGTGATGAGGACGAGGGCGAGACTATAAATGTTGCCGTAATAGGCAAACCTAATGCAGGCAAAAGTTCCCTTATCAATGCCATTTCGGGCGAGGAAAGAGCCATAGTTTCGGATATTGCGGGTACAACTCGCGATGCTATTGATACACTTGTTGAAAATGAGTTCGGCAGATTCAATTTTACCGATACCGCAGGGCTTAGAAGAAAGAGCCGTGTTGAAGATAAACTTGAAAAATACTCTGTCCTTCGGGCTCAAATGGCGATAGAACGCAGTGACGTCTGCGTGATTATGATTGACGGAACCGACGGCTTTACCGAGCAGGACTCCAAGGTAGCAGGGCTTGCACTCGAACAGGGTAAGGCCTGTATAATCGCCGTTAACAAGTGGGATATTGTAGATAAAGACGGCAAAACAATGGACTCTTACCGTAAAAGTCTTATGAAAGATTTTTCCTTTATGTCCTTTGCACCGATTATCTTTATTTCGGCAAAAACGGGTCAAAGAATTGACCGTTTGTTTGAACTTATTAAGTTTGTTCATTCGCAGAACACTATGCGTATAAGCACCGGAAAACTTAACGATATTTTGGCAGAGGCGACCGCCCGTGTTCAACCGCCCACCGATAAGGGTAAACGCCTTAAAATTTATTATATGACCCAGGCATCTACAAAACCGCCTACATTTGTTTGTTTTTGTAACAATGCTGAACTCTTTCATTTTTCATATCAGCGGTATTTGGAAAATCAAATCAGATCGACATTCGGATTAGAGGGCACTCCGGTTAGATTTGTTATCAGGGAGAGAGGAGATAAATGATGAACGAACTTAACGCTCTGTTTGCAATAGTTGTTGCCTATCTTATAGGCTCGATTAACTTTGCAGTAATATTTTCTAATATATTTACCGGCAAAGACGTAAGAAAATCGGGAAGCGGAAATGCGGGAACTACCAATGTTATGCGGACGGCGGGAGTCCTGCCCGGCATACTTACCTTTGTTTTCGATGCGGCAAAGGGCTTTGTAGGTGCATTTGTCGGAAAACTTGCCTTTACATATCTTCTTGAAGAGACGGGCTCTGCTGTCTTTACCCCCATATACGGCGCATATATTTGCTATATTTTTGTTATGATAGGTCACATTTACCCCATATTTTTCGGGTTTAAGGGCGGAAAGGGAATTGCGACCAGTGTAGGCGGTTTTGCCGTCTGCTGTTGGCCTGCAATTGTTATCGGGCTTTGTGCCTTCGCTGTTTCGACCGTTATTTCAAAAATAGTTTCGCTCAGTTCCCTTATTGCTACGATTTTCGTCGTTGTATTTGCGATTGTCTTTGTTGATACGAGCGTGACGGTATGGCCGCAGATAGTAATGGCATTTATGGCGGGAGGAATAGTGTTCTTTACCCATAGAACCAATATTGTCCGTCTGATTCATAAAGAAGAAAAGAAACTGACTATCGGTCGAGGTAAGAAAAATGGCTAAAATTACGGTGCTCGGCTCCGGCGGCTGGGGAATGGCTCTTTCAATGGTGGCGGAGGCAAACGGTCACGAGGTAACAGTGTGGACCCCTTTTGCCGACGAATGTGAGAACCTTGTTAAAAATCGCGGCAACCAGAAACTGCTTCCCGGCATTGTTTTTCCCGACAACATAAAGGTTACAACTGATATAAACGAGGCCAAAGACAGCCTTACAACGATTATTGCAACCCCCTCCTTTGCTGTTCGTGAGACAGCGAAAAAACTTTCTGCGGTAAAAGATGCAGGAATAATTACCTGCGTTGCAAAGGGCTTTGAGAAGGGAAGTCTCCTCCGCCTGTCACAGGTTATCCGTGAGGAAGTAAAGGACAATTCGATAGTTGCACTTTCCGGTCCCTCCCATGCAGAGGAGGTTGCACTGGGAATACCCACAATGCTTGCCGCCGCAAGTGACGACAAAACCGCCGCCGAAGAAGTGCAAAAGGCATTTTCCAACGGTTTTATGAGGGTATATACCAATGCCGATATAATCGGTGTTGAACTTGGCGGTGCCATAAAGAATGTTCTTGCCGTTGCCGCAGGTGTTTGTGACGGAATGGGATTGGGCGACAATTCAAAAGCCGCCCTGATTACGAGAGGACTTGTGGAAATGAGCCGTCTCGGAGTTGCTATGGGGGCTTTAGAACAGACCTTTTCGGGGCTTGCGGGTCTCGGCGATTTAATCGTTACCTGTACTTCCAAGCATTCACGAAATAACCGTTTCGGAAATTTGGTCGGAAACGGAATGTCGGTCGAAGAGGCGTTAAAAACGGTCGGTACGGTAGAAGGATATTATGCCGCCGAAATGACAATGGCACTCGCCAGAAAACATAACATAAGTATGCCTATAACAGAAGTCTGCTACGGCATACTATATGAAGATTTACCTCTTATGCGCTCGGTCGAGTATCTTATGACACGACCCTTCGGCGCAGAATAAACAGCAAATAAAAAGCAAAAACCGCAGGTCTTTCGACTTGCGGTTTTAAGTTATTGCTTTGTTGTCGAGTAATTAGATTGCTCTTACAACCTTGCCTGAACGAAGGCAACGGGTGCAGACATTGATTCGACGGGGCGAGCCGTTAACGATGGCCTTAACCTTTACAACATTGGGTTTCCAAGTTCTGTTTGTTCTTCTGTGAGAATGGGAAACCTTAATGCCGAAAGCAATTTCCTTGCTGCAGATATCACACTTTGCCATGGACACTGCACCTCCTCTGTACATTTCAATAGCAAATGATATAATAACAGAAAATAAAGTATTTTGCAAGTATTTTTTTCTAAAAATATATATTTGTTGTAAAAAGGCAAAAAGTTTGGTATAATGAATTTAACTAATCGGGGGGCTATAAATGAAAAAAACAGTTATTTTTGACCTTGACGGCACGCTTACTGATACGATAGAAGATTTAGCCGATGCAACCAACTTTGCACTGAAATTTTACGGCTATCCCGCACATAAAATTGAAGAGTATAAGTATTTTATAGGCAACGGCGCAAAAAAACTTGTGCAAAGGGCTGCACCAAAGGATATTGACGAGGATAAAGTTTCTGCCCTTTTAGAAAAATTCTTTGAGTATTACAGGGCCCACTACCTCGATAAAACAAAACTGTATGAAGGCGTTTCTGAAGTTATAGAAACCCTGATTTCAAGGGGGATAAAACTGGGGGTCAGGTCGAATAAACCTCACGAAATGACCCAAAAGGTTGTAGAGGCTCTGCTCCCAAACTGTTTCGTCGAGGTTATAGGTCAGGATTCGAGATTTCCCATAAAGCCCGATGCTTCTGCTATTCATTACATAATTAAAAAATGCGAAAGCACCCCCGAGGACACGGTTTTTGTGGGCGATTCCGGTGTTGATATGCAAACGGCAAAAAACAGCGGCACTCGTGCGGTCGGTGTCAGTTGGGGATTTAGAACAAGAGACGAACTTTTTGAAAACGGTGCAGACTTGGTTGCCGATACTCCCGAAGAATTATTAAACATTATTTTGGAAGGTGCTAAATTATGAAAAGAAAAGATTATTTGACTTGGGACGAATATTTTATGGGAGTTGCCGAACTTTCGGCAGAACGCAGCAAGGACCCCTCTACACAGGTAGGAGCCTGCATAGTCAGTCCCGATAATAAGATATTATCGGTAGGTTATAACGGAATGCCTCGTGCTTGCGACGATGACCTTTTCCCGTGGGACAGAGAGGGAGGCAACCTTGATACAAAGTATTTCTTTGTTTGTCACGCCGAACTTAATGCAATACTTAATTTCAGGGGAGGAACTTTGGAGGGAAGCCGCGTTTATGTCACACTTTTCCCCTGCAATGAGTGTGCAAAGGCGATAATTCAGTCGGGAATTACCGAGATTATTTATAAGAGCAACAAGTATGCGGGCACCGACGGAAACGTTGCCGCAACCCGAATGTTTGAAGCGGCGGGAGTAAAAATGACCAAATACTCCGCCGGCGGAAAGAAAATTGAGTTTGAGTTATAATTTAAAAGGACTGTGATTGATCACAGTCCTTTTTATACATAATAATCAAACAATTCTCTTGCAAACCAGACATCGGGGACCGTAAAGGTTTTTTTATCAAGATAGTTTAAAATGCCTGCATCGGTATTGAAATTAAAGGTCAACTTATAAGAATAGAGTGCTTGCCTCGTAAAGCCCATTTTCTTATCGGCGGCGAGTTTTCCGTACTTTCCGTCACCGAGCAGCGGATGACCGATAGAAGCCATATGTGCTCTTATTTGATGTGTTCTTCCCGTAAGTAGGTCAACCTCTATGAGCGAGAGCCCGTTTTTGCTGATAAGGGTGCGGTATCGGGTTTTTACCGAAAGGGAATTTTCATCCTTGCGGTTTTTAAGATAAACCTTATTTTTGGTTTCGTTCTTTTCCAAAAAGCCCTCTAATGTGGCGGATTTTTCTTTCGGCACACCGTGAATGACGGCAAGATACTGTTTATCTATTTCTCTTTGCTTAATCTTGTCACAGAGGATACGCAGAGACTTGGCATTTTTTGCCGCAATAACTATACCGCCCGTGCCGCGGTCAATGCGGTTTGCAAGGGCAGGCTTAAAGGTGTTTTCCTCGTTGGGTTTGTATTCACCCTTATCGTAAAGATAATGCTGAATCCTGAAAATAAGAGTATCCTTATATTCCTTTTCGTCGGGGTGGACAAGAACGCCCTGTTTTTTATCGACCAGGATAATGTTTTCATCTTCATAGACTATATTAAGCAAATTCGGTGCAGACAAAAACTCATATTTGGGTAATGCCTCACCAAAAAACTCATCATTTATCCAGGCTTCAACTATGTCGCCCTCGCAAAGTTTTGTTGAAATCTCGGCCTTTTTGCGATTAACCTTTATATGTTTGGTCCGTATAAACTTATACATAAGGTTTGTCGGCAAAAGTGGGATGGCTTTTTGGATAAATTTGTCAAGCCTTTTATCGGCATCGTTTTTTGTAACGGTAAAACTTTTCATATCAGGAAAACAACTCCTTATATTCAGATGAAAGTGCCATAGAAATATAGTCGTTGTCTGAAATTATAATATGGTCGCAAAAATTTACCGAAACTGCTTTAAGGGCATTACTGAGGGCAACGGTCATAGAAACATCGGCAGGAGAGGGCAGAGCAATTCCTCCGGGATGGTTATGTGCCAGCACAACCGAAGTTGCTCCCGTTTGCACAACTCTTTCTATAACGCTCCTTATACTTATACCTACCGAATCAATACTTCCCTCGGCAAGAATATCAAAGGAAAGAACCTTCCCCGTGTGATTGAGACAGAGAAGAGAACACCGTTCAACCGAAACACCGAAATACTCGGTAAGAATAAAATTGCCTATTTCCTCACGAGTTTTGAGAGGCGCGGATTCATTACTTTTATTTTTAATATAAGCCTTTGCGATAGGAAGCATAAGTTTTATAAGAACGGCGGCATTTTTAGTCATACCCTTTACTGCGGCAAGGTCTGTAACGTCGGCCTCAAAAACGGCAGAAAAACTGCCGAACGTGTTAATAAGAGTATGTGCTAAGGGATTGGTGTCCTGTCTCGGAATTCCGTAAAAGAGCAACATTTCAAGAAGTTTATGCTCGGGAATTGCCGAAGAGTCGGTATGCGATAAAAATTCGTTACGAAGTCTGTCACGATGTCCTTGGTGCAAGTGATCCGCCATATTGCTTCTCCTTATGGGTTAAACTCTTGTCTTATTATACTATATAAAGAGAAGGACTGCAAGCACGAGTAAAATCCCGAATGGACTTTTTTATCCCTCGGTCGCTATTAAAAAGTCATACTGTTTAACAATGTCGTTCCAGGTGACGGGACCTACTGCCCCTGTGACATTAAGACCGAACAGACGTTGAAAGGTTTCGACTGCGGAGGCAGTTTGACTGCCAAAATATCCTGTTACGGGCAGTTCGGGCAGTTCGGGATAATATCTTCCTATTAGTGCTAAATAGGTTTGAAGGTCTCTCACGGCATCGCTTCTCATACCTTCGGTCAGGAAATATCCGGGGTACAGTTTACCTCTGTTGCCGTAAAAACTGTCGGGAATAGAGGCAACAACCGAAATGTATATTTCCTTTAAGGTGTCCCAGGTTAAAACATCAACCTCGCCGGTACTCGGAATGCCGTAATATGTCTGGAACTGTCTAACCGCATCGGCGGTAACATCGTCATAGACTCCGTTTATGGGGATAAGTGGACCTACACCCAAAAAGTATGCAATGGCGCTTAGGTAATACTGAATGGTTTTAACCTGTTCTCCTACCGAGCCAACCCTTAAAATCTCATCGAACGGGCGTTGAGCCTCCTCTATGGTTATGCCCTCGCTGACAAGGTCGGAAAGGCTCTTGACCCCTGCATAAAACCGTTTTAGGGCATACCAGGTTGCCTTATCGACCTCTCCGGTAGGATTCAGATTAAATATTCTCTGAAATTCGGTTACGGCATCGCGTGTAAAGGTGTCGAAAAAGCCCAAATCTTCGGGAACGGCGGGTATCGCAGGATAGTTTTGCCGTATTCGGTTGAGTTCTATCTGAACGGTGCGGACATTGTTGCCCGCATCTCCTATTTTGAGGGGAGAGCCGGGATAGGAGTCGGGAATATCGGCAACAGGAGCATTTTCTATAATCCCAATGTCATTGCCGTAATACCGTTGCAGTATTTCATAGGGGGTCAGTCCGCTATTGGCAAGGGATACCGTACCCCACTGTGAAAGGCCGGGGCATGTAGAGGTTGTGCCGTTGCAAAACTGTGTGAAATAGGGGTTAACTGAACCCTCTTTTACAACGAAATCATTAAAAAGTTCATCTACAAGCCGTCCGACATTTTCAAAAATATCTCTGTCTTTTTCAAAGGCCTGGTCGATGGCGGTAGAATTTGTAATATCAAAATTGTAACCGCGTGAGGGATAATATTCGGTATAAATTCGGTTTAGTGCATAGGTAACAATGGCATAAATGTTTGCCCTTATTGCATTTTCGGGCCAACTGGGATAAATTTCGCTCGAAACAACATTTTTAATATATTCGGGAAAAGGAAGGGTGTAGTTTTCGGCGTCACTGTCAGGCGGTCCTAAATGTACCGTGATATTTTCGGGAATTTTTGTAAATACTTCTGGCATAAGCCCCTCCTATAAATTGTAATTGTTCTTTTCGTCGACAACGGTGGTGTCGCCCTCGTTTTGCGGTGTTTTGGGTAGCATATTCACACTTTGAAGGG
>JAZNJE010000145.1:0-10356 GCA_045577905.1 Acutalibacteraceae bacterium | reverse complement strand
CCTTTTGCGGTTATCACTGATAGTAACACTGGCGTTAAGTATCCTTTGGCTGACTATGAATTGATGCCCAATATGGCAATTATTGATACCGACTTCCATATGAGTGCACCTAAGGGCCTTACCGCTGCTTCCGGTATCGACGCCGTAACTCACGCGGTTGAAGCTTATGCAGCAATGCTTGCTACCGACTATACCGATGGTCTTGCACTCCAAGCTCTTAAAAACATTTTCAAGTATCTGCCTCGTGCATATGAGAACGGCCAGACGGATGCAGAAGCACGTGAAAAGATGGCCAACGCAGCTACTATGGCAGGTATGGCATTTGCTAACGCATTCCTTGGCGTTTGCCACTCTATGGCTCACAAGCTCGGCGCTTTCCATCACTTGCCCCACGGCGTTGCTAACGCTCTTATGATTGAAGAGGTTCTCCGCTTTAATGCTTCTGAGGCTCCTGCAAAGATGGGCACCTTCTCTCAGTACGACCATCCTCATACTCTTGCTCGTTATGCTGAAATTGCTGATTATCTCGGTCTCGGCGGCAAGACAAATGAAGAAAAACTTGAAAATCTTATCAAGGCTATCAACGACCTCAAAGCTAAGGTTGGTATTAAGGAAACCATTAAGGATTATGGCATTGATGAAAACGATTTCCTCGCTCGTCTTGATGATATGGTTGAGCAGGCGTTCGATGACCAGTGCACCGGTGCTAATCCCCGTTATCCCCTCATGAGCGAAATTAAGCAGATGTTCTTAAACGCTTACTACGGTAGGCACTTTGTTGAAACCAAGAAGCCTACTGCTGCTGATATTGCTGAAGTGGCAAAGGTTACCAACCGCAAAGGTAAGAAATCATAATTAAAGGAGGAAACAGTTAATGAAACTTGACAGAGTAATTGCAGTAAGAAACAATAAAACAATCTACCGTGATGGTGATAGATGCATAAAAGTATTTGATGAGGATTATTCCAAAGCCGATGTTTTTAACGAAGCACTTAACCAGGCAAGAATTGAACAAACCGGTCTTAATATCCCCAAGGTTTTAGAAGTAACTATGGTTGATGGCAAATGGTCTATTGTATCCGAGTATATTAAGGGAAAGACCTTGGCTGAACTTATGCAAGAAAATGTAGAGAAAAAAGATGAGTATCTCGAACTTCTTGTTGATCTTCAACTCTCTGTTCATGCAAAAAAATGCCCGCTCCTTAGCAAACTCAAGGATAAAATGAACAGCAAGATTTCTGCTACCGAGCTTGATGCTACCACCCGTTATGATTTACATACCCGTCTTGAAGGTATGCCCAAGCATAATAAGGTTTGCCACGGTGACTTTAACCCCTCCAATATCATTATTGCCGAAGACGGCACTCCCTATATCCTCGACTGGCCCCACGCAACCCAAGGTAATGCTTCTGCCGATGCAGCTCGCACCTATCTGTTGTTCTGGTTGGACGGCGATATAGATGGTGCTAAAAAGTATCTGGATTTGTTCTGTAAAAAGAGCAATACTGCTAAGCAGTATGTTCAAAAGTGGATGCCCATCGTTGCCGCTTCTCAGTCTGTTAAGGGCAACGAAAAAGAGCGTGAGTTTTTGCTCTCTTGGGTTGATGTTGTAGATTACGAATAATGCTCTTGGTTTGCCGCAACAAATGTTATTTTGTTGCGACGCTAAACCATACTTGTTACAAATTATCTTAATAATTTGTAACAAGGTATATAAGTAACAACCTCCGGCTTAGCCGGAGGTTGTTACTTATATGGGCATTATTAAATTCATAAGAATAGATAGAAAGGGTTACACCGCCCTGAATATTTGAGTCATTGAGCGAAAAATCCTTGCTTTCAAAAAGGTTTTGATATATAATACTAACCACAAGATGACCTCCTTAAGACAGGGGACTAAGGCAGGGTAAGACAGGGGACGGTTCTCTGTGTGCCATGGTTATAGAAAGGTGATAGATATGTTAAAATATAATTTGAATAATGGTTCTTCTGAAACGCCAACACCAAAGAAAATGACATTTTTAGTAGTCATGCTGATCGCCTTTGTTGTTACTATTTTTTTGATATGTTTTCTTCCAAGCGTGATTTCCGCTATTAAAGGTTCAATTGGAACGTATAAAGGTTCAATTGGAACGGAAAAGATAACCGAGTTAAACAAAACTTATGAAGGCGATTTGATTATTACCGCTACTGATATAAAAGTAATTGATAATCCTTATGAGGAAGATGACAATAACATAATTGTCGGAGTAAGATTTGAGGTTACGAATAATAGTAGCATCGATTATTCATCATTGTATGGTATAGATGCCTATGTAGATGATGTAAAGGCAAGAGATCATAATAGCGCTGAATTTGACACTAATAACGAGGCACTGTATACAAGTGGTATTGCACCGGGAAAGAAAGTTATGGGTTATGCTACAGCAGAAGCAACTAAGGATTCAAAAAAGGTGGAGTTTTTGTTTGAAGAACCGAGTTATACTGGAAGTGGGAAAACGATTAGTTTCGTTTTCGATATCCCTGCTGTCGAATAAGCAGGTAACACAGAGAACCGTCCCCTTGTGTGCCTGGGAAGATAGTTCAACAAATAATTCAATCAAGGGTAACACAGGGGACGGTTCTCTGTGTGCCCATTGTTTCTCCTTATTTTTTTGAAAGGTAAGATTTTAATTGTTAGTAAATAAAAAAGTGAAATTTGACAAACAAGATATATTGTTTTTATCGATAGGAATAATTGTGGTTTTAACAATAGTTCTTGTTTTCGTTATTCGTCTTCCGTTTTCTGAGTCATCGTCAGATACGGATGCATTCAGTTCTCAAAAAATTACCGAGTTAAACAAAACCTATGAAGGCGATTTAATTATTACCGCTACGGATATTAAAGCGATAACTGTTGCTGAAGATGATGACGTCGTATTAGTTGGCGTTAGATTTGTTGTGAAAAATAATTCCGATGAAGTCCATTCGGTAACTGCCCGTGAGGTAACAACTTATATAGACGATGTTCCTGCCCAAAGTTCGATAGATACATACACACAGTACTTGGAAAAATATTTTAATAAAGAAAGTGAAACGCTTCACGTTGCAAATCTCCACCCCGACAAAAAAACCATGGGTTATGAGGTTGTTGTTGCAAAGAAAACATCTGAGAAAATAGAGGTTTTTTTCTCTTTGCCTGATTATAATGAAAGAGTTTCCTTCATTTTTGATATCCCCGATGTAACATAGGGTAACACACATAACACAGGGGACGGTTAGCGTAACACATAACACATAACACAGGGGACGGTTCTCTGTGTGCCCATTGTTTCTCCTTATTTTTTTGAAAGGTAAGATTTTAATTGTTAGTAAATAAAAAAGTGAAATTTCACAAACAAGATATATTGTTTTTATCAATAGGAATAATTGTGGTTTTAACAATAGTTCTTGCTTTCGTTGTTCGTCTTCCGTTTTTTGAGTCATTGTCAGATACGGATGCTTTCGGTCCTCAAAAAATTACCGAGTTAAACAAAACCTATGAAGGCGATTTAAAAATAACCGCTACCGATATAAAAGTAATTAAAAATCCTGATAATGAAGATATGTTGATTGTTGGAGTAAAATTTTTTATTGAAAACAATTCTCGAAAAACGTACCGTCCATATAACAAAATAAGTTGTTATGTTGACAATATGGCTGCCACTGAGGCGTCTTCAAAATACTTTGATTCGGTGATTGGTTCGAATTTGGGATACGGGAAAAAAACTACAGGTTATATAAGTGTATTAGTCGAAGAAAATGCTAAAGAGTTCGAGATTCAATTTTTAGACCATCAATATGACAATTGTGTAAATTTCGTTTTCGATATCCCTGCTGTCGAATAAGCAGGTAACACAGGGGGTAACACAGAGAACCGTCCCCTTGTGTGCAAAAATCATTATTTTTATACCGTCTCTTTTGGGATAGATGCTAATACTATATGGACATTTAGGGTTCCCGTTGAAATAATTAACGTAATTTCTGTAGGACAACGAGGTGTTCTTACCTACCGTGAGAAGAACTCAAGAGTTTATTTCGTCTTTTTTACGAGCTTAGATGATCAGAACACAAATAAGTAACACAGGGGACGGTTCTGTTTCTTCGCTGTCTTCGTGTCTTGGTTCCATGTCTTCTTCTTTGAGTTAAAATTTGGATAGTGTACCCAAAGAAAAATCCGAACCCGCCGCCTATTAGACGGAGGTTCGGATTTTTTGTGTTTGGTCCGAGAGTTCATAACCAACCTAAAACGCGAGGTGTAAACTATAAAAAAGAAGAACCTCAGCACGCGAATTGCGTGTCGAGGCTCTCGACTGGTCGGAGTAGCGATATAGTAATCAAGCGTAAACCCGCATAAATACATGGTTTTAAAATCAAGGCGAAGCCTTGTATATCATCAAAACGAAGTTTTGCATATCATCAGTGGCAAAGCCACTGTATTTCATCAAGCCGATATAGGCATACACACCTACGGTGTGATGATATACGCCGCATAAATGCGGCAATGATATACACGCTAAAGCGTGATGATATACCAAGCCTATCGGCTTGAATAAAAAATCCTTGTTCCGAAGAACAAGGATTTTTGGTCGAGGTGACAGGGCTCGAACCTGCGGCATCTAGTTCCCAAAACTAGTGCGCTACCAACTGCGCCACACCTCGATATTAAGGATAAATTTTTTGTTGCTTTGTTATTATAGTCTAAAATTCTTTCAATGTCAAATTATTTATTATTAAAATTTTGTATTTGTTGGTTTTAGGGTATATAATATTAAAAGTAGGCAAGGAGGGGCGTTGAATGTCGGTTTTTGAGAGAATATATGAAGTAGTTAAAAGCATTCCAAGGGGAAAGGTTGCAACCTACGGTCAGATTGCAATGCTTGCGGGGAATCCTCGTTGGGCTCGCGTGGTGGGATACGCGCTGCACAACAATCCCGACCCCGCAAAAATACCCTGCCACAGGGTTGTTAACCGAGAAGGCAGGGTAGCAGAGGCGTTTGTATTCGGCGGAGGCAATGCTCAAAGAGATTTGCTCATAAAAGAGGGCATTGCATTTATGCCGGACGGCCGAATTGATCTTAGCAAATACGGAATATTTTAATCGTCAAGTTCATCTTTCGAGATGGGCTTGTATTTTATTTTGCGGTGCCTTTTTTTGGTAAGATTCAAATAAACAGTTGCTGCCGCAAAGCCAAAAACGATTATGCCCAAAATGATCAACAGAATTTTCCAGGGGATTGCCTCGCCGGTTTTTTTGAGTGTGTTCTTCGCACTGTTCACGAAGGACTGGATATTGCTTTTTGTTACGTCGTTTGCCGCAACAAGGTTCAGAGTTCCGATTTTTTCTTCGGCATAATAAATATCCGCAGTGCCGTAAACATCGCCTTTTTTAACCGGGGCGGCAACCTCGGTGCAGGTCAAATTGGGAACGATTTTAATAGTTGTGGTGTTTGCATCCTTGGGAAGAAGCGCCCTAAGACCGCCTTCAAGGTTAAGTTGTACCGAATCAGCCTCGTCAGAAAGGGTTACCTTTAATTGGCTGACGGGGGTAGTATCCTGATATATTGACTTATATTCAAAGTTATTGAAAGCCCAATCGTATAGCCTTTGAGAATCAATAAATTCCCATCTGGTGCCGTTGGTTGTTTTTGAATTCAAGACAATTGCCATATAGGTGTATCCGTTCTTTTCGGCAATTGACACGAGGCATCTGCCCGCCTCGTCGGTAAAGCCTGTTTTGCCGCAAACGGTGGGTTTGTAGTAAACACCGTAATTCGGATTCATCATCATATTTGAGTTTGCGATAGTCCGTTCACCGTGGACATCGGTTGCCTTCATTTTGTAGGTGATTTGCGATGCCATTTCTTTAATTATATCAATCTCGAAGGCATACTTTGCAAATGCATATATTTCGGCAGCGGTGGTGTAGTGTTCGTCGTCGTGGAGGCCGACGGGATTTTCAAAACGGGTATTTTTAAGCCCTAACTGCGCGGCTTTATCGTTCATCATTTGAACAAAGTTAGGTATTGTGCCGCCTACATGCTCGGCAATAGCGTAAGCCACATCTCCGTGAGAGGAAATCAGCAGGGAAGCGAGCGCCTCCTTTGCCTGCATCTTTTCCCCAACCTTTAATCCATATACCACAGAGCCTGTCCCAAGGATAAGATTATTGGCCGTTTTTGAGTAGGTAATATAGGTGTTGTCCATATCGGAAATATTTTCAACCATAACGATTGCCGTCATAAGTTTTGTGATAGAGGCGGGATAAATAACTTTATCGGAGTTTTTTTCAAAAAGAACATCGTTTGTATCCAGACTTATCAGCATGGCGGCATCACAATGAAGTTCAAACCCCGTAATTTGATAAGCGGAGGTTGGAATTGAAAAAGCAAGGATTAAAACTAAAAATACAACAAAAATCTTTTTTTTCATAGCATTCTCCAAAAAAATGTGGTAAACTTAAAGACAGTAGTAATAACGTATATTATTATACAATGTTTTATAACAAAATAAAAGGGTTATTTTTTACGAAAAGGAGGTTTTTCGTGTGATATATGTAACGGGCGATATGCACGGTGCAGAAAATCGTCTTTACGACAAGGAGTGGCGTAAACTTTCGGCGGGCGATATACTGATAGTCTGCGGAGATTTTGGATACATTTGGGACGGAAGCGGCCGCGAAGAGGAATATATCAGGTATTTTGCCGGCAGAAAGTTTATAACAGCGTTTGTTGATGGAACTCACGAGAATTTTGATAAGATAAATTCCTGCCGAGAAACATATTGGAAGGGCGGTATGGTTCACCGTATAGACGGAAACCTCATCCATTTAATGCGTGGACAAATCTTTAATATTGAAGGCAATAAAATATTTACCTTTGGAGGCGGCGAGTCAGAGGATAAGGATATAAGGGCGGAAAAAGGACTTTATTGGAAAGAGGAACTGCCTACCCCTGCCGAAATGGCTAAGGGAGCGGAGAATTTAGATAATATAGGTTGTAAGGTCGATTATATTATTACTCACGAGCCCCCAAAAAGAGTAAAGAGCGCTATGCTTCTCAGAGGTGGTAGGGCCGATAGGGTTAATAAATTAAACGGTTATTTTGAGGAAATAGGCAGCGGCTGTGAATTTAAAAAATGGTATTTCGGCTCACTTCATGAGGACAGAGCAGTAACTCCTCTTCACACCTGCGTTTACAGTAAGATTATACCCCTCGGTAAATAAGAATTGCAAAATGGCAATTTTTGTGATATAATGCTCTATAACAAATTTGCTGAATGATTAAATTTCACTAACAATTATTGCTTTTTAGCGGAGGTCACTTATGATAGATACCGAAAGACTATGTAAGGGTTGTATGAATGACAACGGCGGAGAAAAGATATGTCCTATATGCGGATATGATTCGTCGGTTGACAATGCGGCACAGTATTTGTCGGTTGGAACATGGCTTAACAGCAATCGATACCTTGTAGGAAAGGTTGTTGAAGAAAACGGAGATTCTGCCGTATATATCGGTTGGGACAATGACAATAATACCGTTGTTCATATTACCGAGTATTTGCCGGTCGGAATTGCAAGACGTAGTGCCGACAGACTTACAGTTACCTCCAACGAAAAAGACGGTATTGCATTTACCAAGGGAATGGAGGAGTTTATAAAACTTCATACCGCCCTGTCAAAGATTACCGCGGCTAACTGCTTTTTGCCGGTGGTAGATATTTTTGAGACAAACGGCACAATTTATTCGGTAAGCGCGACGGTTTCAAGCATTGCGTTAAAAGATTTTCTTATCAGGAACGGCGGAATCTTAAAATGGGAGCAGGTTAAACCCTTGTTTATGCCCTTTCTGACTACCTTAAACGAACTGCACGAGGTGGGAATTATCCACAGAGGTATTTCTCTCGATACAATTCTTGTTGGAAGGGACGGAAGACTTTATTTAACCGGATTTTGCATTAAATCCGCGAGATGTGCCAACACTGAATTTGCTTATAAACTATCTGCGGGTTATTGTGCACCCGAGCAGTATGATATTGAGCAGGAATCGGGCCCCGCAAGCGATATTTATGCTGTTGGTGCGGTGCTATTCAGATGCTTAATAGGATCTACACCTCCCGATGCAAAGGAAAGACTGGCAAGCGACAAACTTTCTATTCCTGCAAACGCTGCCGAAACAATTTCAAAAGGTGCTTTAATTGCCATTGCAAATGCACTCAAAATTGACCCGCAGGTAAGAACAAATTCTGCCGAACGCTTCAAGAAAATGATAGAGGCAGTCACAGGTGTTGCGGTCGCGGAAGAAAACGGTGGTGCTGCGGCGGTCCAAACAAAAAACCAAAGCGGAAGAAAATATGCTATTATTTCTTCACTCATTACAGCCGTTTGTTTTGTTGTTGTTTTTGCTATTTTGATGGCAATTATTGGTCCTGACAAAAAATCCGGAGATGATGACCAGAGCGACAATCAAAGCAACCAGTCCTCATCTTCCCCTTATCAATACGATGAAGAGAATATAGTGCTTGATGATAACGGAATTGCGGTGCCTGATTGGGTAGGTATGACATACAGCGATGCAATTCTCGACCGCGAAAGCAAAAACCTTCCGCTTGAAATTGTTATCATGCGTAAGGAGTATTCCGACGAACATCCCAAGGGCACGATAATGTATCAGGCTGTAAAAGGTGAGGACAAAAAGGTTGCAGCCAACTCTGAAATAGGGGTGGTAATAAGCCTTGGAAAGCCTATGATTGAAATGCCTGATGTTCTTGGAAAAACACCGGAAGAGGCAAAGTATATACTTGCGGAAGCGGGCTTTGAGATTGGCAAAAGAGAAGATTTAGAGGATGGAAGTTATAGATGCGGAAACATTATTTTTCGCAAGAGAACGGTTGCCAATGCCGTTGCAGGAACTATTAACAGCATTACTCGTTCGGGTGTCGCTACCAATGTAGGGGAACTTATTCATCTTGATGAAACAATCGTCTTGAATTATACTCCGGAGGATGCAGACGCAGGCATAGGAGATTCGAGTTCGGATGATTCAAATCCGAATGTTTCGGGCCCTGACGGTACGGGTTCTGGCACATCGTCCTTAACTTAAAACAAAAAATAAGCCCTGTCTGAAAGACAGGGCTTAAAATTTTAGTGCATTAGTTTTTCTTGTTGTCAATATACTCAACAAGGTCTCCGATTGTCTGAATGTTTTCAACATCCTCATCGGGAATAGTAATTCCAAACTCATCTTCAATTGACATAAGAAGGTCAACGAGATCTAAACTGTCTGCGCCAAGGTCATCGGCGATTTTGGTGTCGAGTGTCATTGAGTCCTTGTCGGCGTCAAGTTGTTCAACTAAAATAGCAGTGATTTTTTCAAAAGTCATTTAAATTTCCTCCATAAACATAGTAGTAGGTTATCTTTTTAAAAAGATAGCGAAGAATATGATATGTTTCTATAAATCAAAAATATCCTTGATAAATAATAATTCTTCCGCACCGATTTGTCAACCTTTTTGTAGAATTTTGTCAAAACCCAAGGACAGAAAAAGGTGGGCTTGGGGCATGTCTTTATGACATATTATGCCGTTGTTTGTTAATAAAGAACCCGGAAAATGCGTCTTTAACGAATTTAAAAATACTATTCCCCACAACGACAAAATAATCGATGTCAAGGGAATATTGGCTGAAATTTCCGAAAAAACTTTGAAAGTTCAAAAAAAGGTTTGCAAAATAATGAATATAATATATAATATACTTTGGTGATAAAAATGGCTAATGAAAAAAAGGTAACAGCAATAACCTCTATGGAGGAAGATTTTGCTAAATGGTACACTGATGTTGTAATCAAAGCAGAACTTATAGATTACGCATCGGTCAAAGGATGTATGATTATTCGTCCTTACGGATGGGCAATCTGGGAAAATATCCAGAAAATTATGGATGGAATGTTTAAAGAAACGGGTCATGAAAATGTTTCTATGCCTATGTTTATTCCCGAAAGCCTTCTTCAAAAGGAAAAGGACCACGTAGAGGGATTTGCTCCCGAAGTTGCGTGGGTTACTCATGGCGGAAATGAGAAGTTAGAGGAAAGAATGTGCGTAAGGCCAACGTCCGAAACCCTATTCTGCGACCATTATAAAAATATAATTCACTCTTGGAGAGATTTGCCTAAACTCTACAACCAGTGGTGCAGTGTTGTGCGTTGGGAAAAGACGACGAGACCTTTCCTACGTTCGCGTGAATTCCATTGGCAAGAGGGTCACACAATTCACGCTACCGCCGCAGAGGCAGAGGCAGAGACAATTCAAATGCTCAATATTTATGCCGAGTTTGCCGAA
>JAZNJE010000144.1:0-1701 GCA_045577905.1 Acutalibacteraceae bacterium | reverse complement strand
CCGCTTGGCCTCCGACTTAAGGCTTGTAATGACAAGACGGAAGCCTTTTTTGTTTCCTTCTACACGGCGGCTCTCGTCAAGAGTCTCTTCCGCCATATTTCTAACCTTGCAATCTTTTTCGTTACAGTTGTTACACTTTTTCATTTTAATATCTCCTATAAATTAAATTTTTTCTATCCCAACCGGGATATTTTGATTTTAGATAGACTTCGATTTTCGCCTCGATTTCTTCTTTCTCTTGGCGAGTTCCGAAGTCGAACTTGTAGTGGCATTGATTTTCCGTGAGGTTCGTGCAGAGGGTAACGATGTTCTCCTCGATTCCGAGACCGCCTTTGGAGCGAGGTATGAAGTGAGCGTTCGGCATTACATTCCGACAACACCCACAAACAACACATCGACCGCCGTCTCGTTCCCACACGGCTTGTTTGACCTTTTGAGGTATATCCGTCGCTTTCGTTCTTTTAGATTTCATCGTCCGTACTCCTTTCTTGCAATCTCAATTTCGGAATCTACGATTCCAAGTTCGGCGAGTTTATCGAGCGTCGCCTCGATGAGTTCCGTCATTTCTTGCGTATTGAACTTCGACGAGCCGATGAAGTATTGATACATATTGAGCGTCTTGCCGTTGACCTCCCTCTCGTCAATCTTACGAACGACTCGGAAGGTCTTTTTGAGCATAGGCTCGGCTTCCGGGAGGGCGAGAAGGTAGTCGTAGGCGACATTCGCTTCTTCGAGCATTATGCAATAACACTCTTCGGTTGTAACCTTCCGCTTGTTCCCGGACATAGCGAACGCCATTTTTCCGAGAAGCGCCCACAAGAGGCGATTCTGTTCGAGGCTGCGTTGCGACTTGTGAGGCTTCACATCGACCTCCAACTTCTTCTCGGAGTTTTGCGTTTCTTCGAGAGCGAGCAAGGCGGAGCGCTTGTTATCTCCGTGAACGACATAACACACCACGAGGTCGTTGTTTTCGTTTATCATTCGATAACACTTTTCCGCAATAAACTTACTCATTTATTTCTCCTTCGATTTTCTTTCGGAGAGCCGTCATAAGTTTGTTGAATTGCTCGTCCGTGAGGTTGTTAATCTTAATAGCCTTGCCGAACGACTTCGCAATCCACTCATTGACACTTGCAAGTGTGATTTCCGAGTCTTTGATGAGGTCGTTGACTTGCGCCCACTTGCTCTTCTCTCGGCGCTCCTGGGGCGCATTTTGAGGTCTCTGCGTAGGGGGCGGAGTTGTGGTTTGTCCCTGCTTCTTGTCGTCCGTATGTTTGTCCGGGTCGTCCTCGTCGGTCGGCGCACCGAGGCTCTTTAAGAGAAGGTATCTTTCCGAGTAAGTGAGAGCGCTTCCGAACGCCTTCGAGATGTCGTTCTGTTGACCGTAGTATTCAAAAGAAACTCTTTGACGGTCGGTAGGCTCTTCGGCGTTAATCCATTCGTAGAAGAGTTCGCCCTCTACGATGAAGTCCGTTTTATCATCTCCGTAGGAGTTCTTGTAGTTGAAGGTAGTCCAACCACGATGTACCGTTTCGACCGGAAGGAAAAGAAGTCCGATTTCCTCCATTTTCTCTTTGATAGCGGAGAGAATTTGAGAACCGGAAGTGTAGGTGTATGAGCCTTTCCCGGAGGTCTCTGCGTCCTTCAAGAAGTTCTTAACGACCTTCTTAACCTCGATAATCTTTTGATATACATTCATAC
>JAZNJE010000143.1:0-4096 GCA_045577905.1 Acutalibacteraceae bacterium | reverse complement strand
CCCTGTTTAGTCCTTCTACTAATTTTTGGATTGCTTCAGGCTGGTCGCCCGTCGGCTTGTAATTTGAATGTAAAACAAACTTGTCCATTACTCTCTCACCTCACTTATTTTCTTATCAAATATTATACCATGAAAATCTTTAATAGTAAACAAAAAAGCAGTTAAAAATTACACAAGTCCGGTAAAAACGGACTTGTGTATTATGTATGAGATGCTTTTTTGTTAGAATAAGGATTTTATAAGTTTTTCAGTGTAGATATTCATAGTTTCAAAATCCATTTCGGGAATATAAAGAGCTTCAAGTTGATCGTGTGATGATTTTGCTTTAATCAATTGCTCCACAGTATTTTCAATAAGCAAATCGACCAATTCAAGGTTTTTATCAAAAGTCTCGTCAAGTTGTTTGTAAAGAGATTCCGACCTTTCTCCCCTTTTTATATTAAAATATCTGTTTTCACTAACAAATGCCACCGAAATTTCAGGAATCAAGATATGCTCTGTTATAAGGCTTGGTAAAAAGGGGCTTTTTACCGTTATAAAGTTATACCCGTTTTTGTTCAGCCGTTCTCTTACATCGGTTAGGACTTGATTTGAGGCTGCTCCGTATAAATCAGGTATAATAAATACATTTTTATAATTTTCGTCAACCGTTTCGGTAAAAGATAGTACGCCCTTTGGGGTAACTCCGCTTAAAAACCTAACCCACTCTCGCCCTTGACCCGTTTTTTCGGGTATGAGTGAACGGTAAAGTAATTTAAGTTGGTCCCTCCTTTGTTGGTCAAGGCATCTTTTCGCCCCTTCAAAGTTCTGTCTCAACAGGCTTCCCGCCGCGCAAAGATAATCTGCCGCCTTTTGATGAAAAGACTTGTTAATTCTTGTTTTTTCAACAATTTGGTTTCTCTTGTTATAGAGATTTGTTTTATTCCAAAACTCTCCGAGATTTATAATGCAGTCGGTCGCTCCCCAAAGCCGCGGTTCAACTATATGCGGAGCAGTTCCGTCCATAAATATGATTTTTTCGCTTTCTATTATTACGGCATCCAAAGAGTCGGGGTCCGAGGAACAGGGGCAACAGATTACCCCTTTCCCTTTTTCGGTCGCCGCCCGGGCAACCTTTCTCATAAAGGACGACTTGCCGGTGCCCGCACCACCTTTTATTATAAAGGCTCTCCAACCGTCCACCGTTTCATAAGCATTTGCAAATTCGGAATAAAACCCCTCCGACGAGTTGGCTCCCAAAAAGAATTTTTCCATAGTCCCACCCTGAGTCAATTAGTTTGTTGCTTTTAAATAATTATGCAAACGAGACCGTTGCATCCCTCGTTAATTACCCGTTCAATGGTTTCCTGAATACGGTTTCGTGCATCTGACGGCATACGGGAAAGTTTTGTATGAAGCCCCTCATTTACAAGTTCGTGCAAAGATTTGCCGAATATATTTGAGTCCCAAATCTTTACGGGGTCATCCTCAAACTCGCTAAGCAGATACATTACCAAATCCTCACTCTGCTTCTCGGTACCCACAATAGGACTGACCTCTGTGGTTATATCCGCCTTCATCATATGTATCGACGGAGCGGATGCACGAAGTCTTACACCGTAACGACCGCCCTGCTTCATAATTTCAGGTTCTTCAAGAGAAAGTTCTGTTATATCGGGCATTACGATGCCGTAACCGGTTGCCTCTACCTCGTCAAGGGCATTTTTGACCTTTTCGTATTTGGCTTTTATCTCCTTCATCTCATTAAGGAAATCTATAAGTTGGCGGTCGCTTTCAATTTGAAGTTTTGTGCTTTCGCTGACCGTCTTATAAAAGAGGGAACGTTCTATTTGCACCTTTATTTCGGCGGCACCCTTTCCAAGGCTTATTTCTGCCGTAAAAGCCGATTCTGTATTTTTGTTTTCCCGAATTGCTTTTAAAAGTTTTTCTATATCCCTTATCTTTTTAATATTTGCTGCTGAGGCGCGAATGGTATCGGTTATATCTTTGTAGATAATATGTTCTGCACCCAAAGAGCCTATCCACGAGGGCAGGCTTACCTTAATCTCCTTTACGGGAAACTCATAAAGAATGGAACGAAGAATATCTGTTATGTTTTCCTCATCTAGGTCAAGACAACTGATTGGCAATACCGAAACACCGTATTCCTCGGTCAAGTCGGCGGCAAGTTTTTTAACCTCGGCGCTGTCAGGATGCACCGAGTTCAAAAGCACTATAAAGGGTTTGTTTATTGCGCGGAGTTCGTTGATAACCCGTTCCTCCGCCTCTTTATATTCCTCACGCGGAATCTCACTTATCGAGCCGTCCGTTGTAACAACAAGCCCAATTGTAGAATGTTCATTTATTACCTTTTCGGTTCCTATTTCAGCCGCCATATTAAAGGGCACCGGCTCAGAAAACCACGGCGTATCTACCATTCGTGGGTTATCATTTTCAATATAACCGAGTGATGACGGCACAATGTACCCTACGCAGTCAATCAACCTTACATTCATATTCGAAGCATCGTCAATCTTAATGTTTACTGCATTTTGGGGAATAAATTTCGGCTCGGTCGTCATAATCGTTCTGCCCGACGAAGATTGCGGAAGTTCGTCGGTGGCACGAATTCTTGTGTTTTCTTCCTCAATTCTCGGCAACACAAGTATATCCATAAATCGCTTTATGAAGGTTGACTTTCCCGTTCTCACAGGTCCGACAATACCGATATAAATGTCACCGCCCGTTCTGGTTTCAATGTCTTTATAAATACTTGTATCAGCCATAAATCGTCCTCTTTTCTGTTTCGTTCAAAAAAAGAATATGCCCGACACTTTGTAAATATGACTCTACTGTTATCACTCTCCCCTGTTCTTTTACATAGTATGTATTACGGCAGTACGCCGCAGAATTTTAAAAGGGAGTAATAAAAATTGAATAATTTTGTATTTTTAGCAGAGAAGGATGATATGTCATATCCATCTGCTCTGCCAAGTGTTATGGTGCCTGCTATGTCATATATGCCTATGCAGTTTTACACCGAAGCATTAGAGCCCGATAAAGCCTTCCTTTGCGGCTCGGCATTCCCCGAACTAATCAAACCTTTTTTGGGATGTGAAGCCGAATGAACAGTATAAAATATGAGATGAAAAGGAAAATCTGGGCACTTGATTTCTCTATTTATGAGTTTATTTTATATCTTGACACCCATCCTTGGGACAAACGTGCGCTTATGAAATTACACGCATTAAAAAAGGAAAAATATGCGGCGATTAAGGATTATGAGTCTAAATTTGGCCCTTATACCGTAACCGCCGAAAACACCCACCCCGACAGTTTTACCTGGGTCAACGACCCTTGGCCTTGGGAATATAATAAGGAGGAGGTTTAATTTATGTGGCAGTACGAAAAGAAACTTCAGTTTCCGGTAAACATTAAAAACCCCGACCCCAAAGCCGCTAAAATTCTTATAACACAGTTTGGCGGCCCAGATGGAGAACTTGCCGCTTCTATGCGTTATCTCTCTCAACGTTACTCTATGCCCTACCCCGAACTTAAAGCCCTTTTGACCGATGTAGGTACAGAGGAACTTGCCCATATGGAAATGATTTCGGCTATGGTACAGCAGTTAACTCGAAAATTAACTCCTGAAGAAATCAAGGCCTCCGGCTTTGACACCTACTTTGTTGACCACACGGCAGGAGTATATCCTATTGCCGCTTCCGGAGTGCCCTTCACTGCGGCATATTTTGCCGTTAAGGGTGACGTCATAACCGATCTTCACGAGGACATGGGCGCAGAACAGAAAGCCCGCACAACCTATGACAACCTTCTCCGCTTGATCGACGATCCCGATATAAGAGAACCCTTAAAGTTTTTAAGAGAAAGAGAGATTGTCCACTATCAGCGTTTCGGCGAAGCACAACCAACAAAGTGGAATGACTACGGCGGAGCAGCTGACAAAACCGCTTGAAATAAGGCTTTTTAAGTACATAAAAGGAGGATTATAAATGAAGCTGTTTAAGTTTGTTGTTATGCTGATTTTGATTTTAATTACTATTCGGACAGGCTATTTTGCAATTTTATATAAGGTCTCAACATCAACAGGTGCTTTTCT
>JAZNJE010000142.1:0-9998 GCA_045577905.1 Acutalibacteraceae bacterium | reverse complement strand
TTTGTCTTCCTAAGACCGCTTGGCCTCCGACTTGGTAATGAGACCTCATATTTTACGGGCTTCATAACGAGCACATTTGAGCCGCTCGGCTGGTTTTTGATCTTTGTTGGACTTACTGCTTTAATTGTTACTCTCGGTGTTGAAAAAGGCGTTGAAAAAGTTAGCAAACTTATGATGCCCGTATTGGTACTTCTGACTGTTGCAATTGCTATTTACGGCCTTTTTATGCCGGGTGCCATTGACGGCCTTAAATACTATCTTATTCCCGACTTTTCCAGATTTAATTATATGACGGTAGTTGCTGCAATAGGTCAACTTTTCTATTCAATGTCAATTGCTATGGGAATTATGATTACCTACGGCTCATATATGAAAAAGGACATTCATATTGAATCTGCCGTTAAACACATTGAACTGTTTGACACCGGTATAGCCTTCCTTGCAGGTCTAATGATTATCCCCGCGGTTTTTGCATTCCCGAGCGCACCGGGTGCAGCACAGACCGATTTAAAAAGTGCAGGTCCCACACTTATGTTCTGCACATTGCCCAAGGTCTTCAACAATATGCCGGGAGGAAACATTCTTGGCGGAATATTCTTTATAATGGTATTTTTTGCAGCGTTAACTTCGTCAATTTCTCTTATGGAAACTGTTGTTTCTATAATTGCCGATAAATTAAAAATCGGCAGAAAAACGATCTGCCTTATTGTACTCGTAGGCTCTCTTGTGCTTGGAATACCCTCGTCACTTGGGTTCGGAGTTCTTGATTTTCTCTCGGTTGGAGGTCAATCGATTCTCGATATGTTCGATTTCTTGAGCAACAGTCTCTTGATGCCGATTGTAGCATTTCTTACTTGTTTTATAGTCGGATATATCATAAAGCCGAGGACTATTACCGACGAAATCAGTCTCACGGGTCGATTCAAAAGTCAAAAGATGTTTACGGTAATAATAAAATATATCGCCCCGATATTTACTATGTTAATTCTTCTTTCTTCAATACTTGACTTTGTTTGCGGAAAGATTTTACATTTAGAACAATTTATAATTTAATGGATGAGGTGTTTGTATGAATATTGTAGTTGCTCAGTCGGGTGGTCCTACCTGCGCCATCAACGCTTCCTTGCTCGGTGTAATAAAGCAGGGCTTTAAGGAAGAGAGCATTGATAAGGTTTACGGTTCCCTTAACGGAATTGAGGGTATCCTTTACGGTAATCTTATTGATGTTTCAAATTATATTAAGAACGAAGAGGATATGGCTCTGCTCCGTCAGACTCCTTCATCTGCTCTCGGTTCCTGCCGTTATAAGTTACCTGACCCCGATAAAGACCCCGATACTTTTATGAAGATTGTTGACCGTTTTGAGGAGTACGAAATTGGTGCAATGTTTTATATCGGCGGTAACGATTCAATGGACACTGTCAACAAACTTTCAAAGTTTTTGTCCGAACGGAATAGTCCTATTCGTGTTATGGGTGTCCCCAAAACAATTGATAATGACCTGCCTGAAACCGACCATACACCGGGATTCGGTTCTGCCGCTAAATATCTCGCAACAACTGTAAGCGAAATTATCAGGGATACCGAGGTTTATGATATGAAGTCGGTTCTCATTATTGAGGTAATGGGTCGTCAAGCCGGTTGGCTTGCTGCATCTTCCTGTGTTCTTCGTGCTAACGGAGAAGCACATCCTGATTTCATATATCTGCCTGAAACAGAATTCTCTGCCGAAAAATTCGTTTCCGACCTTAAAACGAGACTCGAACAAACAAACACTGTTATTGCGGTTGTTTCGGAGGGAGTTACATTTGAAAATGGCTCTAATGAGGATGTACAAACTGATGCTTTCGGTCACGTTCAACTTGCAGGAATAGGTAAAAGACTTGAAAACCTTGTTAAGAACGAGGTAGGTGTTAAGGTTCGTTCGGTTGAACTCAGCGTTCTCCAACGTTGCGCTTCACATATTGCCTCTCTTTCAGACCTTGATGAGTCGGAGGCGGTAGGTGCAGCCGCCGTATCTGCCGCCGTATCGGGAGATACGGGAAAAATGATGGCATTTAAGAGGGTTTCCAACAATCCGTATAAGGTTGAAATTGTTCCCGTTCCAGCAAATCTTGTTGCTAACGGAGAAAGAAACTTCCCCGTTGAGTGGATAAATAGCGAAAAGAATAATGTTACCGATGAAGCACTTGAATATTTCTTGCCCTTAATCTACGGTGAGCCGCAACTTCTTGTGAAAAACGGACTCGCAAGACACTTCAAATTTAAATAATTTAGTTTTTTCAGGTTAAAATAATCAAAAAACTTTAGGAGTTGTTATGAAAAAATCGATTTTTATCATTCTATCTTTTATAATTGTTTTATTTTCCACATCCTGTGCAGAGCAGAATAAAACCTATAAAATTGGGGTAGGTACCGAGCTTGTTTTTATCGATAATTTAGATGAAACGGCTGCGGGTACTTGCTATACTGCGGCAGTTGTCTTGGACGGACAGAACAAGATTGTTGACTATATTGTTAAACAAGTCCCGTTTTCGATAAAAATTTATGACGGATTTTTAGAGTCGGGTGCAGCAGTTAAAGAATTTGACGCAAAACTAATTGACGGTCTTTCGGATACAATAATTGGTTCAAACGCATCAGATTTAAAAGGTATTGAATTTGATAATTCAGCAGTAAAGAGTGCTATTGTTAAGGCAGTGAATGACGAGCAGGCTAAACAGTTTAAGACCAAGAGCGTAAACTTGAAAATGTATTCAAGGTGCTATGTTGATTCTGCTGTTGATTCCAAAGCAGATGACGGCGTAATCAAATTGAATATAGACGTTGCGGCGGTTTCGGTTGATAAACAAAATCGATTATCTTCTGCTATCATAGATACCGCACAACCCTCATTTAATTTTGATAATAATGGTGTGGTAACCGCTCAACTTTATCAGGCAACCAAGAGGGAACTTAAAGATAACTACGGTATGGTTGCTTATGCAGGTGCAATTGCCGATTGGTATGTTCAGTCAGATGCTCTAACTGATTATCTTGTAGGACTGACTGCTGATGAAATTATTTCTCTTCCAGTAGACAGTATGGGCAGACCAACCGATTCTGATCTCAAAACATCCTGTACGATTAAGGTAAATACCGATATTGTCAACATTGCTTCTGCAATGAAAGGCTAATAATCGGCATTGGCGGTGTTGTTATTGAAAAAACTCTTGTCATTATTGCTTGTTATTCTCACATTATTCTGCGTCTCGTCTTGTAAAAAACAAGACAATATGCATACTCAAACCTTTATCGACTACTTCGATACGGTTTGTACCGTTATTGGCTATGAGGATGACATTAACGTTTTCAATGAAAGAGCGAAAAGGGTAGAGGCCCTTTTAAAGGAATATCACACTCTGTATGATGTTTATAACTCGTATGAAGGCGTAAACAATGTTCACACCGTAAACCAAAATGCAGGTATTTCGCCCATTAAGGTAGATCAGAAAATCATTGATATAATTGAATATTCAAAAGATATTTACGATTTAACTAAACATAAGGTAGATATTACTATCGGTAATTTGTTATCGGTATGGCACAGGTATAGAGAATTTGGTATCAGTGACCCCCAAAATGCATCTTTGCCTACTATTGATGAACTTAATGAGGCGGCATTGCATAAAGGTTTTGATAAAATAATTGTTGACCGTGAGAACTCAACTGTTTTCATTACTGATAGGGATATATCTATCGACTTGGGCGCCGTTGCAAAGGGTTATGTTACCGAGAGGATAGCGGAGAATCTCTGTAGTGACGGTGCCTCTTCGTACGCTTTGAATTTTGGCGGAAACATAAGGGTAATAGGAAGAAAACCCGATAATTCTCATTGGACTTCGGGTGTTGCAGACCCTAACGGTTCTGTAAAAGATGTTGTAACGCTAAGACTTGAATATTCTTCTCTTGTTACAAGCGGTTCATATTTAAGATTTTTTACTGTTGACGGAATCGTCTATCATCACATTATAGACCCCGATACTCTATATCCTAAAAATGATTTTTTGTCTGTTTCGGTACTTACTAATGATAGCGGAATGGCAGATGCCTTATCAACCGCACTTTTTTGTATGTCGTATGATGAGGGCCTTAAACTTGTCAAATCTTTGCCCGACACAGAAGCTATATGGATAAAGGCAAACGGTGAGACTCTGATGAGCGACAATTTTAGCAATTTTTTGATAGAGGAGCGAGATTCATGACCGAATTTGAAATTACGGGAATGAGTTGTGCGGCATGCAGTTCACGCATAGCAAGGGCTGTTTCGTCTCTTAATGGAGTTAGTGAGTGTTCTGTAAATTTGCTGACGAACTCTATGACCGTTAGCGGTGATGTTGATGCTGATACTGTGATTTGTGCAGTTATTAACGCGGGCTACGGTGCCTCTTTAAAAGGAAATCCAAAAAATAATAACTTAAAAGCCGATAAAATACTTTATCGGCTTATTGCATCTGTTTTCCTTTTAATTCCGCTTATGTACCTATCAATGGGGCATATGGTTGGTTTAACTCTGCCGCAAATTATTGCCGAAAACTATGCAGCTATTGGCCTTGTTGAAATGTTTTTGGCATTATTCGTAATGCTTTTAAATATAAAGTTTTTTGTTAATGGTATAAAAGGGGTGCTCAATAAAGCCCCTAATATGGATACTCTTGTGTCAATGGGCTCCCTTTCCGCCTTCGGCTACAGTGTTTATGTTTTAATAGAACTTATTAGAGACAGTTCAAAATTTTCATTGCACAGTCTATATTTTGAGTCTGCTGCTATGATATTAACCATTATTACAGTGGGTAAACTACTTGAATTAAAAGCAAAAGGCAAAACTACAAATGCTATTAAATCATTATTGGAACTTGCCCCTAAAACAGCCACCTTGTATGCAGATGGCGAAGAAAAAACAGTCTTAATTGATAAAATTAAGGTTGGCGACATAATTTCTGTTCGTTCCGGTGAGAAAATTGCGGTTGACGGCAGGGTAATATTTGGTGAATGTTCAGTTAATGAGTCGGCTTTGACGGGGGAAAGCATTCCAATTGATAAAACGGTTGGTGATTCTGTCTCTGCCGCTACAATAAACACTTCTGGTTTTATACGATTTGAGGCTACAAGGGTAGGGGACGATACATTACTTTCTCAGATAGTCAAAATTGTGAGTGAATCATCAGCATCAAAGGCTCCGATTGCACGAATAGCGGATAAAGTTTCGGGAGTTTTTATTCCGATTATATTTATAATTGCACTTATCACTCTTATTGGTTGGCTTCTTATAGGCGAATCTTTGGGTTTTGCTATTAGTCGGGCAATTTCGGTGCTTGTAATCAGTTGCCCGTGTGCACTCGGGATTGCTACACCGGTGGCTATAATGGTGGCTAACGGTCAGTCTGCCAGAAGAGGAATTCTGTTTAAAAACGCTACTGCACTTGAAAACGCAGGAAAAGCAAAAACTATTGTTCTTGATAAAACAGGTACCGTTACAGAAGGAAAATTTGCAGTTACTTCAATATTTCCTTTTGAAGTAACTACCGAAAATGAACTTTTAACCATTGCATTCGCACTTGAAAATCAAAGTGAGCACCCCCTTGCCAAGGCAATTATTAGCTACTGTTCTTTAAACAATATCGAACTGAAATCGGTATCGGATTTTAAAACACTCGGCGGCAATGGTGTAAGTTGTAAATTGGGTGATTCCCTCGTTTTCGGCGGTAGTTATAAATTCATACAAAAAATTGTCGGCCAACTCAGCAGCGAAACAAAAAAGGTGTATCATGACTTATCGAGCAAAGGAGAAACGCCGTTACTCTTTGCAAAAGACGGCAACTTAATCGGCATAATATCGGTTGCCGATAAGATTAAAGACGATTCGGCCTATGCTGTATCTCACCTTAAAAAACTAGGACTTTCTGTTATTATGCTGACTGGCGATAACGAAAACACTGCAAACCGAATAGGACAAACGGTAGGTATTGACAATATTGTATCGAATGTTTTACCTTTTGAAAAGCAAAAGGTTATAGAGCAACTTAAAGAAAAATCCATGATCATAATGGTTGGAGACGGAATAAATGATGCTCCTGCTTTAACTGAGGCCGATATAGGAATTGCTATTGGTGCCGGAACAGATATTGCTATTGAGTCTGCTGATATTGTTCTTTCAAACAGTCGTTTGACCGATATCGTTACTGCAATTAAGTTAAGCCGTTCTACGCTTCGAAATATAAAACAAAATCTGTTTTGGGCATTTTTTTATAATATACTTTGTATTCCTCTTGCCGCAGGTGTATTTATGAATTTTTGGGGATGGGAACTTAGTCCTATGATTGGTGCCGCGGCCATGAGTGTATCGAGTATTTTTGTAGTTTTAAATGCGTTGCGACTTAATTTTTTTAAATCTGACTGTAAGAAAAGAGAAGAAAATATGGAAATTACTTTAAAAATTGAAGGTATGATGTGTCCTCACTGTGAGGCAAGGGTAAAATCGGCACTTGAAGAAGTAAGTGGTGTAGATAGCGTAGAAGTAAGCCATAAAAAAGGTATTGCGGTTATAAGATGTACGTCTGCCGTGAACGAGTTTGTTCTCGGTGATATAGTAAAAGACCTTGGCTATAAAGTGTTATAAGAGTGCGTGTAATAATTGCTTGACCAAATAAATAATATAAATAAAATTTATCTTGACAATTTGTTGTCCTATACTGTATAATATCTCTTGCAAGTATGTCCTCTGCAATACAGCAAAGGGAGGGAATTTTAGATGAGTCAGGTTCGAATTAAAGAAAACGAATCGCTTGATAACGCGCTCAGACGTTTTAAGAGACAGACGGCAAAAGACGGAGTTATTCAGGAAGTCCGTAAAAGAGAACATTATGAGAAGCCCTCTGTAAAGCGCAAGAAGAAGTCCGAAGCGGCACGTAAACGCAAGTTCCGCTAAGCGATATTGTTTACAGACTGAAAGCGGTTGCATTGTGCAATCGCTTTTTTGTTTAAGGAGTGTAAGCCTTGTTTTATCCTAACCACATATTTAACAATATAACCGAGATTACAAGCGAATTTTTAGAGTCAAATAATATTAAAGGTCTTTTGCTTGATGTTGATAACACCCTGACAACAGAACACAAGTCAAAGGTTTTACGTGACGGTGTCGGTGAATGGATTTGTAAAATGAAAGAAAGCGGAGTTGCTTTAATTATTCTTTCAAATGCAAAAACCGATAGGGCAAAAGTATTTGCTCACGCTATTGGACTTGATGCAATAGGTATGGCGGCAAAACCTCTTATTCACGGATACTTTAAGGCTGCAAAAAAACTAGGATTAAAGAGAAAACAGATAGCAATGGTAGGCGACCAAATATTTACCGATACACTTGGTGGAAAACTATCGGGTATTAAAACGATTCTTGTAACAGATATTACTCCTGAAAGCAGTATGTCTTTTAGAATAAGAAGAAAATTAGAGAAGAAAATATTGAAGAAAGGTGTTAAATAATGCTTGCCTTATTCGGACCCGCAGGAAACAGTGACAGTTTTGCTGCTATGGGATATAAGCACAGTATTCAAATCCCCGAATATCTTGAAAAAATGGGGCTTGATATTTTTGAATATCAATGTGGCAGAGGTGTAAATATAGGCCTTGATAAAGCCGAGCAACTCGGCAAACTCGCAAAAGATAAGAACATCTCATTATCCCTACACGCACCCTACTATATTTCGATGTCATCGGTTGAAGAGTCTAAGCGTCTTAATTCGATTAACTATATTTTACAAAGTGCCCGCGCTGTAAATGCAATGGGTGGGGACAGAATAGTTGTTCATACCGGTTCGTGTGGAAAAATCTCTCGAAGCGAGGCTTTGATGCTTGCTCTTGATACAATGAAACTTGCTCTTAAAGCACTTAATAACGAGGGTCTGTCACACATTCACATCTGTCCCGAAACAATGGGAAAGGTAAACCAACTCGGCACCCTTGATGAGGTTGTTGAACTTTGCCTCCTTGATGAAAGCCTTATTCCGTGTATTGATTTCGGACACTTGAATGCACGTGATCAGGGCAGTTTAAAGGGTTATGATGATTTTGAGTATATTTTTAAAACAATAGATAATAAACTCGGCAGATATCGACTTCAAAATTTCCACTCTCATTTTTCAAAAATAGAATACTCAGCAGGAGGAGAGGTTAGACATTTAACCTTTGATGATAATGTTTTCGGACCCGACTATAAACCTGTTATGGAACTCGTTTATAAATATAACTGCACGCCGAGGTTTATTTGTGAATCGGCAGGAACACAGGCTGAGGATGCAAAGCAGATGAAGGATTACTACATTGGATTAATAAACGGCTAATTTATATAATTAGCCTAACATAAAAACACCAAGTAAGTGTTGTATAACCGTACAAGTGTTATAAAAATTCATACCTTCATAATAAATTTAGTCACTCTTACACATTATAGATATGCGATAAGAGATGCCTTTCTAAACTCGTCAAGGATATATATTAGATTGAAAGGATAAAGAAACTTTTATGAATCCTCAAACCCTAAGATATGTTAACGCTAAAACCGCAGTATTGATTTTTAAACCCGAAAACAGAAGATATTTAACCGGTTTTGCCTCGTCACTCGGTTATTTGCTTATGACCGAAGGGGAGAACTACCTTTTTGTTGACGGAAGATACTATGAGGCGGCTTTAAGTTCAGCAAATAATTGTAAGGTACTCTTAACTGAAAGCATATATAATCAAATCAACTCAATTATTGCCGATAAACAAATAAGTAAGTTGTTGATTGAAACCGAAAATGAAATTTGTTTTCTAAATACACTGAAAAAGCACATTAGTGCAAAAATAGTACCTTCTGCTGCTTTGAGCGAAAGAATTTCGATTATGCGCTCGGTGAAAAACAGTGAAGAAATCAAATCGGTTTGTGAGGCGCAAAATATTGCTGAAAAAGCATATTCTGACCTGTTATCATATATTAAGGTCGGTATAACAGAAAGGGAGATTGCGGCATTTTTAGAGTACAGAATGAAACTGTATGGTAGCGAAAACGAAGCCTTTGACACAATTGCGGTTTCAGGAAAAAATTCATCGTTACCTCACGGTGTTCCGACTGATAAACCTGTATATGCCGGCGAATTTATTACTCTTGATTTCGGAGCAAAGATTAACGGTTATTGTAGCGATATGACTAGAACGGTTGCGGTAGGCTTTGCTACTGACGAGATGCAAGAGGTTTATAATACTGTACTCAATGCTCAATTGAATGCTGAAAAAACGGTTAAAGCGGGGGTTATTTGCAGTGATGTTGATAATGCCGCAAGGAGTGTAATAGAATCGGCAGGATACGGCAAATATTTTACTCATTCTAACGGTCACGGTATCGGTTTGGAGGTTCACGAGATTCCGACCATATCTTTCAGAAACGACAAGACGCGTTTGCGTGCTGGTCAGTTGATTTCAAACGAGCCGGGCATATATATACCGCAAAAATTCGGGGTTAGAATTGAAGATATGCTTTTTGTTAAAAAGTTAGGATGTAAAAACTTGACAAAAGCACCTAAAAACCTTATAATCTTATAAAGTGGTGCAGAGTTTTGCACTAAATAAATAATATATTGTCTTTTGGAGGAATTTTTAATGGTAAGTGCAGGAGATTTCAGAAACGGCGTAACTTTCGAAATGGACGGTAACGTTTATCAGATTATTGAGTTTCAACATGTAAAACCGGGAAAGGGAGCCGCCTTTGTTCGTGCAAAAATCAGAAACGTTATTGCAGGTTCTGTTGTTGAGCGCACCTTTAACCCTAATGAAAAATATCCTACTGCTTTTGTAGAGAGAAAAGATATGGAATTTTCATACAGTGACGAGGGCCTATATTACTTTATGGACCCCGAAACATACGATATGGTTCCTGTAAGCAAGGATGAACTCGGCGATGCTTTCAAGTTTGTTAAGGAGAATAT
>JAZNJE010000141.1:0-2100 GCA_045577905.1 Acutalibacteraceae bacterium | reverse complement strand
TATCGGCGACAAGGTTGCCCAAAGTTTTGGCGTAGAGGTTGAAAAATGTCTTACCGGTTTTAAGTTTATAGGAGAAAAAATTAAAAAACACAACGCTCTGGGTGACAAAAAGTTCGTTTTCGGATATGAGGAAAGTTATGGTTGCCTTATAGGTGATTTTGCAAGAGATAAGGATGCCGTTCAAGCCTCCTTAATGTTCTGTGAAGCCGCAGCCTACTACAAGAAACAGGGCAAAACTTTGATAGATGTTTTAGAAGATATTTTTAAAGACTTCGGCTACTATGTAGATACGCAGTCATCGGCATATTTTAATGGGATTGACGGAAATGAAAAAATGGCAGCGGTACTGACCGCTTACCGTGAAAATCCGCCAAGTGAGGTTGCAGGAATAAAGGTAGAGAGCATAGACGATTTTCTTTTTGCTCCCCCTGCCGATTTTGTGCCCTCAAATGTTATTCGTTTCAATTTTGAGGACGGTAGTTTTGTGGCGGTACGCCCCTCGGGTACCGAACCCAAATGTAAAGTTTATTACTGCATTTGCGACAAAACAAAGGAAGATGCCGAAGCAAAACTTTTAAAATTCAAGGAGTTCTTCGACATAAAATGATTCATCCGATAAAACATTTAAAGGTTATCTGCCGCCACAGGCATCTTGTAATAAAGCATTGCTTTAAGGCAGGAATCCCCCTGCGTGGGCTTCTTCATGACATTTCAAAGTTTTCGCCGGTCGAATTTTGTACGGGGGCTAAATATTTTCTCGGAAACCGAAGCCCTAATGAGCGTGAACGCGAACTTTTCGGTTGTTCATCAGCCTGGCTTCATCACAAGGGACGGAATAAGCATCATTTCGAATATTGGAACGATGTAAACCCCGCAACAAAACGTTATGAGCCGGTAAAAATGCCTACCGTTTACCTTGTGGAAATGTTTTGCGACCGCGTTGCCGCAAGCAAAACCTATCAGGGCGAAAACTATACCGACGAGCATCCTCTGAATTATTTCCTCAGAGGAAACGCAAAACTCAGTATGCACCCTGACACTGCTAAAACATTGGAGTTCCTTCTTCGTATGCTCGCCGAAAAGGGCGAAGCCAAAACCTTTAATCACATAAAACAGATGGATAAAAAATCATAACAAAAACGCTCGGGGGACCGAGCGTTTTTTAATTCTAATTCAAGACGGCAAACCGCCCCTGGCTTATCCCTCCGTCTTACTGTTTTTTATCTTTACGCTTACCTGCTTTCCTTTATTGACAAACTGAGGGTTTGTATATATAATATTATTAATTATATAACAATTTAATTTCTTTGTAAAAGAGGACGATAAACTATGCAATGGACATCCCTTAACGATTTAAGAGAAAAGTATCTTTCGTTTTTTGAGAGTAAAGGTCATTTAAGGCTCCCCTCTTTTTCCCTTGTACCTCAGGGCGATAAGTCACTTTTACTTATAAATTCGGGCATGGCACCTATGAAAAAATATTTTACGGGAGAGGTTACCCCTCCCCGTAACCGTGTTACCACCTGTCAGAAGTGTATCCGCACTCCCGACCTTGAACGTGTTGGTCACACCGCCCGTCACGGCACCTATTTTGAGATGCTCGGAAACTTCTCCTTCGGGGACTATTTTAAGAATGAGGCTATTCCGTGGGCTTGGGAATTTTTAACCGAAACTCTCGAGATTCCTGCCGATCTTCTTTGGCCCTCTGTCTATGAGGAGGACGACGAGGCTTATGCTTTATGGCGTGACAAAATCGGTGTGCCCGAAAAGCACATAGTCCGACTCGGCAAAGAGGATAATTTTTGGGAGCACGGCACAGGACCCTGCGGCCCTTGCTCCGAAATTTATTTTGACCGCGGCATTAAATACGGTTGCGGTAAGCCAGATTGCAAACCCGGTTGCGATTGCGACAGATATATGGAAATTTGGAACAACGTTTTCTCGCAGTTCAATAACGACGGAAACGGCAACTATACCGAGCTTGCTCAAAAGAACATTGATACAGGTATGGGTCTTGAGCGTCTTGCTTGCATTATGCAGGATGTTGACAATATGTTTGAGGTCGATACCATCAGAAAAGTTATCGACAACGTATGCGCC
>JAZNJE010000140.1:0-18812 GCA_045577905.1 Acutalibacteraceae bacterium | reverse complement strand
TAGAGCCCGTATCCCCCATAAAGACCTTTGCAGGCTTAGAGTTCCACATTAGAAATCCGAGTGTACTGCCGCCAACCACCGCCGAAAGGGTGGTCATACCAATCATATTGAGTTTTACTCCCATCAACATAAAACCGCACGCTACAACGAGGGTTACACTTGATGCCAAGCCGTCAATTCCGTCTGTCAGATTAACCGAATTAACAAGATAATAAATGAATATGAGAGCAATCGGCCAGAATATAAGCCCAAAACCGCTGACAATCGAAACATCGCCGACAAAGGGTAGCCAGGTTGTACTCATTCCCGATGACGCAAGGCAAGCAAGATAACCTGCCGAAACGACAAGTTGCATCAAGGTTTTTTGTTTTGCCGTCAATCCCAAGTTGCGTTTCTTTACAACCTTAATATAGTCATCAATAAAGCCGATTATTCCGCAAAGCAGTGCAAAAACCACTCCCGAAAGTAAAGGAATTATTCTATACTGCTTTGAAAGTTCAATTATTAACCTCTTATCGGTGCAAATAGACCAAATCAGAGCAGCAATAATGCCGACTATAACACCCGATGCAATCATAATTCCACCCATAGTGGGTGTTCCCTGCTTCGATTTGTGCCAATTGGGACCCTCGTCAAGAATAGTCTGGCCATATTTAAGTTTTCTAAGATACGGAATAAAAGGATAACCAATCAGTGCACAAGCAAAAAACGATACAACCGCCGCAAAAATGGGTGTCATATTGGTCATTTTTATCGCTCCTCTTTTTTAGTTTGACAAGGCTTCCCTTACGACCTCACGCTCGTCTAAATGAATCTTGCCCGTTTTTAGAATTTGATAGTTCTCGTGGCCCTTACCCGCCAAAATAATTATATCATTATCAACCGCATTTGCAACAGCATAATTTATTGCTTCTATTCGGTTTTCAATAACAACATAGGGGGTTTTAAAGGGTTTCATCCCCTCCACAATCTCCGATATTATCTTATCAGGTTCTTCACTTCGGGGGTTATCACTTGTAACTATAACAAAATCAGAATATCTTGCGGCAACAGAGCCCATAATAGGCCGTTTGGTTGCATCTCGATCTCCGCCGCATCCGAAAAGGCAAATAAGTCTGCCCTGTTTTATTTCCTTAAAGGTGGAAAGTATATTACTCAGACCGTCGGGCGTGTGAGCATAATCGATTATAACCGTGAAATTTCGGTTTGTGGGAACAATTTCCGCTCTGCCCTTTACTCCTTCTAACTCACCGAGTGACAAGGCAACCGTATCTACACTGACTCCAAGTTCCATAGCAATTGCTGCCGCACACATTGAATTATATACCGAAAACTTTCCGCCCGTTTTTAATTTTATATGCTTTATAAGATTGAATCCAACAAACTCATATTCAATTCCTTCCGGACGAAGGTTGATACATTTTGCTGAGTAGGTCGAATCGTTTCTCTTCTCTGAAAAACTGACAACCTTGCAATTCACACCTTCAATAATCTTGTCAGAATATCCGTCATCAAGATTTATTACTGCGGTTTTGCACATATCAAAAAGTTTTTTCTTTGCCGCAAGGTAATTTTCCATGGTTATATGATAGTCCAAATGATCCTGAGTTAAATTTGTAAAGGCGGCAACCTCAAACCCAAAACCGAACACTCTTTTTTGGTCGAGTGCGTGGGAGGAAACCTCCATAATGCAAAAATCACAACCGTCTTTAACCATCTGACTGAAAATACTGTTAAGGGTGTATGCATCAGGGGTGGTATTTGCAGTATCAAGCACCTTATCTCCAATCATATTTTGAATGGTACCGATAATACCCGTTTTATAGCCCGCCTTCTCCAAAATGCTTTTAAGCATATAGGTTACAGAGGTTTTTCCGTTTGTACCTGTAACTCCTATAATTTTAAGTTTTTCGGCAGGTTTTCCGAAAAATTCTGCCGACATCTCAGCAAAAGCGGCTCGGGTATCGCCGACCGTGACCTCACGCTCCAAACCAAGCGGTTTCTCGGTAATTACAACTGCCGCACCGTTTTCGAGTGCCTGCTTTGCAAAACAGTGTCCGTCTGCCTTGCTGCCGTTAATGCACACAAAGGCATAGCCTTCCTTTACGGCGCGAGAATCACAGGTGATACCTAGAATTTCGGTATCACCAAGATGTGTAGATTCATTTTTCAAAAGATTTCTGAACTTCATACTTTTGCCTTTCGCATAAGGGGTTATTCGATAGTCGAATTTTCTCTGAAATAAACGGTTACAACCGTTCCAACTACTGTTTCTACATTGGCGTCAACGCTTTGCTTATACGCAAATGAAAGTCCGCCTGTTCCTATAAAGTTGCCCGCAAATTCAATATTGATATTTGCCTTTGCCGCGGCAAGATTTACGTCATTTATACTCATTCCGGTAAAGTCTGGAACCTTGGTAAGTTGTTGTTCGTAGGCTTCCTCGGTATAAAGAATAACCTTTCCTCCCTTAGACAGTTCCACACCGCCAAGCGGAAGTTGTGCTACTACATTCGTTCCCTCACCAACTATCTCAGTTTTAAGTCCAAGAACCGAAATCTTGTTTGAAGCAACTTCGGCGTCCTCGCCTACCAAATCGGGAACCTTGATAGCAAAACTTGCAAGTTCCTCATCGGTATATTGTGGCTCAACACCCATATAACGAAGAATGTCTCCCAAAATTTCTGCCGCAGCCGGTGCCGCAACCGTACCGCCGTAATAACTCGAACCCTTGGGCTCATCAACAATTACAAGTACTGCGATTTCGGGGTCATTCATAGGTGCAAATGTTATATATGATGCGACATAATCTTTTCTGCCCGTAACAAGATTTTGCGCAAGTTTTTCGGAAGTTCCCGTTTTTCCGCCAACCTTATATCCGGGAACATAGCCATTTCTTGCTCCTCCGTCGGCAACAACGTGGAATACCATTTCACAGATTTTTTCACTCGTTTCCTTGCTTATAACCTGTCGGCGAACCGTCCTCTCCTGACTTTCAACAACGTTGCCGTTACCGTCAACGATTTCCTTAACAAGATAAGGTTTCAACAAATATCCGCCGTTTACTGCTGCCGCTGCCGCAGTAATCATTTGAATGGGTGTTATCTGGAAACTCTGACCGAAAGACGCCGACGCAAGTTCTACGGGGCCCATTTTTTCCTCTCCGTAATATACCGAGCCGCCTTCACCGGGAAGGTCAATACCCGTTGCAGCGGTGAAACCAAAGGCTTCAAAATATTTAGAAAAGCTTGATTTTCCAATAAGTTGACCAAGTGTAATAAAAGCCGGGTTGCAGGAATTTACCATCGACTGCAAAAGATTAAGCCTTCCGTGTCCGCCAGCCTTATGGCAGTGGTATTCTTTACCCATAACATAAATTTCTTCATTACAAGTATATCCGTGAGAAAGGCTTGTAAGTTGCTCTTCAAGTCCCATTGCAGCAGTAAAAATTTTAAAAACAGAACCCGGCTCATAGGAGTCTGACACCGCCTTGTTTCTCCACTGACGGTTCAAAAGGTCGGTTCTTGTGAGTTTGGTGCCCTCCTCGGCTAAAAGAGCCTCATCTGCCGCCGAAAGGACAAAGGGCTCGTTGGGGTTAAAATCTCCTTTAACCGCCATAGCCAATACGGCACCCGTTTTAACATTCATAATGATACAGGTGCCTCTTTCACCCGCCTTATTGACTTCAAGGGCTTCCTCCAAATACTTTTCCGCAACATACTGAATGTAGGAATCAAGGGTCAAAACAAGGCTGTTTCCCCTCTTCGCTTCCTCTACAACTTGGTATGAGAAGGGCATATCGGCACCCAGTGCGTTCTTTGCGGCAACAACTCTGCCTGCTGTACCCATCAAGGTTGTATTATAGTAACTTTCAAGTCCTGCAAGCCCTTGGTTATCCTCGCCGACAAAACCGAGAACATTAGACGCCAAACGGTCATTGGGGTAATACCTCTTTGTTGTTTCATCTATTCCTATATACTTGCTGATAGAAAGAGATTCGTTCTCGGTTATATACTCACGAACCTTGTCGGCAACCGATTTGTCAACCCTCTTCTTTACTGCAACATATGAGGTTTTCTTCTCGGTATATTGATAAACCGTCTCATATTCAAGAGAAAGTATCGCGGAAAGTCCTCCTGCGATAGAACTTTTTATAAGATTTCTTTGGCTCTCCTCTTTTATCGCAGAAATACTGTTAGGAACGATATAGATGGTATATGCAGTATCGCTCGTTGCAAGCAAATTCATTTTTGAATCATAAATATTGCCTCTCGGTGCAGAAACCAAAGTGTCATAAAGTTGTTGTTCGCTCGCAAGCGACTGATATTTACTACCATTGATTAGCATAATACGGGCAAGTTGAACAGAAGTAACAGATACAAAAGTGATAATGAGAGCAAGCATTACCACAAAGGTCCTAATAAGCATACTGCGATTAAGTTTCATATCTTTCCTCTTCCTTTCAGCCAAAGTGTTTTTCTCTCTTTTAAATGCCCGAAAACGAGAGTCCTAACTTCAGAACTCTCGTATCGCTTTTAATTAAATATATTCGTCTTTTATTAAACTATTCATTTTCTGCTGTAAGAACATTGCCTTCTTTGTCAACCGCCTTATCACTATCGTTTACGGTAATATATACTATCTGATTTTTGTCGGTTTTCTTCATTCCGAGTTGCTTTGCCGTCTCTTCAAGGTTGTCGTAGGAAACCATACGCTCAAATTCAACATCAAGTCTTGTTTCTTCTCCGCTTATTGCGGCATAACGATTCTTGGCTTCGACTATATCCGAGTTAACCTCTGTTATTTCTACACGAATGGCAATGTTTACGCAAACAATACCAACCATAAAGGCGGCCAAAAGCACCAAGGTAACAACGCCCGAAACCTGTCTTCTGGCTTTTGCTTTGGTCTTGGCTTGTGCTTTTTTAATCTTCTTTTGAGGCATTTTAACAACCTCTGCGGGTTGTTTTTTTGGCTTAGGCATAAACAATTCAAAATCGTATGCCAAAGAATCGTTATAATATTTTGAATTGTTAATTACCATATTCCTACTTCCTTTACAATTTTTCTATTATCCTGAGTTTTGCACTTCGGCTTCTTTGGTTGCTTTGGAGTTCATCCTCCCTTGCCGTTATCGGTTTGCGGTTAACCAGCCTTCCTTTGGGCTTTCTTCCGCATACACATATAGGTATATCAGGAGGGCATATACAACCTGTGCAAAATTCTTTGAATTTATTTTTTGTTATTCTGTCCTCTAAGGAGTGGAAGGTTATGATTGCAAGCCTTCCTCCCGATTTGAGGCTCAGAAATGCGGCATCTATTCCGTCTTCCAATGCACCGAGTTCGTCATTTACCGCAATTCGAAGTGCCTGAAAACACCTTCTTGACGGATTTGAATCCCTTCTTGCAGCCGCAGGCATTGAACAAGCAATTATTTCGGCAAGTTCTCCCGTAGTTTCAATTGGTTTTTTATTTCTTGCATCTACTATGCGATTTGCAATCTTCTTCGCAAACTTTTCTTCACCGTAATTATAGAAGATTCCGGCAAGTTCGTCCGCCGACAGACTATTTACAAGTTCTGCTGCCGATGTTCCCTCTTTGCTCATTCTCATATCAAGAGGTGCATCTCCGTGATAGGAAAAGCCTCTCTCGGTATTGTCGAGTTGAAAGGACGAAACTCCTATGTCGAGCAAAACTCCGTCAACCGCTTCTATATTAAGGTCGTGTAGAATCTTTGCCATTTCACGGTAATTTGAGTGCACCACCGTTGCAGGTAAACCCTTTAACCTTTCGGTCGCCGTCTTTACGGCATCAGGGTCTTGGTCAATGGCTATAAGTCTGCCCTCTTTAAGTTTTTGGGCTATCGCTTTTGAATGACCCGCACCGCCTGCGGTACCATCAACATATATTCCATTGGGCTTTATGTCCAAGCCCTCAATAGTTTCCTTAAAAAGGACCGGTATGTGACTGAATTCCATATCAGTCACCGAGCGTGAAGTTTAATTCGTCGATAATCGGTGCAAATTCAGAAGTGTCAATACTTTCCTTTTCGTTGCGCCACTCTTCTGAACTCCAAATTTCGATATTGTTTTTCATACCGACAATTCTTACCTCTTCGCCTATTCCCGCAAATTCTCTGAGTTCGGCAGGAATAAGAACTCTGCCCGATGCGTCAACCTCTGCAAAAACAGAGCCGTCGGACAAATAACGATACATATCTTGCATTTTACCGTAAGGCAATTTGTTTAACTTTGCGGTAAATCTATCAAATTCCGATATAGAGAAGCCCCAAAGACATTTTTTTCCGAAAACACCGGTGCACAATACAACGGTATCTCCCAGATCGTCTTTAAATCTTGCAGGGATGAAAACTCGTCCTTTTTTATCAACTTTATTAAATGAGCCACCGATCAGCACGAATTTTCACCTCTTTTCGCTCCACTTTACAACACTTTTATGACTTTTTACGCCATTTTGCGCCACTTGATAGGTTTATTATATAGTATCTGTTAGTCAAATGCAAGTGTTTTTTTGATTTTTTTTAATTTTTTCTTTTTTATTTAAAATAAAGGTTGACATCGTGAAAAGTCGGTGTTATAATAATCGAGCCGCTATAAAGGCGACAGAAATGCGGATGTGCTGGAATAGGCAGACAGGCACGTTTGAGGGGCGTGTGTCAACCGACGTATGGGTTCAAGTCCCATTATCCGCACCAATCAAAAAGAACTGACCTTTGGTTGGTTCTTTTTAATTTTGTTTATATTCGGGACTTGAACCCGAGAGGGTCTGCCGTTTATAAAAACAGTGTGGCACACTGTTTTTTAGGCAGAGCGCGAAGCCGGGCACCAAACAAACCGTGTTTGGTCGGCGAGCGAAACAGTATGCGAAGCAGACGTTCAAGTCCCATTATCCGCACCAACGTAATAAGCACTCACCTATGATGAGTGCTTATTTTTATTTTTTGTATAAAGAATTTTGTTTAAGTAAAAGAACCTTTGGCAGACGGTCAAAGGTTCTTTCTAATTTTAATTAATATTGCAATAGATATTTGGCAATTTTTTATTTTAAAATCTGTTGTGGCAGAAGATATTTTTGCACATATTATGTTATAGAAGTTTTTACGCTTCAAATACTTAAACTCGGAGGTTGATTTAATGGCTGATTCAAGAATTGTGAACGAATCAGGGAATTTTAAAGAAGCCGTTTGCATAGATGCGGGCAGAGTATATGACTCCTGCTGTGACCGCGATTGCTTGGAGGATTTAAGGGTTTATTTTGCCCCCGATATTCAGGAAACCGTACAAAACGCATTAAGCGTAAGGATTAAAGCGGCGGAGGTCTTAAATGTTCTTGTAGATGTAGAACCCGTTAGTTTTAACCGTGGATTCTATTCCTGCGACCTAACCTTTTTCTTCTTAATTACGCTCGACCTTTTCACCGCACCTCACTCAATGCCGACTACCGTTCAGGGTATTTCCCTTTTCTCTAAAAAGGTTATTCTGTTCGGCAGTGACGGCAATGTCAGAATTTTCTCAAACGCACTTACGGTAGAGGACGGTACAGATCCCCAATTCTTCCAGTCCACCAATATGCCCAGATGTGTTGTTCAAACTGTTGACCCGATTGCACTTTCGGCAAAAATCTGCGAAGTTAGAGATTGCTCCGAATGTTACTGCAACATTCCCTCGTCAATTTGCAACTGCGTCGGCAGTAATGTAATAACCGAACTTCCCTGCGGAACACCCACAGTATATGTAACACTCGGCCTTTTTACAATAGTTCAACTCATACGAAATGTTCAAATGCTTATTCCCGTTTATGATTTCTGCATACCTGAAAAGCAGTGCGATAATACCACCGCAGAACCCTGCGATGTATTTAGAAAAATTCAGTTCCCGACAAACGATTTCTTCCCTCCCCGACCGACATGTCTGGACAACAACGATTGTTAGTCGGTAAAACCGCTTTCGACGCAGCAAACAGCAAAGGGGCAACTGCCGTTGCCCCAATCTTTTACATTTTGCCCGTGAAAAAAGCCGCTCCGAAATAACCGATAAAAAAGAGTATCAAAAACAGTGCCGTTAAAAATGCCGATTTTAAAAACAACTTAAAACTGTTGCTTTGAAAAAATTCTTTCATACATATCACCCAGCAAATTATTGCCCGTTTTTTAATATATTATTCACGGAGGGACTGCCATGACGGTAACGACACTTGGAAAATCAAAACTGAAAATCACCCTGTCGCGCCTTGAAGCCTCTAAACTGTTCGGAAACGGCGAACATACTGCCTGCCGTGACCGAGAGACACAATATATCCTGCGTGTTATACTGGCAAAGGCTCTTACAAAGGCTTGTTTTACCCTTGACTGTGAAAGACTTTTTGTAGAAATGTTTCCCTCTGCGTCGGGCGGAAGAATAATTTTTTTTACAAAAAGTTCCCTCCTTGCACCCTTAAAAAAAACGTCGGCTTCCCTGTACTATTATCTGCTCGAATTTACCGACATAAATCCTGCCTCTCAGATTTGCCGTCTTGTTTTTGAGCAAAAGGAACTCCTCGTAAAGAGCAGTCTTTATAAATTCAGAAAAAAATACTACCTTGCACTACTTTCCAAAAGCCCCTATCTTGTTTCCGCTACCACAGCAGAAGAATTCGCCGACCGTTGCATCCGTTCAAAAACGGCATTTGCAATAGTCAGCGAACATGGTAAAAAACTTATTGATGATAATGCGGTAGATATTATTAGAGGGCTTTAAGTCCCCGAACCCTTTCAACAAGGTCCTTTTGACCTATAACATAACTGCCTGCTACCAAAACGGTTGTGCCTGCTTCAACCGCCAAGCGTGCGGTTTCTTCGTTGATACCGCCGTCGATTTCTATTTCGCAGTTAAGATTTTGCCTTTTTATCTCATCGCTCAACGCTTTTACCTTCATAAGAGATTCGGGCATAAACTTTTGGCCGCCGAAGCCGGGCTCAACGCTCATTACAAGCACCATATCGCAAAGAGGCAAAAACTCAAAAATTTCTTCTGCCTTTGTGCAAGGCTTGATTGTGAGTGTGGTTTTGCAACCGAGGGCCTTAATCTCTTTCAGTGTTTCAGCAACCGGAGAGCCTGCCTCATAGTGGAAACCGAGCCAATCAGAAACTGCCGCAAAATCTTTAATATATCTGTGAGGTCTGTCAATCATAAGATGAACATCAAGCGGAATATCTGTATGCTTTTTGAAAGACTGTATAAGCGGAACACCGAAAGACATATTCGGAACAAAATTTCCGTCCATAACGTCAACGTGAAGCATATCAACTCCCGCCATCTTCAAATCCTCAAGGTCTTTTTTCATATCAAGAAAATCTGCCGATAAAATCGACGGAGAAACCTTTACCATAATATAAGCACTTCCTTTCGGGGATTATTTTAATACTTTTAACAGTTATTGTCAACTTGTAAATAGTATAAATCGCAAAAGAAAAGACCGCTGTTGCGGTCTTTTCTAATTATAATAAACACAAATTAAAGCTATTTTTCATCAAAGATAGGAGCGCCGCTCTCATCGTAGTTGATAACCGTTTCAAGCTCTCCGTTATAATACTGCTCAACCTTGCTGATGACATCGTTTTTAAAGGTCATAATATCCTTGTGCTTTGCCTGGTCGCCATAGGTTGTGTAAAGCTCTGCAAAGCTATTAACAACAAGATTTTCTCCGCTTGTGTTAACAATTGCTTCGAACTTATACTCTGTTCTCTGAAGTTGTGATTCAAGATCTTTGCCCGTAAATTCTGTGCCCTTCTTCAAAGCGTCATACATGTCGCCCATTTCATCCTTATTATCTTCAAGGTACGCAGAAGCGGAAGGACCTTCCATACTCAATTTGACAGACTGAAGTGCTCCATCGATAGCATATCCGCCCTCTGTGCTTGCGCGGTTATCTACGCTATAAGTATATTTCTGAACCATAGAAAGAGGAGCCTCGTACTTATCGCCGAGTACGCTTTCGGGAGCATAGGATATAGTGTAAACATAAAACTTTGCGTTATCCTGATCCCACTCAAACTTTATGGCAGATGATCCTTCAACGTCAGTTTTAATATCCTTAGACTTAAAGAAATTGGATTTTTTTTCGCCGTCACCGCTTCCTTCGCCACTTCCCTCGCCTGAGGATTCCGACTGAGAATCAGGCTTGCTGTTGTTATCGTCATCAGCAGCAGAATTGTCACCGCAAGCAACAAAAAGTGTTGCCACCATTAAAACTGCCAAAAGAATTGCTAAAAGTTTTTTCATAATAATTCTCCTTTTTTTGGAATGTGCTTTAATTATAATCCTATTTTTATAGAAAGTCAAGTTTACATTACCACTTGCAATCGGAATAAAACCGTTATATAATTATCTCAGTTTTTTTAAAGTGTGGTTATATATGAGACAAAACAACTTTTTGAAAGGAATAACCGACGGTCTGCCGATTTGTATCGGCTATTTTGCCGTTTCTTTTGCCTTTGGAATTTCCGCCGTTTCGGCAGGTCTTTCCTGGCTTGAAGCACTTCTTATATCATCATTCAACCTGACCTCGGCAGGTCAGGTAGCGGGGCTTCCTATTATCGCAGGCGGCGGAACCCTTATCGAAATGGCGGTTTCTCAACTTGTTATAAACTCCCGTTATTCGCTTATGTCGGTCTCCCTCTCGCAAAAACTTGACCCCTCGATAAGCCTTCCCCACCGTATGCTTATTGCCTTTGGTAACACAGATGAAATATTCGGGGTTGCCATCTCTCAAAAAGCAGCAGTAAGCAAGGCATATATGTATGCCCTTATATTGACCCCATTTTTAGGTTGGAGTGGCGGAACGCTCTGCGGCGCTTTGATGGGAAATGTGCTTCCCACCCTAATTATTACCTCTCTTTCGGTTGCAATTTACGGGATGTTTATAGCAATAGTTGTTCCCGCAGTAAAAAAAGAGGCGTGTACAGCAATCTGCGTACTGCTTGCCGTTATCCTTTCCTGCATCTTCCGTTTTGTGCCTGCCCTTTCGTTTATACCCAGCGGTTTTGCAACCATTATTTGCGCCGTTATCCCCTCTCTCATTCTCGCCTTTGCGGCACCTATGGAGGTTGCAAATGATGATTAGACCCGAATTCTTTATTTATCTGGCGGTTATGGCAGGAGTAACCTATCTTATAAGAATGATACCTCTTGTATTGATAAAAAAGAAAATAACAAATAAATATCTTATTTCTTTTTTACACTATATTCCTTATACCGTACTTTCGGCGATGACAGTACCCGCAATATTCTTTACAGTATCCCCTGTTCCTGCTATATGCGGATTTATAATTGCCGTCGTTCTCGCTCTCTATGACAAGGGACTTATTATAGTGGCAACCCTTTCATGTGTGGGAGTGCTTGTGGCAGAACTTGTTTCAAATCTTTTTGTATAATCGATTCCTCTGATAAAAAAGTGAGTATCCTCATCGGATACTCACTTTTTTATTCTGTTTAACTTTAAGTGTTCGAGTCTGAACTGTCGGTATCGGAAGAACCGTCGGGGTCTTCTGACGGTTCCTCAGGCTCGGGAGTTTCGGGTTCCGGATCGGGATAGAGGTATGCTAAAACATCGTTTTCGCTTGTTGTAACAATAACCTTACCTGCGTGTTTTGAGCAAACCTTTTGGCCGCTTCCCTTATACCAACCGTAGCCGCCTATCGGACAGCCCGTTGTTGCAAGTCCTCCCGTCTCGGAGCAGTATATTCTGCACTGGGTATATTTGCTTTCCTCAAAATCTTTTACAGGGAGGCCTTCGTGAATTTTCGCCATAACCTCGCCCCACATTTTGAGCGCCATCTTCTCGTGTTCCTTTTTGAGTTCTTGGTTGGAATCGTATCCGCACCAAGCAGAAGCAACATAATATGGCGTTCCTCCTACAAACCAAACGTCACGTGCATACTCTCCTGAGTTCGAAGTACCTGTTTTTGCATATACCGGCATACCGGTAAAGTAGTCGTTAAGCATTTTACCCGTACCGTCAGACGACTTTACAACCGTTTGCAACAGATGATTCATAATGCATGCGGTGTCCTCTCCCATAACAACCGTCTTTTGCGGTTTACGGCTTACAACAAGTTCGCCAAATTGGTCATAGATAGCGGTAAATGTGGTGGGTTCACTATAAAAGCCTCTGTCTCCGAAGGGAGCAAATGCCGCCGCAGATTGCAGGGTTGTAACTCCTCCCCTTGTACCGCCCATTCCGAGAGGAGAATAGTTTGCATCTCCCGGATTTTCAAGGCTTTTAAGCCCTAACTTATTATAAACAAAGTCGAACGCTTTTTCGGGTTTCAAAAGATCAACAATATAGGTAGGTATTGTGTTCACCGAATTTCTGAGAGCATATTCAATGGTCATCATTCCCCGATAACCGTCATACCAGTTGGGGGGTGACCACTCATATTCCTTGCCCTCGTAATAAACATATTTTTTATCTTCAAGTATTGTAGAATAGGTGATAAGATCTCCCTCGATAGCAGGAGTATAAGCAGCCAGCGGTTTCATTGTTGAACCCGGCTGGCGGGGCGACATTGTGGCACGGTTCAGCCCGCGGTTTTCGGTTTTTTCTCCTATTCCGCCGACAATTCCCTTAATATTACCGTTATAATCCAACACCGTCATAGAGCCTTGGATTATTTTGTCATCCTTGCCTTTAATTATATACTTTTCGTCGGTATATACCTTTTCCATTGCCGCCTGAACTTCGGGATCAACGGTGGCATAAATCTTATATCCGCCGTTATAGAAATCGTCAATTGCTTCCTCACGGTCATAGCCCTTTATATTAACGAGGGTTGCTACAACCTCTTCGATCAGAGCATCTACAAAATAACTGTTAATTTCAATATTTCCCTTTAAGTTTTCGGAATCCGCAACAACATTAAGTTTTTCTGCGACTGCATCGTTATATTCCTTTTCGCTTATAAGCTCCTGGTCAAACATTTCGTACAGAACGAAGTTTCTTCTCTTTAAGTTGTTTTCAGGATGTTTATCGGGACGGTAATACTCGGGGTTTTTTGTAATTGCGGCAAGCGACGCGCACTCTGCCAAGGTAAGTTCGTTTACATTCTTTCCGAAATAATATTTTGCAGGAACCGCAACACCACACATGCCTCTACCCATGGCAATTGTGTTCATATAAACCTCTAATATGCGCTCTTTGGTGTTTACTTCTTCAAGTTGTCGTGCCTGAATTATCTCACGCAGTTTTCGACTTGCGGTACGGTCGTCATCCCTCGTGAGGTTCTTAACAAGCTGTTGGGTTATTGTTGAGCCGCCGTAAGCACTGTTGGAAAAAGGAATTATCATATTTGCAAAGGCACTGATGGTACGCTTCCAATCAACACCGTCATGCTCAAAAAAGCGTTTGTCCTCAATCGCAACAAAAGCATTCGCAAGATTTTGAGGAATTCCGGTATATTCAGGATTCTTATTGGTCGCCTTTTTAAGATTATACTCTGTCCAAATTCTGTTTTCAGTTCCGTGAAGCCTGCGATATTCTACCCACTCGCCGTTCTTATTTTGAACGTATATTACTGTGGTATATGACTGTTCAAATTCCTCAAGATTCACCTTGTTTTTAATATCATCATATTCATAATTAAAAACAAAATTCAAAGCAGATGCCGCTACAATGCTGGCGGTTAAAGCCATAACGAGAAAAACCGCTAATACGCTCATAAGAATATTGTTTTTAGTGAGTACCTTAAACTTTTTCTTTTGAGGCTCTTTTACAGGCTCTTCGCTTTTATCGTCGTTATCAAAGTTATTCAAATCAAAAATTTCCGATTCGCTGCTTCTTATATCAAGGTTATCTGAACTGCTCGAACGAATATCAATGTTCCCGTCGTCTAATTGTTGGTCCTCATCTAAAACCGCCCCGTCAAAAATTTCTTTGTTTTCGTCAGAATCCGAAAACTTCTGTTGGGCGCTTTTTTCCAAATCGGCATAAAGACCAAAATAATCAGGCTCGCCGTCTGAACGGACATAATGCTCCTTTTCAGGTGCTCCTTTCCCGTCGGGGTTGGCTCCTAAAAGGTCAAAATCATCATCTAAGTTGTAATTATTCAAATCTTTATTATCCAAAAAAACTCACCTCACGATGGCATTTTTACCTATTATAGCATATTTTACACCAAAAATGGTAACAATTTTTTTACAAGTTTTTAAACTAGGTATTAAGAGAAAGGAAAATTTTAACAATGAAATACCTTTTAGCAACACTAATGATTATGACCTCGGTAGTTTTTGGGGTGGAAATAAGCCGTGAAAAGGCTCCCCAAAAAACCGACGAGCAAAATGTAAGTTCTGCAGAAGAACCATACGGCTCTGTGCTCGTCCTAAAATACTATGATGGTGCGGTACGACTCTTTGAAGGTGACACGGTTATTGACACATTCAGCGAAATCAATTTTCAAACCCTACCCTCCACCGACCGACAAATCCTTTCGGACGGTATCAGGCTTTCAAATATAGCAGAAGCCTATGATATTATTGAAGATTTCGATGGTTGACTTTTAACCTTGCCCTCTGTATAATTATATTGTAATATAAAAAATATTGCAATATTCACTGATTGTATTTATAAGAATCGGCTATAAAACAAAAGGAGGGGTAATATGGAGCGCGATGCAATTTCGGTAAACGTTGCAAAAGGCGGTCTTAAAAATACGACCGATATCAAGATTTTGGTTTTGTATCTGCTTATGAATACATCCGAACCGGTGTCGGCAACACAACTTGCAAACCTTCTCCATATTAACGGTATTGCAAACACCTTTGAGGTCAGCGATGCATTCGCTCAACTCTCCAAAACGGGTCTTATTGACGAACCCGAAGAATTTCCCGATTGTTTTATGATAAATGACAATGGTCGAGATGCAGGACAGACATTGCAGTCAAGGGTTCCCTTTACGGTCAGGGAAAAATCTCTTAATATTGCTAAGAAGATGCTTGAACGCAACCGACATATCAAGGAAACTGAAATTAAAACCGAAAAAAACGACGACGGTATTTATATTACCTGCTCTACCCTTGAAGGGGATAAACGCGTTATGAGTTTTTCACTCCAAGCGGCAGATGAAGAACAGGTGCTTAAAATAAAAGAAACCTTTCTTGATGACCCCGCAGCAATATACCGTACACTTATTGATATGTTGACAAAATAATGCCGTTTAGTTAAAGTAGGCTCCTGAATCGGGAGCCTACTTTTTATGTGTAACAGTATTGACAAACTGCAAATCCGTGTGGTATAATGTTACAAAAGTTGACAATTTTCGACTGTTTCCGTAAATGGAAACCGATTGATTTATAAAATGCAACTCTGTGGATCTGACACCACAATAAAAAATAACAGAAACCGCCTTGGGGCCGTCTCTGTTATTTTGGAGCTGGAAATGGGACTCGAACCCACGACCTATTGATTACGAATCAATTGCGCTACCAACTGCGCCATTCCAGCCAATGCCTTAACAGTATAACAATATTTTAAGTGCAAGTCAAGAAAAATAAGGAGATTATTATGGCAAAATATAACACCACCGATATAAAAAATTTCCGTCTTAGAGAACTTCGCCGTAAAAATCACATTACCCAGCAAGAACTCGCCGATTATCTTAAAATGACGAGGGGCGCGTATCAGCACCTTGAAACGAAGGGTCAACTTACCGATGATGTTTTGGTGAAACTTTCCCGTTTCTTCCAAATCCCTATCGAGGAAATTGTCGGTTCACCGAAGGAGGATACCTTCCCCGGGCTTATGCAGCCGACTGCACTCTTTTTTGACCACCGAGTACTTTCTTCCGATGAAGCCCGCTTGCTTGAAATTTACAGCCAACTCTCCCCGGATGCAAAAACCAAACTTTTAGGGTATCTTGACTGCCTTTCGGAGCAAGAATAAAACATTTAAAAGTTTTTGCAAAACAGTGCTTGCTTTTATCAAATAATATGTTATTTTTTATTTAAATCATTTTGGAGGAAGATAGTTATGATGAAAATTGGTGTGTTCGTCGGTTTTGAGTCCCTCGAAACATTGGAGGAAAAATTTGCCTCTTTAAAAGAAAACGGTTTTGATAATTGTCAACTTTCTTGTTGGGTAATGCCCGTTATTACTGCTGAAAACGCAGTGCAGGTTAAAGCCCTTGCTGAAAAGTATGGAATTACAATTTCCGCCGTTTGGGCCGGTTGGACGGGAGAAATGGTTTGGGACTTTTACAGCGGACCCAAGACCCTCGGTATCGTACCCGAAAATATGAGAGAACTTCGTATTCCTCAACTTAAAAATGCTTCTGACTTCGCAAAGGTTCTCGGTGTAGAGGATGTTATTACACACATGGGATTTATCCCCGAAAACCCCAATGACCCCATTTTCCCCGGTTTCTGCGATGCGGTTCGAGAGGTTGCTGAATATTGCAAGGCGAACGGACAAAATCTTCTTTTTGAAACAGGTCAGGAGACCCCCGTTGCAATGTTGCGTTGCTTTGAAGAGGTTGGTACCGGCAACCTGTATGTAAACCTTGATACCGCAAACCTTATCCTTTACGGAAAGGCAAACCCCGTAGATGCACTTGATGTTTTCGGAAAATATGTAAGAAACCTTCACGCTAAGGACGGTCGCTATCCCACCGACGGAAAGCATTTAGGAGTCGAAACACGGCTCGGAGACGGTAAGGTTGATTTTAGGGGCGTTCTTACAAAACTTCACGAACTTGGATTTGATAGATTTATCACTATTGAACGTGAAATTACCGGCGAACGTCAATTGGCAGATATTAACTACGCAAGAGATTATCTGCAAAAAATTCTCGACGAAATCTATTCAGCATAATGAATTAAAACCGAGGAGTTTTACTCCTCGGTTTTTTGCATTTTTCTGCGACAAAAAATCATCCTGTACAACAACCTTACCGGCAAAAATATTGAAGACATTATCTCCTGTGCCGTAAGGCTATCATAATACTCTTTGTAAACCTTTCGGTCATTGGCAAAATCAAGCATATTGCCCTCAAAACACAAATACTCACTCAAAAGGTTCTTTAAATCATCGGGGGTATAAGAATAATAGGGCTTTTCGGTATTAACGCCTATATTTGAAAGGAGGTAGGCCACAAACTCTGTACATGAAAATGCCTTATAGGTTGCAAAACCTCCCGTAAAAGAGTTGGTCAGTACCGAGTACATGTTGTAGATATATCTGCCATCCTGCTGAATCTCCTTTATCTTTTGGCGGAGCCAATCGTACTGCTCGTCGGTAATCGAAAGCCGAAAAACCGCAACCGGCACATTTGTGTGTTTTCCCAAAGTATATCTTTCAACATTCTCGTGAACAAGGGTGGCAAGCATCAATGCCTTATGTTTAGGCCTTGCAAAGGCGTACAGTTCTAATAGTTCCTTGTCAAAGGAAATTGCAGAATGATTATAATAAAGTCCCTTTACCCGCCTTATAACTCCCCCAAACATAGTATGGGTATGTGACAGCATAATATAAATATCCTTCATTTTTCATCGCCTCGAATTCTTATAGGCATATTCTTCTACCACAATTTAAAAGAACTTTTACAAAATTATATATTTAACCTCTTAAATCGATAAAACATCAACTTATTTTTATTATTATACCATTTTTGAGCGAAAAAGTAAACCGTCGATTTTCAGTGCTTTTAACACCGCTTTTTAATATCCCGCAAATAACATTTTCATAATATTAAAATATGTTAATATAAAGTTTAAAAATTTTGCCATATTTATGAGTAAAAGGGAAATATAATTTTACAAACACCCCTTAAAAGAGAGGTCTTTATGCGTATTACAAAATATTTTTCGATTTATAAGATGGCCGTCAGCACTCTCCTTACCGTTTTTTCACTTCTGTCAATAGTATATGCAAAAACCCTTAACGATACCGGGGCCTTGTTAATTTCTTTTGCGACCCCCTTTTTAATATTTGCGCCGACAGTGTTCTGTATAATTTTCAAACTTCAAACAGGAAATATTTTATTTACGGCATTGAGTCTTTATGCCGTCTCTCCCCTCTTGGGTTCGGTCTATAATATGTATGACATATTTCCGCAATTCGACAGTCTGTTGCACTTTACGGGTGGAGTTGTCTTTGCCATTATTGGCTACTTTCTTGCGGGCATTATCAATAAAGGTTATAACACACTTTTAATATCTGCTCTTTTTGCCTTTTTCTTTTCGGTGGCAGTAGCCGGACTTTGGGAACTCTATGAGTTCGGTTGTGATTCGTTTTTCGGCACCGATATGCAGGTAAACACCTATTTAGAAAGCGGTTGCGTTGATATAGGACTTATAGACTCTATGATTGATATGTTAGTGGAAACCGTAGGTGCGCTGCTTTTTACAGTTTTTGCTCTGATCGACAAGGACAGACACCCTATATTCAAAAAAATTTAGTCTCCTCACTGCATTAGAGAACTGCTTTACTTCTTTGTATTCTGTTTTCTAATCCAAAAAGAAAACAGACAGCACTTAACGTACCGTCTGTTTTCTTCTGGTCGAGGTGACGGGATTCGAACACGCGACCTCTGCGTCCCGAACGCAGCGCTCTACCAAACTGAGCCACACCTCGATTTAAAATGCCCCGACACGTTAATGTCGAGGCAATGGCTGCGGAACTAGGATTCGAACCCAGACAAACAGAGTCAGAGTCTGCTGTGCTACCCTTACACAATTCCGCAATATTCCGTTGTCTTTCTGACAACGATGTTATTATACCATCTAATTACAAAAAGTCAATACTTTTTTTCAAAAAAGATTATT
>JAZNJE010000139.1:0-5773 GCA_045577905.1 Acutalibacteraceae bacterium | reverse complement strand
TGAATTTGTTCTTGCTTATGACAGTTAAGGTCGCATTGACCGGCATTCCCAAACTTTTCTCCGCCTTAGGATAAATTTCTTCGTTATCGGGATGGAACTGTTGCAGTTTATCCTCAAAACAGAAAAGCCGTGCAAGTCGGTAACGGTAATCATCGTCCTCCTTTTTAGGGCCTGCCGTCGCATCCACATTGTACCAATCTCCGTCAAGGCAAATCATATTCCATGTGTGGCCTATTTCAATACCATCTCCGACATATTGCTTTTCAAAACATTCTATTCCTGCCATATTCGCAATCAGACTGAACATATTTGCAGAGCCGTCGCAATGGCTTCTCCCAAGTACCAGTGCATCGTAAAGATACGACTTTGGCGAATTATCTTCCTTATCGAGATAATCGTAATAGGTTACATTTGATATAACATATTCGTGGAGATAACCTGCTTTTTCAACATCGCTAAGTCCCTCAGGTATGCCTTTCACTATGTTCTCGGCTTCCGTAATCGCCTTTTTCTTGTCCTTCCAGAGTGACTTAGTAAAGTTTTCGACACATATATAATATCCCTCAAAATGGGCTGATTTGCCCTTAACGTCATAGGTAGTAGCAAAACTGCCCATTTGATACCGCAAATTCTGCTCCAACAAAGGAGAGTCCAAGGCGTAAGATATCAAAGCATCCACAAGAGCATTCTCAGAGGAAACAATGCGACCATCTACATAAATGTATTTATACCCCTTTTCGAGAGCATAGTCCATTGCAAGATAAACCGACCTTTCGCCGTCGGAAAGTTTTTTATAATGAAAATCCGAACGGAAATCGTCTGCAATAAGGTCCTGCTCGGCAAGTTCTTCCCGGCTGAAAATTTTTTCGCATTTTTGCTCGGTCACAACATCGTTACTAAAACCGATTTTTGCAATTTTTTCAGCAGCCAGAACACCGTTGCCCGAAAGTTCCTGCACGAGATTGGTAACATAAAAAATTGTCATTATGCCGAACGCCGCGGCAAAAATTCCGACTATTATTCTTCTAAAAGTTTTCATTCGAATGTTGTTTCTCCACTTTTTGTTTATCTTAATAATGATTGTAGTTTGTCTAAACACTTTTGTTTGGACTTCTATCACTAATTATATTACCAATCGCAGACTTTCGTGTCAATGGAAAGATTAGATTTAATCCTATTTTGCATAATCCGTGAATAATTTCTCCAACTTTTGGGAAAACACAAAATGAGGTGATTTATAATGATAGAACAAGACACTATTAAACTTTTGAGAGAGTGTGATGCAGGGATAAAAATGGGTGTAAAATCAATCGACGATGTTTTGCCCTATGTTTCCTCCGAAGGACTCGAATCGCTTCTGACCAAGTGCAAAGACGAGCATAATGTTTTGGCGGATGAGGTTCTCAAACATCTTGACCGTTTTCACGACGACGGCAAAGACCCGAACCCAATTGCGAAAAGTATGAGTTATATTAAAACCGAAGTTATGCTCGCTATGAAGGAATCTGACCAAACGGTTGCGGACCTTATGACCGACGGCTGCAATATGGGAGTTAAATCTTTGAATAAGTATTTAAACCAATATGCCGCCGCAGACGAATTCTCGAAGGATATTGCCAAGCGACTTATTAACCTTGAAGAGCGTCTTGCCATTGATTTAAGAGATTTTCTGTAAATGCAAAATTCAGAATGCAGATTAAGGCGTCCTACGGACAAATTTAGAAAGCACCGACTTTATTTGTCGGTGCTTTCTCTTTTAATTAGATATTTGTTTTTCAGACAAACACATTGCTTCTGCGAAAATCCTTGTTGCCATACAAAAGCCATCGCAAAAAGCCTTTTCAGTAACTAAAAATTCATATTCATTGCAACATTCTTTATATTTTTCAAATACTGTTTTATCCTCTTCGCAAAGTTTCTTCTCGAGTGTTTCCAGATGTCTGCCAATAAGCCGCTCAAGATGTCTGAGTCTGGGATCGTTTTCCTCTAATTTAACACTCGGCTCTAAATTTCCGTAAAAAAGTTCTTTGAGTATTCTGCTCATCCTTTCACCCCTTTTCCGCTTTTTATGATACCACCGTGAGACCACCTTGTCAATAGTATCTGCTCAGTTTTGTTGTTTTGCACAAGGGCTCACCGTGAGACCTTGATGTTTTGCACAATATTTACTATAATGGTACCATAGTGGACCTATAATTTAAGTATTTTGGTGGGATTGTTATGACAGATAAAATTGAAGTAAAACTAAGATTACCGCAAGAAGTAAAGGATAAACTTTACGAAGAGGCAGGAAAGCAAAACAGAAGCGTTAATAATCTTCTTGAAACAATAATCGGCGACTATTTAAAAAAGCAGAAATAAGATTTAGGCGGGTATAATTCACAAGGTTTGTTTTATAGCATAGTTATATCCTAGATAATCGAGAAAATTTAGATGTAGAATCTGTTTTCTCGAGTGCCAAGACGTATGTTTTATACTTCGGCGCTCGAAAAACGGATAAAAAAAGAACTGACTGCAAGTCAGTTCTTTTTTGTTCTACGCTAAATTTTCCAATTATCTTTCTTCACGGAAGTAGGACAGGCCTAAACTCTCAGGCGGCTGATTCTTCTTTCTGCTTCTCATACTTGTAATTATAAGAACTATAATCGTTACCACATAGGGAAGCATTTTGAAAAGTTCTTTTCCCGCAAATGAAACGCCTGTAATATAACTTGATGCTATATAAAGAGCACCGAAGATTATGGAGCCGAGAATGGCGAGATTGGGCTTCCATACAGTAAAGATAACAAGGGCTATTGCAAGCCAACCGAAAGCATCAATACAATATTCCCAGTTGCCGTTTAGATAGTCCATAATAAAGGTAAGACCGCCAAGACCTGAAATTCCCGAGCCGATACAGGTTGCAACATAACGGTATAAAGGAACGTTTATTCCTGCCGCATCGGCGGTTGCAGGATTTTCTCCTACCGAGCGCAAATTAAGTCCAACCCTTGTTTTAGATAACACAAAGGAACAAATAAGTGCCACGGCAATAGCAAGATAAATCATAATTCCGTGGGAAAGGAATAACTCACCAAACCAACCAAGGTCCTCCGCGAAAGGAAGCGAAGCAGTAAAGAACTTGCTTGCTCTACCGAAGGATGTTCCTGCCTTTGCTATCATATAGTCGGAAATACCGATACCAAGAGTTGTAAGGGCAAGACCGGTTACGTTTTGGTTTGCTCTAAGGGTTACGGTCAGGAAACTAAATAAAAGTCCCATTATAGCAGCACCTACAAAGGTAGCAACAACGGCAACAATAATTGCAATGGCGGGAGAAGCAAAGGGTCCTTCGGATTTAAGATAAAGATATTCCGCAAAGCAACCGCAAGATGCTCCGACACACATAACACCGGGGGTTCCGAGGTTTAAATGTCCTGATTTTTCGGTAAGAATTTCTCCTGTTGAGCCAAAGAGAAATACCATACCAAGTCTGATTGCGCTAACAAGAAAGGCTAACATTAGTCATTCTCCTTTCCGTTTTTGCTTACAACAATTTTATAGTTTAAGAAAAATTCGCAACCGATTATGAAGAAGAGAATTATGCCCGTTACAATATCACTGATTGCCTGGGGCAGTCTGAAATCGGTAGAAACCTGTTGGGCTCCCTTTTGTAAGAATACGATAATAAAACTTGTAATTACCATAAAGAAGGGATTAAACTTTGCAAGCCAAGAAACCATAATGGCAGTAAAACCTCTGCCGCCTGCGGTTTCGGTATTGATTGTGTGGTTTGTACCGCCTACCAGAAGCAGACCTGCAATACCGCAAAGGGCACCTGATACAATAAGGGTTCTGATTACAACCTTTTTAACATTGATACCAATATAGTTTGCGGTATTCTGGCTCTCGCCCACCACAGATATTTCATATCCCTGTTTTGTGTATTTCAAATAAATATAAACCGCAACAGTTAAAACCGCAACGATAATTATATTGAGTAAATAGGGTTGATTAAAGAGCACCGGGAAACCATATTCAGGCATTGGGAACAAAACGCCCGAGCCTGTTTTAACAAAAACTTTAAGAAAATATGAAACAAGTTGAATTGCAACATAGTTCATCATAAGGGTAAAAAGGGTTTCGTTAGTATTCCAATACGCTTTAAATATAGCCGGAATAACCGCCCAGATGATGCCGGCCAAAATCGATGCGGCAATCATTACAATTAAAAGCAGAGGAAGGGGGATTTTGCCGCCCAAAAACATCATAACCGAAACGGTTGCAAGACCGCCTATAAGCACCTGACCCTCTGCACCGATATTCCAGAATTTCATTTTAAAAGCAGGGGTAACTGCAAGCGAAATGCAAAGGAGAATAGCAACATCCTGAAAGAGACTCCAAACACGGAGGTTCATTCCAAATGCACCGCTCCACATTGATTTATAGACTGCAAGCGGATTTTTATCTGTTAGAAGAGTTATTACTACGCCCGAAACAACAAGGGCTAAAATAACTGCGGCGGCACGAATGGCAATCCCTTTATACCAGACGGTTTGTTCGCGCTTTACAATGTGAAAGGAAAAAGAATTTTTGCGTCTTGTATTTTCCATTATTTTTCTTCTCCTTTCCCCTTTGTCATAAGAAGACCTATTTCTTCTTTTGTGGTGGTTCTTGCATCAACAAGACCCGTTACGCAACCCGAACCGATTACCAGAATTCTGTCGCAAAGTTCCAAAAGAACGTCTAAATCTTCGCCGACAAAGATAATGGCAACGCCACGTTCTTTTTGCTCATTAAGCAGGTTATATATTGTATAAGAGGAATTAATGTCAAGACCTCTTACAGGATAAGCCGCCATTAAAACGGTTGGTGCAGCGGCGATTTCACGGCCGACCAAAACCTTTTGAACATTACCGCCCGAAAGCCTTCTTACGGGGGTTTCGGTACCCGGTGTTACAACTTCAAGGTCGGAAATTATCTTTTCGGCAAGGTCGTGAGGGGCTTTCCTTTCTAAAAATACAGATTTGCCCTTGCGGTAGGACCTTAGCATCATATTATCGGTAATGCCCATATTTCCCACAAGCCCCATTCCGAGTCTATCCTCGGGAACAAAGGAGAGGCGAACACCAAGATCTCTTATTTGAAGAGGGGTTTTATCCCTTAAATTGTCCTGCATACCGGTTTTAGGATTGTTGTAAATAATTTTTCCGCTATCAATATGTTGAAGGCCTGCAATAGCCTCTAAAAGTTCTCTTTGTCCACTACCTGCAATTCCCGCAATACCGAGGATTTCTCCGCTTTTTGCGGTAAAGGAAACCGAGTCAAGAAGTTTTACTCCTTCGCGACTTACACAGTTGATATTTTCAACCCTTAGCCGGTCCTCACAGTTCTTAGGTTCGCTTCTGTGAATATTAAGAGAGATTTTTTTGCCCACCATCATTTCGGTCAGTTCACTCTCGTTTGTCTCGCCGGTGTTGACGGTACCTACATACTCGCCCTTTCTGAGAACCGACACTCTGTCAGATAACGACAGAACCTCGTGAAGTTTGTGGGTTATTATTATGATTGACTTTCCGTCATCACGCATACGGCGAAGCACGGCAAAAAGTTTTTCGGTTTCCTGCGGAGTGAGAACTGCCGTAGGCTCGTCCAGAATCAGAATATCGGCACCGCGATACAGAACCTTTATTATTTCAACCGTCTGCTTTTCGGAAACGCTCATTTCGTGAATTAACTTATTGGGGTCGAGTTCAAAGCCATATCTATGACTGATTTCCTCAACCTTTTTAGC
>JAZNJE010000138.1:0-17786 GCA_045577905.1 Acutalibacteraceae bacterium | reverse complement strand
ACAATAATTTGTCTTCCTAAGACCGCTTGGCCTCCGACTTGCTTTTTTCGTTACGGTTGCAGCCTTGATTTTTATTGCCATTAGATTTTTGGCAATATATATGCTGCCTTTTGTAATCGGTTTAGCCATTACTTTTTTGGTACAAAAGCCTGCCAACCAATTGAGCCAGCGACTTAAAATGAAGAAGGGCATTTGTGCGGTAATAATGGTAATACTGTCTTATGCCGTTGTCTCAGCAATTTTTGCTATACTTGGTTTCGGCATTTACGCTTTGGCAGGAAAGGTTGTGCAATTTATTCCAGGAATTATATCTTATGTTACGGAAGAGTTGATTCCTTCAATAAATTCGCTTCTGTCCGGTTTCGCTCATACACCTGATGTTTTAAACGAGGCCGTTTCAAGTTTTGGAGACGGTATGCTTGAAAAATTCGGTGGATATATTGGTGAGACTATTCCTAAGTTTGCTGTAAATATTGTTGTTGCAACCCCTGAATTTATCATAACTGTTATTGTCACGGTAGTCGCTTCTTGCTATATTGCAAAGGATTATGATAAATTTAAACGTAAAATAAAGTTGTTTTTAAAGCCCAAATATATTGAGACAATAAATGATTTGCGTGATGTCTTCGTCCAAAATGTTTTTAAGTTGTTCAGAAGCTATGCTATTATAATGGCAATTACCTTTGTCGAGTTGTCGGTGGGTCTTTTTGTCTTAAGAATAGAAAATCCGTTACTGATTGCCCTCTTGATTGCGATTGTTGATATTCTTCCGATTTTGGGATGCGGCACAGTTCTTATTCCTTGGGGAATCATTGCTTTGATTCAGGGAAATATTTTCCTTGGAATCGGTCTGTTGGTTCTCTACATTGTGATTTTAATCGTCAGAAATTTTGTCGAGCCCAAAATTATCGGCAAGGATGTCGGGTTACACCCACTTATTACCTTGCTTGCAATATTTGTAGGGTTACGACTATTTGGCTTTATCGGTGTAATATTGCTGCCCATTGCAATAATTGTTGCGTATAAACTGTTGGTTAAGCATAAAGATATGTTTTTTAAAGAAGAAAAAACAGAATAATAATTGTTTTGTTGAGACTTGAAGTTTTTCTTTAAGTCTCATTTTTTTGTCATATTAAAATGGGTCACATAGAATGTAATATACGGCATATTTTAATATGTCAATAACCGGAGTTGATAAAAATGAAAGGCAATATGATAATAACCGGCACTATAACCTATGCGATTCGCGGAAGAGATTTATTAAGGAAAAATTCAATGAGAGCGTCAGTTGAAAGAGATATTTCCGGCAGTTCACGGCTTGGCTGCGGTTATGGAATAGCGGTTTACGGGGATATAAACAAAGCATTAAATATACTGAATGAAAATGGTATAAAAATATTAGAGGTAGCCCCGATAATTTAGTTTTCAATACACAGGATTTTTCCTGTGTATTATTTTGAGGTGATTAGTTTGATTTATTTTGATAATGCGGCAACGGGCGGTAAAAAACCTCCGGAAGTTACGCGGGCGGTAGCTGAAGGCCTTACAAGATACAGCGCAAATCCGGGAAGGGGAGGACACGCCCTGTCGGTCAACGCAGGCCAAAAAGTATTTGAGGTAAGAGGATTGATAAGCCAATATTTCGGTGCTAAAAATGAAAATTCAATCTGTTTTACTTCGGGATGTACTGCATCACTTAACACTGTAATATACGGATGTTTAAACAATGGAGATCATGTGTTAATTTCTTCGCTTGAACACAATGCTGTTTTGAGACCGCTAGTTGCTCTTAAAAGTGAAGGAATTATTGATTATGATATTGTTCCGATAAATGTGTTTCATCCCGAAAGTGCACCTGCTGATTTTGAAAAGGCAATAAAACCGAATACCCGAATGATAATCGTAACCCACGCTTCTAATGTTACGGGTACGGTTTTGCCGATAAATGAGATTGGAAGCATTTGCAAAAAACACAATATTTTATTTACGGTAGATGCTGCACAAAGCGCGGGGTATGTACCGATAAATGTAAAGGAAATGAATATTGATTACCTGTGCATTGCCCCCCACAAAGGACTTTTTGCTCCTATGGGTGTCGGAGTTCTTATTGCAGAAAATAAGATAGAGAAGGTATTGATTAAAGGTGGAACAGGAGTAAACTCACTAAGCAAAACGCAGCCCGATGAACTTCCCGAAAGAGTTGAAAGCGGTACCGTAAACCTTCCGGGAATACTCGGTGTCGGCGCGGGAATAAAGTTTCTAAAAAGGTTAAACAGTAACATCATTAAAGAAAAAGAAATGACAATTTTAAGGCATATATATGATGGACTTGCCTATGTTGGGGCAGAGTTTTACGCCCCGTATCCTGAGGAAGAAAAATCTGTATCGTTATTATCGTTCAATTTGAAAGAAAAAAACAGTGAGCAGGTTGCATCTTATTTGTCAGAGCATAATATCGCAGTCAGGGGAGGGCTGCATTGTTCTCCGTTGGCACACGAAACGATAGGAACAACCAATAGGGGAACGGTTAGAATTTCGTTGTCTCCCTTTAATAATAAAAATGATGCGGATTACTTCCTAAAAATTGTCAAAAAAATCGCAAATTAAATGTTGATAACTTTGTATATATATGTTATTATATAATAAATATACAGAGGAGTTGAATATATGGAACAAGAATCTATGACCTTTTTTGATGCCGTTTATTCTTTTTTTAATCAAATTTGGTTTACAATTACAAATATGCACCCAGTTTTCGATATCCTCGATATAATTATTGTTGCGTTTATAGTTTATAAAGCACTTGACTTTCTGCGTGAAAGCAGAGCAGGTCAGTTAATTAAGGGTATTTTAATACTTTTGGTATTCTCGGGACTTGCAAATCTTTTCAATCTTGCAGGTCTTAAATGGATTCTGTCAACCCTTTTCGATTACGGACTTATTGCCATCATTATAGTCTTCCAACCCGAACTTCGCCGTGCTCTTGAAAAGGTTGGCAGAAGTAATTTTGCTGCTCTTGCAAAAGGTCAGTTCATAAATGACAGTGACGAAACGTTAAAAGATGCAATTACCGATATTTGCAAATCAGTCGGAACTATGTCGGACAGAAAAATCGGTGCACTTATTGTATTTGAAAGAGAAACAATGCTTGGCGATATTGCTAACACAGGCACAGTTGTAAATGCACAGGTTTCTCCTGAGATGATAGGTAATATTTTCTTCCCAAAATCTCCTTTGCATGACGGTGCTATGCTTATCAGGGAGGGCAGGATTCTGTCTGCGGGTTGTATTTTACCGTTAACTGCAAATAATGACCTTAACAGTCAGCTTGGCACACGGCATAGAGCGGCTATTGGTATGAGTGAAAACTCTGATGCGGTTGTTGTGGTTGTTTCTGAGGAAACAGGAAATATTTCTGTTGCTATTAACGGTGTTTTAACAAGAGACTACAATTCCGTTACATTAAACAATCTTTTAACCGAAGTACTTATCCCCAATCCCGAAAAGCCGAAAAATAAGTTCAGCACAGTTATCGACAAGTCTGTTAAGATTTTTAAAAAGAAATGAGGCGATAATAGTTGAAAGTGCTTAAAAATTTTAATCTTAAAACCTTTTTTTCTAACAAGAAGGTCGCTATAACTTTTTCAATTATCGCCGCCTTTATATTTTGGCTCGTAATTGAGATAAGTGCAAACCCCGAACGCGAAATTTCTTTAAACAGAGTATCTTTTTCGGTCGATAGCGAAGGCACCAGCCTTGAAAGGCTCGATTTAACCATCGTCGAACACAATATTGATGAGCGCATGGTTGCGGTTACGGTCAACGGACCAAGTTATGTAGTGAGTTCCTTGCGTTCTGACGATTTTCTTGTTTACCCGGACCTTACTTCTATTCAAGGTGAGGGCACCTATGAAGTTATGCTTCTTGCAGAACAGATCAGCGGCAAAAACGGTTGTGAAATTATTTTGGTTACTCCGAGAACCGTTACCTTAAAGGTTGATAAAATTTCGGATAAATATTTCGGCGTTGAAGTTCAAGCAAATAATATTTCGGTTGACGTTGGGTCAGACCCGGATTTGTCATTTGAGTTCCAAAAGGAAACCGATGATGAACTCCATATAATGGGACCGAAGAAGGAACTCGATAAGATTGCGAAGGTTGTTGCGGTAGTTGATGAAAGCGAGGTTCTTACCTCCTCAAAGGTTTACAATTCTGAGATAAAGTTATATGATGCGTCGGGTAATGAACTAGACTCATCGGTATTTACCTTTGACAATACAATGGACATTACTGTTAAGGTATTTAAGACCGCATTTGTAAAACTTGTCCCCTCATTCAATAACAGACCTTCCAATGCACCCATTCTTAAATATAAAATTACCTCTGAAAACGGCGATATAATCAATACGGTTGCCGTTAAAGGCAGTCCCGACGTTATTAACTCTCAAACTGAAATCTCGTTACCGCCGATCAACTTTAATGAGATTGATAAGAATAACAACAGTTTTGTAGTTTATATTAAACTTCCGTCCGATAATCTTATGCTAGTAGATAACCTTGAAAAGGTAATTGTTACATTCGATTTGAGTGGTTATGAGAAAAAGTCGGCGTATTTGGACCTAAAAGTTTCGGTTGTTGGAAACTCTTCCGGACTTTCGGTTACAAAACTTGATGCCAAGAGTTTTTCGTTCTATGTTCCCAAAAGTGCAAATATAGGCAATATTAAAGCAGAAGATATTGAGGTTGTTGCTGATTTGACGGGAAAGACTGTTGGACAAGAGGTAACGGTATCTATTCGTTATATTCGCGGTAACGCCTGGTTTGTCGGAAAACTGCCGACTGTTAAGGTTATATGATCATATTGATATTAGGGATTTCATAATGAAATCCCTAAATTTTTAGCAAATTCACCTTGCTAACATATTATGTTGTGAGGTGGTTTAATGCATATTTTTATTTTTACGCTAATGCTGATTTTTACACTCATTGGACTTTGCGATGCAATACATTTGTTAGCGATGCTTTTGCTCAACAACAAAGACAAGGCGGCTAAATTTATAGTTTTATTTTTAAACGGCAAAAATGATTACATAGAACTAACACGTGTTATAGAGGAGTACAAGTGGCAGGGTAAAGGCTATGCCGATAAGATTTTTGCATACAGTGAAAATCCCGACAGTAAAATTCTTGAAACATTTTCAAACAAAGGCATTGTTTTTTTGAAATCGACTGATAATATTTGTCAATTGCCGATATTAGGAGTAGAAGATGAAAAATCAGGAAATAAAAGGTACCGTAGAGAAAATTACATATAGAAATAATGATAACGGCTACACTGTCTTTAAGGTAAAGGCGGGTAAAGAGGCTACAATCTGCGTGGGAATTGTTCCTGTAATTGCCGAGGGAGATACCGTGTGTGTCAGCGGCAGTTATGTTAATCACTCGGTGTATGGTGAGCAACTGTCGGTTGAAACAATTGAAATATTTGCTCCAAAAACACAACTAGGAATTTTGAGATACCTTTCAAGCGGTGCGATTAAGGGTGTGGGGCCTGCCACTGCAATGAAAATCGTTGAAAGGTTTAAGGATAGGACTTTGGATATTATTGAAAACAGTCCTATTGATTTAACCTTGATTCGCGGAATCAGTACCGAAAGAGCACTATCAATCAGCGAGGAATTTAAAAAACAGTTTGGCATAAGAGATATAATGCTCGAACTTGCAGTATTTAATATTACTCCCGTTGAAGCAGCCAAAATATTTAAACAGTTCGGTATTTACAGTGTGGACATTATTAAAGAAAACCCATATATTCTTTGCACTGAGGAAATCGGCTTTCCCTTTGATAGGGTTGAGGACATTGCAGAAAAATTAGAAATTCCTTTGGATGATGACGGAAGGGTCAGTGCGGGCATTATTTATGTTTTAAGAAAAAATCTCAGTAATGCACACACCTGCCTTCCTTATGATAAACTTGTTTCGGTTTCGGAAAATCTCTTGTCTGTAAACCGAATAATGATAGAAGATTCCCTTAAAAAGTTATGTGATCGAATGGAGACAGAATTAAGACAATTTAACGGGGAAGTCTTTGTTTATCTTAAAGAGTATTGTGCGGCCGAGGAATATATTTCCGCTAAAATTCGTGCGTATTCCGCTAATAATACGGAACTTAAAACGATAAGCGAAAAAGAGATACACAAACTTGGTAAAAAACTTGGTATAGAATTCGACAAAAAACAGATTGAGGCGGTATGTGGGGCTCTAAAAAATAATTTTTTCGTAATGACGGGCGGACCGGGTACCGGAAAAACGACAACACTGAATGCTCTTATTAACATATTTGCTGACAGAGGTTTAAGCATTGCACTTTCAGCACCTACCGGCAGAGCAGCAAAACGAATAACCGAGATTACCGGCTACGAAGCGAAAACCTTGCATAGACTCTTGGAAGTTGAATGGGGTAATGGTGACAAGCAGAGTTTTGCCAGAAATAAAAAAAGACCCCTTGATGAGGATATTATAATAATTGATGAAATGTCAATGGTGGACACGCTGCTTTTCAAGGCGCTTCTTGAAGCATCAAGAATTTCGTCAAGAATTATTTTGATTGGCGATTCTGACCAATTGCCGAGCGTCGGAGCAGGCAATGTTTTAGGGGATATTTTAGCATCAGGTAAAATTGCGAATGTAAGGCTAGAAAGGATTTTCCGACAATCTGACCACGGAAACATTGTTTCAAATGCCCATACGGTAATTTCGGGAAAAATGCCGACAATAAATAATCATTCGGATGATTTCTTTTTTATCAGTAACGCAAATCCCGAACTCGCCGCTGGAAAAATTGTTGAACTTTGTTCGGTCAGATTGCCAAATGCCTACGGCCTATCGCCAATAGAAAATATACAGGTTCTATCTCCTTCAAAAAAGATGGTTTGCGGTTCGTATAACCTCAACATTATGCTACAATCTGCAATCAACCCACCCTCAGACAAGAAAAAGGAACTGTTTTTTAAAGGAGTTTCTTATCGTGTCGGTGATAAGGTTATGCATATCAAAAACGACTATAATATTGTGTGGACGGATGACAATGGTGGCACCGGTACAGGCGTATTTAACTGAGATACCGGGTCAATTACAGATATTGATGTTAAGAATAGGGTATTGACGGTCAGATTTGATGATAAGACAGCAGAGTATTGCGATTCAGAGGTAGAACTTATTGAATTGGCCTACGCAATAACAGTACATAAGAGCCAGGGCTCTGAGTTTGACTGTGTTATTATTCCCGTTGTAGATACTCCAAAATTGCTTAGATATCGAAACCTTATTTACACTGCGATAACAAGAGCAAAGAAGATACTCGTTTTTGTCGGCTCTCCCGCAATTTTGGAAGAGATGATTGAAAACGACCGTAAAACACTTCGATATACAGGGCTGAGGTGGATGCTTGAAGATTAGATTTAAGGACCTTAAAGAGGCGTTTTTAGACTGTTTATTTCCTCCGAGATGTGTTCTTTGTAATGAGATTGTTACACCAAACAGATTCTTTTGTCGGTACTGTTTCGATAAAATAGAATTTCCGATCGGAGAAAGGTGTCTCGGTTGCGGACTGCCTGCTAAATCTTGCGACTGTGATAAGTTCATATATCATTTTGACGGAGTGATTTCGCCCTACTATAATGAAGGTGCGGCACAGAGCGCTGTATATAAATTTAAGTTTGAAAAAGAGGTCAGAGGGGCTAAATTCCTTGCTATACAGATGGCAAAATCCGTGAGGGAATACTATGAGGACATACCTTTCTCCTTTGTTACAAATGTTTGCAGTTCTCATAAAAATCCGGATTTCGACCACACAAAAATACTTACAAAATATTTGTCGGATGAACTCGGAATTAAAATGATTGAAATTTTGGAACCAACCGATAAAAAGAGAAAGGTTCAGCATAAGCAGGCGTTTGATTTAAGGTTTGAAAATGTACACGGCGCCTACAAAGCAAAAAACACCTGCAAAGGGGCTATCATTTTGCTTGTTGACGATATTAAAACAAGCGGTGCGACAATTGATGAATGTGCAAGACAGTTGAAACTTGCAGGTGCCAAAGCAGTGTATTGTATTACCGCTGTAATAGGCTATAATAAAACATAGCGTTGAATTTGTTATCAAATTAAGGTATAATTTATAAAAAAGGAAGGGAGAAGGATTTATGGCACTTCAAATTGGCATAGATTTGGGTTCGTATCAAACGGTTATTTCCGAGGGATCGAGAATAGTTTTGGAACAACCCAGCATTGTTACCGTTGAATCTGAAAGTTATAAGCCTGTATTTTTCGGTGACACAGCGAAATCATCACTCGGCAGAACACCCGAAACCTTAACCTGCATAAAGCCGATTGAACGCGGTGTAATCGCCGATTACGATATTGCTCTTGCCATGCTTTCTCATTATATGAACAAAGCTTTCGGAAGCAAAATCTTACGCCCTTCGGTTATTGCCTGTTTGCCTACCGGACTTACCGAACTTCAACATCACTCTCTCGCAGATGTTATTGTTGAATGCGGAGGAAGAAATGTTACTATTATCGAGAGTCCTCTTGCCGTTGCTATCGGTATGGGAGTGGATTTCAATTCACCACGCGGCAGTATGGTTGTTGACATAGGTGCGGAAACAACTGACGTTGCTTCAATCTCTATGGGCGGTATTGTTCAGTGCGGTTCGTTTAATATTGCTTCTGTTGATTTCGATGAAGCAATCACTAGGTATATTAGACGAGCATACAATATTGAAATAGGGGAACTTACTGCCGAAGAAATTAAAAAACAGATTGGTTCTGTCTTTAAAAGGGATGTTGAAGTTACCATTATCGCAAGGGGAAGAAATATCCGAACCGGTCTTCCTCAAGCCTTTGAAATTACATCGAGAGAAATTTATGATACCGTCTATGATACCGCAATTCAGATTTGCAACTCGGTTAGAAAGGTGCTTGAAAAAACCGACCCTGATATTGTTGCCGATATAATGGAGGAAGGTATTTATTTAACCGGAGGCGGCAGTCTGATTAACGGTATGGCTTCATTTATGGGAGAATTTATCGGTACCAAAATTATTCAGTCAACCGACCCGCTTCACAGTGTTTCAAAAGGAATGGCAATAGCCCAAAAGAATCCCAAACTTTTAAAAAATATTGATTATCAACTTCGTTCAATTAAGGAACTGATAATTGAATAAAAAATACTTGACATTTTTGTCAAATAGTGTATAATGTTATAGACAACAAAGTAGAGCAATACCGTTCTCACCCCGAGGTTTACTAACAGGGTCAATAAGATTTTTACACTATTGGTGTTATTTTCTTATATTTGCGGACGGTGTTATGCCGTCCGCTTTTGTTATGACTTATGGAGGTGTTATTTATCAGCGTCAAAGATATCCCTATCAATGAACAGATTACTTTTAAAGAGGTCAGAGTTATAGACTTGGACGGTTCTCAACTCGGTGTTTTACCGATAGCAGATGCGATTGAAGCCGCCTATGCTAAGGACCTGGATTTGGTTGCGGTTTCTCCCAATGCCAATCCTCCCGTATGCAAGATTATGGATTACGGCAAGTATCGTTTCGAAATCGCTAAACGCGAAAAGGAAGCCAAGAAGAACCAAAAGGTAATCGAAACAAAAGAGATTCGTCTCGGTCTCAGCATTGATAAGCACGATTTTGAAACCAAGGGCAACCATGCTATTCAGTTTTTAAAATCGGGCAACAAACTCAAGGTTTCTATCCGTTTCAGAGGTAGAGAACTCGGTCATCCCGAAATAGGCCTTGAAATTATGAACAGGTTTGCTGAATATTGTCAGGAATATGCCGTTGTTGAAAAGCCTGCCAAAATGGAAAGCAGAAATATGCTTATGTTTATGGCACCTAAGTCTAATAAGTAAACTATAATAATTCTTTAGGAGGATTTAAAATGCCGAAAATTAAAACACACAGCGGCGCTAAAAAGCGCTTCAAACTCACAAAGACCGGTCAGGTTAAGCGTGCTCATGCTTATAAGTCACACATTCTTAACAAGAAGACCACAAAACGTAAGAGGAATCTTCGCAAGACAGTTGTAGCAGATGTTACCAACTTGGCTACACTCAAGAAACTTGTTCCTTATAAGTAAGAGAAAGAATAACGGAGGAAATACAGTATGGCACGTATTAAAGGTGCGTTAGCGACACGCAAAAGAAGAAATAAAGTATTAAAACTTGCAAAGGGCTATTTTGGCGCAAAGTCTAAGCTTTTCAAAACCGCTAAGGAAGCCGTAATGAAGTCGGGCAACTATGCTTATGTTGGCCGCAGACTTAAAAAGAGAGAGTTCCGCAGCATTTGGATCACCAGAATTTCTGCCGGTGCAAAGATGAACGATATGAATTATTCAACATTCATGAACGGCCTTAAAAAGGCAGGCATCGCTATGAATCGTAAGATGCTCGCTGATTTGGCGGTTAATGATGCTGCCGGCTTTGCATCTCTCGCAAAGACCGCTAAAAAGGCATTAGACAAATAATTATCAAGACCGGGGTCATTGTATGTCTCCGGTCGTATTTTATTTAAAATAGGTATAAAAATGAACGAATTTGAACGAATCACAAGCAAGGACAACGAACTTATAAAACATGCCGCAATGCTTGTTTCTTCTGCAAAATTGAGAAGGGAAAGCGGACTGTTCGTGCTTGACGGTCTTCGACTTTGCAGAGATGCGGTGTTAAACGGGTTTTCGCTTGAAGTCTTAATTATAGGCGAGTCGGCGTATAATAAATTCGATGCAGAGGCAGTTCTGATCAGCAAAAATGCAAAGAGAAGTTGCATTGTTTCAGATCGCTTAATTGCAAAAATTTCCGACACAGTAAATCCGCAGGGATTTATTGCAATATGCAAAAAAACCGGCGAAATAGATTTTGAGTTGAAGAGCGACGGTTCATATATTGCCCTTGAAAATATAGCAGACCCTTCAAATCTCGGTGCAATTGCCCGCACGGCAGAGGCTTTTAATTTTGATGGAATTATAATTTCAGATAATGGATGCGACCCATACAGCCCAAAATCTATGAGGGCTTCGATGGGAGCACTACTTAGAATACCTGTGATTGTTGTTAATGATTTTACTCGATATATTAAAAATTTACCTCTTCAAACATATGCTGCGGTACTGGATAATTCCGCAGATAATATTAGGGAGGTTAAGTTTACCAAAGGTTCTGTTGCTATAATTGGGAACGAGGCAAACGGTCTAACTCGTGAAACAATTACTGCATCTAAAATAAAGGTAAAAATTCCTATGGATGGAAAGGCTGAGTCACTTAACGCTTCAATCGCAGCGGCGATTTTTATGTGGGAGATGTCTAAACGATAATGAAGTATTCTGTTTGGCTTTCACTTGCCCTTAATTTTGGCAGTCCTAACACTAAAAGACTTTTAGAACATTTTAAATCTGCTCAAAATATCTATAATGCCGAGGCAAAAGACCTTTTATTTTGCGATACTTTATCTCGGTATGAACAAAGCAGATTAAGAAACAAATCACTGGCAGAAGCAGAGAAAATCATTGCCTATTCTAACCGACTTGGAATCAAAATTGTATCATTATTTGATAAAGATTATCCTCTGCGTCTAAAATCAATACCCAATCCGCCGGTATGTTTATACTATGTTGGAAGTCTTCCTGATTTTGATAAGGTACCTGCTGTTTGCATTGTCGGCACAAGAAAAGCCGATGATTATAGTTGTCGTGCCGCTTGGTCGCTTTCTGCAAGATTAACGCTTGCTAATGTTCATATTGTCAGCGGTGGTGCATTAGGCATTGATTCCTCTGCACATCTAGGGGCCTTGAATGTTAAAGGTACAACAACAGCACTTTTACCTTGCGGTATTAACTATCCGTACTTGCAGGCCAATACAGAACTTCGCAAAAATATTGCTAAAAACGGATGCATTATTACTGAATTTCCGCCTGACTATCCTGTTAAAAAAGGTGCTTTTCATTTAAGAAACAGAATTTTATCCGGTTTGACACTAGGTACTGTTGTAATACAAGCAGGGGAGAAAAGCGGTGCCTTAATTACGGCAAGAAATGCTCTTGAACAAGGAAGAGACGTATTTGTAATAACCGGCAAACCCGATGATAAGAAATATGCAGGCTCAAATTCACTGTTACGTGACGGTGCTATCCCTGTGTTTAATGTCGAAGATATTCTCTGTGAGTACAATTCAAAATTCGGCAATATTATTGATTTCGACAGAGCAGTTGATTTCGACCTAAATAAACTATATTCTTCGTTATATAAAAGGTCAAATAATGCTGACAAAACGGTTTTTTTAAACAAGAAATACGATGTAAAAAACGATATCTCTAAAAAAGTTTTAAAAAAATCGAATGAAACACTTTCAAAAAACGCAGAAATAGTATATAATTACTTAGATAAGGATATTTTTATTGTGGATGAGCTGGTTGATTGCGGCTTACCTGTTAGCGATATTTTTTCTGCCATAACAGAACTTGAAATTAACGGATTGATTGTTGCGGTTCCCGGAGGCAGATATTCTATAAACCAATAAGGAGAATAACATTGTCAAAATTAGTTATAGTTGAGTCACCGACAAAGGTAAAAAGTGTTAAAAAATATCTTGGCAGCGATTATACTGTAATGGCTTCCAAAGGCCATATAAGAGATTTACCCAAATCTAAAATCGGCATTGATATTGATAACGGTTTTGCACCGCAGTACGTAAATATTCCCGAGAAGAAGGACCTTATTAAACAGTTGAAATCTGCGGCAAATGATAGTGAACAGGTTTTTCTCGCGACCGACCCTGACCGCGAAGGAGAGGCAATTTCTTGGCATTTAGCACAGATATTGTCGCTTGATTTTAATGAGGCGAATAGGGTTTGCTTCAATGAGATTACCGAATCCGGTGTAAAAGCAGGAATGTCTGCTCCGAGGAAGATTGATATAAATTTAGTCGATGCACAGCAGGCTCGACGAGTTCTTGACAGAATAGTAGGTTATAAACTCAGCCCCTTTCTTTGGAAAAAGGTTAAAAGTGGTCTTTCTGCCGGAAGGGTACAGACTGTTGCACTTCGTTTAATTGTTGACAGAGAACGAGAAATAGAAGCCTTTAATCCTGTAGAATATTGGTCTCTTGATGCTAAACTGGTTGCTTCACGAAAGACCTTTAATGCGTCTTTTTATGGTTATAAGAACGGCGATAAGGTAGAAATTCATAATGAAGCAGAAGCAAACACTGTGTTGAATAAAATTCAAGACGGTAGTTTTGTTGTAAGTGAAATTAAAAAATCATTAAGAAACAAGCAACCCTCTGCACCCTTTATTACCTCTACCTTACAGCAGGAAGGTTCAAGAAAACTTAATTTTGCGGGTCAAAAGACAATGAAGATCGCGCAACAACTTTACGAAGGGGTTGATGTTCCCGGGCACGGTGTAACAGGTCTTATCACATATATGCGTACAGACTCGCTCCGCATTTCGGACGAAGCAAGAAATGCCGCAACGGCATATATTGTCAAAAACTACGGCGAAAAGTATTTACCAAAATCTCCCCGTTATTTTAAGAGCAAAAACAATGCTCAGGACGCTCATGAGGCAATTCGTCCTACCGATGTGTTCATAACACCTGCCGTTATTAAAGACAGTGTCTCGGCTGATCAGTACAAACTTTATAAACTTATCTGGGAACGCTTCATTGCTTCCTTAATGGCTAATGCCATTCTTGATACTGTTCAAGCAAATATTGATGTAAATGATTATCGCTTTACCGCTTCGGGCCACACCGTTAAATTCGACGGTTATACCGTTCTTTATGAAGAGGGTAAGGACGATGTCGACAAAGATGGTGCGGCTCTTCCCGAAATGAATGTTGGTGATGTTTTAAAGGTTAAATCTTTAATTCCCAACCAGCATTTTACACTGCCCCCCGCACGATATACGGAGCCTACCCTTATCAAGGCGCTCGAAGATAATGGAATAGGCAGACCTTCTACTTATGCACCGATTATTTCAAATATTCTTGAACGTGAATATATTATTAGGGATAAAAAACACTTCAAACCAACAGAACTAGGCAAGGTTATTTCAGACCTTATCGTTGAACATTTCAAAAAGGTTGTAGATGTTAAGTTTACAGCAGGACTTGAAACGGATTTGGATAAGGTCGGTGCGGGAGAACTTTACTGGGTTGATACTATAAGTGATTTTTACACCGATTTTTCGAAGGCTCTTTCCAAGGCAGAGGATTCACTTAACGGAAAAAGAGTAAAGGTTCCGGATGTTGTTTCGGATGTTGTCTGTGAAAAATGCGGAAGAACAATGGTCGTAAAATCAAGTCGCTTCGGAAAATTTCTTGCTTGCCCCGGTTATCCCGAGTGTAAAAATACTAAGCCTGTACCGGAAGACGAGGTCAAAACCCCTTGTCCGAAGTGTGGCGAAAAACTTATAAAGAGAATTTCCAAGAAGAAATCTAAGGCCTTTTATGGATGTTCTGCCTTTCCGAAATGCGACTTTGCGTCTCCGAGTATTCCGACAGGGGATATATGTCCCGAATGCGGAGGTTTCATACTTTTGGGTAAACGCGGTAGAAAATACTGTATGAACAGTGAATGTCCAACAAGAATCAACAATAAGGAAAACAAATAATGAATGTTATAAGAGTAATCGGCGCAGGACTTGCAGGTTGCGAAGCCGCTTTACAAATTGCAAACAGAGGCATTAAGGTCGAGTTGTATGAGATGAAGGGTATTAAGAGATCTCCGGCTCATCACTCGGACCTTTTTGCAGAATTAGTTTGCTCAAACTCGCTAAAAGCCGAAAGGGTGTCTTCTGCGGCAGGTCTTTTAAAGGATGAAATGAGAAGACTCGGCTCAATTTGCCTTGAATCTGCCGATTTATACAGAGTTCCTGCGGGTGGTGCATTAGCAGTTGAACGAAATGGGTTTTCCGATTATATAACACAAAAAATTAAAAGTAACCCTAATATTACGGTAGTAAGTGAGATTGTAGATAAGATTCCTACCGACGGTGTTACCGTAATAGCAACGGGGCCCTTAACCGATGAGGCACTCGCAGAGGATATTAAGGCTATTTGCGGTACCGATACCCTCAGTTTTTATGATGCAGCGGCTCCGATTATTTCTTTTGATTCAATTGATATGTCTAAGGCTTTCGCTGCCGCAAGGTATGGCAAAGGTGACGACGATTATATCAACTGTCCTTTTAATAAAGAGGAATATGAGGCTTTCCACAGAGAACTCATAGAGGCACAAACGGCTCCTCTTAAAGATTTTGACAAGCAGATAACCGTTTATGAAGGTTGTATGCCTATTGAAGTTTTGGCAAAAAGAGGGCAGGATTCAATACGTTTTGGCCCTTTAAAACCCGTTGGATTAACCGACCCCAATACCGGTCACAGACCGTGGGCGGTTGTTCAACTTAGAAAAGAAAACAAGGAAGGCACTCTGTATAATTTAGTCGGATTTCAAACTAACCTTAAATTTGGCGAACAAAAAAGAGTGTTTTCAATGATACCGGGATTAACTAATGCAGAGTTTTACAGATACGGAGTTATGCACAGAAACACCTTTATAAATTCTCCGTCCGTGCTCTCTAAAAATCTTTCACTCAAATCAAAGCCTAACATATTTTTTGCAGGTCAGATTTCGGGCGTTGAGGGATATATGGAGTCTGCCGCTTCGGGTATTTTAGCGGGCATTAATGCAGCGCGGTTTTTATTTGGCGAGAAGCCGCTGATTTTACCTGCAATTACCATGATAGGCGCATTGGTTTCTTACATAACCGATGAAGCCGTTAAAGATTTTCAGCCTATGGGGGCAAATTTCGGAATAATTCCGTCACTCCCTGAAAAAATCAGGGACAAGCAGGAAAGGTATTTTGCTCTTGCACAGAGAAGCCTTAGCTGGTTTGATAATGAGTATAATAAAGTTTGAGGTGACTTATGAGAATAGTTGTTGATGCATTTGGCGGAGATAATGCACCGCTTGAAATTTTAAAGGGAGCCGCAATGGCAGAGAAGGAGTATGGGGTACACATAGTTCTTTGTGGAGATAAGGAAACTATCCAAACTTGTATAAAAGATAATGATATTCATTTTAACGAGTTGGATATAGTTCACGCTCCCGATATTATAAGAATGGATGACGAACCGACCTCACTTTTAAAGGCTCACAAGGATTCCTCGATGGCCGTCGCATTTAAACAGTTGGCAGAGGGCAATGCAGATGCTTTTGTTTCTGCGGGCAGTACAGGTGCTATTGTGGTAGGCGGTACACTAATTGTTAAAAGAATTAAAGGAATAAAAAGACCTGCGCTTGCTACAATGATTCCCAGTGAAACATCAAGATTTATGCTCTTAGATGTCGGTGCAAATGCAGAATGTCGTCCCGAGATGCTTTGTCAATTCGGAGTTATGGCTTCTCGTTATCTCGAAAAGGTTGAAGGGATTGAAAACCCAAAAATCGGTCTTCTTAATATTGGTACCGAGGAGACAAAGGGCGGAGAACTTCAAAAGGAAACTTTTGGCCTTTTAAAAAACGCAGACATTAACTTTATTGGTAATGTTGAATCTCGTGATATGCCCGCAGGTGTTGCAGATGCTATTGTTTCCGACGGATTTAGCGGAAATATTGCATTAAAACTTATGGAGGGAACTATTCAGTCTCTTTTCAAGATGCTTGTTCCCGTATTTAAGAAAAATATATTTACAAAACTTTGCTATTTGGTTTTAAAACCGGGGCTTCGTGAATTTAAGGGTAAAATGAATGCTTCCGAAGTTGGCGGTGCACCGTTACTCGGCACTAAAAAACCAGTATTTAAAGCACATGGAAATTGCGATGCTTACACTTTTAAATGTGCAATCGGTAAGGCTAAACTTTTTGCTGAAAACAATGTTATTTCGGCAATTGAAGACTGTTTCAATAAAGAGGTAGAAGAATAGTGTTATCAGAATTTGAGAGGGAAATTGGTTATAAATATCATAATACTGAACTTCTGAAAAATGCGCTTACCCATTCGTCATATGCAAACGAGGAACACGCAAAATACGGTTCAAACGAAAGACTTGAATTTTTAGGCGATTCGGTTTTATCCATTATTGTTTCCGAATATATTTACAAAAACTTCAAGAATTTACCGGAAGGCGAATTGACAAAACTCAGGGCATCACTTGTTTGCGAAAAGGCGCTATGTTCATTTGCGAGAGAAATCGGTCTTGGTAAGCATCTTTTCCTGGGAAAAGGTGAATCACATAATCACGGAGAAGAAAGGCCATCTATTTTAGCAGATGCTTTTGAAGCAGTTTTGGCTGCCATATATCTTGACGGAGGTATGGAGCCTGCACGAGCACATGTTCTACGCTTTATTACGGCTGAACTTAACTCTCGTGATGACGACGCTTTTAAGGACTATAAGACATTATTGCAAGAGGTTATTCAAAAAAATCCCGAAGAAAGACTGGTTTATCTTTTAACCAACGAATCGGGTCCCGACCACGATAAACGCTTTACGGTTGAGGTGCACTTAAACTCTAATGTAATCGGTAGCGGCGAAGGAAAAAGTAAAAAACAAGCAGAACAAGAGGCGGCTCATCAGGCACTTTTACTTATGGGAATTAACGAATGAAGCACGCAAATATTTCGGTCTTTGTTCCGCATTTAGGTTGTCCAAACGATTGTAGTTTTTGTAATCAAAAACATATTACCGGTGTATATCAAGAAGTTGG
>JAZNJE010000137.1:0-5159 GCA_045577905.1 Acutalibacteraceae bacterium | reverse complement strand
GTTAGTCGAAACGCTCTAAAAGCGTTTCGACAAGCCACTTGTTAAGTGGCTTTAGCAAAATTAAATTATAATATTTAATTTTGCACGACACTCATTTCAATGGAAAAGGACAAATTTTTAGTAAAAATTTGTCGCAAAATCGAAGATTTTGTGGCCAAACAAAATTGTTTCGCCTAACCTATTTCATTATGACTGTATAGTGTTAAATAAATTTTTGTATGAACTTTTAATTATTATACCATTAAACCTTGTAATAGCAAAGAGAAATTTCAGGAAAGTGGGGTTCTGTTTTGAGTTTTGCCAAAACCAAAAACCGACTGTATCCTCCCGAAAAGGGAATGGCATTAAATACCTTTATAACGGCGTTGCTTGTGGCGGCCTGTTTTTTTGTGCCGTATATAATAACCGATAGGGGGTATTTCCTCTTTTTCGGCGACTTTAATGTTCAACAGATACCTTTTTATCAGTTGGCACACGATGCCGTGCGAAACGGAGAATGGGGTTGGAGTTTCACAACTGATTTAGGTGCGAATTTTATTGGCTCCTACACATTTTACCTGCTTACAAGCCCGTTTTTTTGGTTGACAATTCCTTTCCCAAATTCATTTGTACCGCATTTAATGGGCCCGCTTTTAATTTTAAAATTTGGTTGTGCTGCCCTTACTGCATATCTTTATATTCGTCGTTTCACTAAAAATACAATGACCGCACAACTTGGGGCAATGCTCTATGCTTTTTCGGGCTTTTCGGTTTATAATGTTTTCTTCAACCATTTTCACGAGGCGATAATTTTCTTTCCGCTTTTGCTCTTATCGTTTGAATATTTATTTGCCGAAAACCGACCTGGATTTTTCGCCTTAATGGTAGCAGTTTGTGCAGTTGTAAACTACTTTTTCTTTGTAGGAATGCTCGTATTCGGAATTATTTATATGGTGATTCGCCTTATTTCCCACACCGTAAAACCGAGCGTTCGGTTGGTTTTGACTGTTGTATTTGAGGCGTTGCTCGGCATAGCGCTTGCAAGTTTTGTGCTTTTGCCGTCATACCTTGCCATTGCCAATGCCGAAAGGGTAGGAAGTACCACCCTCGGTTGGAATTCTTTGCTTTTCGGCAAGGAGAGTATATACGCAAACGTAATAGAAATTTTCTTCTTCCCTCCCGACCTTCCTGCACGCCCTGTAATGTTCCCCAAATCGGATGTAAAATGGTCATCGCTCGGTGCTTGGATGCCGGTGTTTAGTATGGTAGGAGTTTTTGCGTGGGTACGTGCCAAAAGAGGAAGTTGGCAAAAGAGAATTATCATAACCTCGGCAGTAATGGCGCTTGTGCCCATTCTAAATTCTTCCTTCTATCTGTTCAACGATGCTTATTATGCCCGTTGGTTCTATATGCCCATTCTCATAATGTGCCTTGTGACCGCAATGGCTTTGGAAGACAGTGATATAAAGTGGAAAAAGCCCTTTATAGAGGTTTCGGCAATAACATTGCTGTTTACTCTTGTGATAGGATTCTTTCCTCAAAAGAAGAGCGACCAAAAACTGAGCGAAGCGGTTTTCGGACTGTTTACCGACCCTAAAAACGAGATGTACCGTTTTAGATTTTCGGTTACGGTTTCGATAGCAATAATAGGACTTGTTCTTCTCGGCATAATTCTGTATATCAGAAAACGCGGTATTAAAAATTGGCTTCAAACTGCTGTGATTACGGTATCCTTGGTTTCCCTTGTTTATGCAAATTTCTTTATTGCGTGGGGAAAGCAACACTCCTACGATGACACCCAAATGATAGATAATCTTATCGAGAGTGAACTTGAACTTATGGGAGATAAGAGCACCTATCGAATAGATGTCAACGAAGGTATCGACAATACGGCAATGTTTTTAGGATATTCAAGCATAAACTGTTTCCATTCCATTGTGCCTGCTTCGGTTACCGAGTTTTATGATTTTATAGGCGAGGATAGGGGAGTTGCAAGTCGGCCGACCGCCGAAGTCTTCCCGATAAGGTCTTTTTTGTCGGTAAAATATCTTATAGATATGGCAGACAGAGATAACGATAAATATTTCTTCAACCCCGAAACCGAAAAATACAAAATGCCGGGATTTCATTACGTTGACCAAAGCGAGGGTTATTTGATATACGAAAATGAAAACTATATTCCCTATGGTTTTTCATATGAATCGTATATGACCGAGGAGGATGTAAAAGCACTTGCACACAGCGATAGCGAACGTGCCAAACTCCTTTTAAAGGCAATGCTTTTATCAAAAGAGCAGGTTAAGAAATACGGATATATGTTTACCAATATAAACGAAACGCAGATTTATTACAGCAATTCTGCAATGTCGGAAGACTGTAAAAAATTGGCGGAAAGTTCTGCAATCAGTTTTGAGCAGGGCAAAAATTCCTTTAAGGCTACCGTTCAAAGGGATAAAGGCACACTTGTTTTTTTCTCTATTCCCTATGATGAGGGGTGGACTGCCTATGTAAACGGACAAAAGGCCGAAATTGAGCGTGTAAATGTCGGCTTTATGGCAGTTGCGGTAGGAGAAGGAGAAAGCACCATTGAGTTTAAGTATGAGACACCGGGACTAAAAACTGGATTATTAGTATCGGGCGGTGCAGTAGTGGTATTTATTGTGTATCTTCTTATTTCCCGAAGATTTAAGGGAAAAGCCCCGCTTTATTACGAGGGAGAAGAACTCTTAGCGCTTTGGGAAAGCCAGACGGGTGAAGCCGCCCTTTCGGATAAAACAGATATAATTGAATAAAAACAAGGACACCTAATCAAAACGATTAAGTGTCCTTGTTTCTTGTAGTTAGAAATATTTTCAGATTCATTCGGGTATTATGGCAAAAAACAGTGAAAAATTTTCCTAAAACTATTGACAATTTATAAAATAAGGCGTATAATATTTTGCAACAAAAATACAAAGGAGGAGCAGTCATGTTTGCAAATAATTTTTATTACTTTTATTATTTTACCAAGGGCTGCCCGACTTTTTGAGAACCGTGATGTTGGATTAACATCATTGCAAACAAAAACAAGGACAGTCCGCATTCGACGTGCTTTTAAGGGCATATCGAGATGCGGGCTTTTTGTTTTTAATTAGGAACAACACAACAAATTGAGGTATCGCACAATGCAAATGAATTTCCACAGAAAATTACCCATCCCACAAGAAGTAAAGAAAGAATGTCCTTTGACTAAGCGTATGGCACAGGTCAAGGCTGCCCGTGACGAGAGTATCCGTGCGGTATTCGACGGTAGGTCAGATAAGTTTATTCTTGTAATCGGACCTTGTTCCGCAGATCACAGCGAACCGGTGCTTGAATATATATCAAGGCTCCGCAGAATTGAGGAACAGGTTTCCGATAAGATCATCATTATCCCGAGAATATACACAAACAAGCCGAGAACGACAGGGCAAGGTTACAAGGGTATGCTCCATCAGCCCGATCCTGATGGCAAGCCCGATATGTATAAGGGAATAGTTGCTATTCGTGAGTTGCACTTGGCGGCCCTTCGTGACTATGATTTTTCTTGTGCCGACGAAATGCTCTATCCTGAAAATTATCGCTACCTCTCTGATCTGCTTTCTTATGTTGCTATCGGAGCGCGCTCGGTAGAAAATCAACAGCATAGGCTAGTTGCAAGCGGAATCGGTGCTCCCGTTGGAATGAAGAATCCCACAGGCGGAGATCTGGGGGTTATGATGAACTCCATTGTTGCTGCACAAAGCAGCCATACCTTCCTTTACAGAGGCTGGGAGGTTACAAGCTCCGGCAACCCTTATGCACACGCAATTCTCCGCGGTTATGTTGATTATGCGGGAAGAAGCATTTCAAACTACCATTACGAGGACCTTTTATGGGTAAGAGAGCTCTATGAAAAGTCCGCTCTTCAGAATCCTTCGGTAATTGTTGATACTAATCACAATAACTCCGGAAAGAAATATCTTGAACAGATAAGAATAGCAAAAGATATTGTCCACAGCCGCAATCAGAATAATGACATAAAAAAGCTTGTCAAAGGACTTATGATTGAAAGCTATATTGAGGACGGTGCTCAGGGCGTGGGCGAGCATATTTTCGGAAAATCCATTACAGACCCGTGCCTCGGTTGGGAAAAAACAGAAAAACTGATTCTTGACATTGCAGACAAGCTGTAAAAAATCAGAATAAGGTGATAAAATGTCAGACAAACTGAACGAAGCAAGAAAAATTATAAATGAAGCAGATTCACAGATGGCAGAGCTCTTTATAAAGCGTATGAAAGCAGTTGAAGCGGTTTATGAATACAAAAAAGAGTTCGGGCTGCCGATTCTCGACAAAAAGCGTGAAGACGAGGTAATTGAAGCAAATTCCGCCCTCATTGAAGATGAAAATCTCAGAGGCTATTATATTGATTATCTGAAGAATCTTATGTCATTATCCCGCGCATATCAATACCGTATGCAAAACGGTCTTAAAATTGCTTACAGCGGTGTTGAAGGGGCCTTTGCCCATATTGCTGCCGGCAGAATATTCCCTCAGGGTAAGCGTGTTTCATACAGCGATTTCAAGGCTGCTTACAACTCCGTAATTAACGGTGAAAGCGATGTTGCCGTTCTTCCCATAGAAAACAGCTATGCCGGTGAAGTGGGTCAGACCTTGGATCTTATATTTTCGGGGCCTCTTTATATCAACGGCATATATGAGCTTGAAATTCACCAGAACCTTCTCGGCATTGAGGATGCAACAATAGATGACATCAGAAGGGTCACAAGCCATCCGCAGGCATTAAGCCAATGCCACGATTATATTGAACTGCACGGTTTTGAAACCGAGGACGCAAACAATACCGCGCTTGCAGCGAAAGCGGTAGCAGATGCAAAAGACAAATCCTATGCAGCAATAGCCAGCAAAGAAACAGCTGAGCTGTATGGTCTTAAGATTATTGAGCACAACATAAATAAAAGCGGAGAAAACACAACCCGTATTGCTGTTCTTTCAAAGGTACGCTCAGATTCAAGCTCTCTTCCGAGCACCGTCCTGATGCTGACGGTGAAGCACGAAACCGGCTCGCTAGCCAACGCCATCAACATCATCGCCAAATACGGTTATAATATGACCGCCCTGCGTAGCCGCCCGATGAAGAAGCACTCCTGGCAGTACTA
>JAZNJE010000136.1:0-5218 GCA_045577905.1 Acutalibacteraceae bacterium | reverse complement strand
CACGTTCATAGACCGAAACTCTTCCTCTGCAAAGAACCTTCATTCCATCTTTCAGTTGACAGCGCAATCTTGCTGCGTTTGCCCTGAACATTACGCATTTTAGGGCACCGCCGCTGTCTTTAAGTGTAAAATAAACGTGTCCGCTTCCGTAATGAAGTTTGAAATTCGAAATCTCGCCCGACACACTCACCGATGAAAGCCTTGTGTCCCCCTCCAAAAGGGAGCGAATGTAAAAATTAAGTTGGCTTACCGTTATTGCTTTTTGCATTGTTATTGTCTTGCAAGCGAACCGAGAATTCCGTTAATAAAGGAGGCATCTTCTTGGGTTGCATACTTTTTCGCAAGTTCAACTGCCTCGTTTATTGAAACAGCATCAGGTATGTCGGGAAAATACTGCATCTCGCAAACGGCAAGTTTCAATACGGCTAATGCTACCCTTGAAATGCGTTCAATCTTCCACCCTTTTGAATAGTTCTTTATAGTCTCCTCAATTATCGCTTTATTCTCAATCGTCTTTGTAACGACCGCTAACGTAAACTCATCATCAATAATAACCTCATTTTCCCTTTCGGTTTCCAAAAGTTCTTCAAGGCTTTCGTTTCTAAACGAATTTTGAAAAAGCAATATAAATGCCTGCTCTCTTGCTTCTTTTCTTGTCATAAGACACCTCGGTAAAAATAATATACTTATACATAGTATATAATATATTATTTCTATGCATTTTTCAAGAATTTTATGCATAAAATATGCTTTTATCTGAGTATTATAAATTTTTTGTTGTAAATAAGCGAATTTTCTGTTACAATAGTTAGACAGTAACTTTTGGAGGGATATTATGGCTACTGAATTCAGGTCGAGTTTGTTCGGTTTTAACCGCGATGATGTTATGAATTATATTCGCAAAAAGGATGCAGAATTTAAGAGCGATATTTCCGATAAGAACAGTAAAATTAAGAAGCAAGAAACCGAACTTGCCTCTTTAAAAGCCGACCTTGACGAGGCTTTAAAGAACATTGAAAGCCTCTCGGAGCAGAACGCAAAAATGTCGGCAGAACTCAAAGATTACAAAGCACGAGAGGACGAAATCGAGTCTCTGGCTCGCAAAATCGGCAAACTTTACCTTGTTTCCAAATCGAGTGCAAAGTCGATAGTTGACCGTGCCGAAGAAAGTGCCGAAATCATTAGCGAGCAAACCAAGACACAACTTGCCAATATCGAAAGTACCGAACAGTCCCTTCAAGACCTTGCACGCAGGATTGTTTCTACCTCCGAAAAATATGTCAGCGACCTTAATTCTGCCTCTCGCTCCCTCTCAGAGGCAAAGGATACCCTAAGCGGAAAAGAAGCAGAGAGAATTCGCATTTCTTCGGAATTCAGCGAAATATACGAGAAGTTAGGCTGATGAAAGAGATTCACGTAAATACCAACGAATTTGAAACGGTCGCCGCAAATCTTAGTGCCGGTGACCGTATAATATTATCAGGAACAGTATATACCGCCAGGGATGCTGCACACAAAAGGTTCTTTGAACTGTTGGACCAAGGGCTTCCCCTCCCCTTTGACCTTAAAAATGCGGCAATCTATTATGCAGGTCCTACTCCAACACCCTCTCACCTGAAAATTGGGAGTTGCGGTCCAACAACCTCTTCCCGCATGGATAAATATTCACCCCGTCTTTTTGACCTCGGCGTAAAGTGCGTTATCGGGAAGGGAGACCGAAGTGAAGAAGTGTGCCGTTCCATTGAGAAGAACGGTGCCGTTTATCTTTGTGCGGTCGGCGGAGCAGGTGCGCTTGCCGCTTCCTGCATTACCGAATGTGAGGTAATCGCTTTTCCCGAACTTGGGTGCGAATCGGTAAAACAACTCGTTTTTAAGGATTTTCCTCTGATATGTGCTATTGATTCCAAGGGTGGAAACCTTTTTAAATCAAGAAAAGAAAACGGAAAGTGATTTATCACTTTCCGTTTTCTTTTATATATCGTTTCTAATAAGGTCTTTAAGGGTTTCTCTTTTAATTATAAGCCTACTTTTTTTGTCTTTAAGCATTACTGCGGCGGGACGCGGAATTCGGTTATAATTGCTCGCCATTGAGTAGTTGTAGGCGCCCGTTGCAAGCACGGCAAGTATATCCCCTGCCTCTGCTTCCTGAACCATTGTGTCCTGTTGTGTGAGATCTCCCGATTCGCAGCACTTTCCTGCAACCGTAACCTTTCTGTTTCTGGGTTTATCCGCTTTGTTAGCAACCACTATTTCATAGTCGGCATTATAAAGGGCAAAACGGGGATTGTCAGACATACCTCCGTCAACCGAAATATAGGTGCGAACCCCCTTTATCTCTTTAACCGATCCGACGGTGTAAAGGGTCAACGTTCCCACACCAACTATACTTCTGCCCGGCTCAATGATGATTTTGGGAAGCGGTAGATTTAGTTTTTGGCAATTTTCCTTTACCGCTTCTGCCAAAATTCTTATGCTTTCCTCTGTTTTTACAGGACGGTCGGTTTTAAGATATTTAATTCCGTAACCTCCGCCGAAGTTAACCTCGAATATTTTTATGCCGAGTTCGTCTAAAATCTTCTTTTCAAAGCCGAGCATTACCTCTGCTGCCATTCTGAACGGTTCGGTTTCAAAAATCTGCGAACCGATATGGCAGTGAATTCCAACAAGGCGAACATTAGATAGGTTTAGCGTTTCCTCTGCGGCGGCAAACGCCTCCCCGTTTTCGAGGGCAAATCCGAACTTTGAGTCAATCTGTCCCGTTTGTATAAAACTATGGGTATGTGCGTCGATACCCGGTTTAATTCTGAACAGAATATCGGCAACCACACCCTTTTCTTGCGCAATACGGTTAAGGGTATGCAACTCAGTTATATTGTCAACAACTATTCTGCCGATTTTACTGTCGAGCGCGAAGGCAAGTTCTTCGTCGGTTTTGTTATTGCCATGAAAATAGATATCATCGGGGATAAACCCTGATTCCAAGGCGGTATAAAGTTCTCCTGCCGACACTACATCGCAACCCATATTTTCGCTTTTAATAATACGGTACATTTCCTTGCAAGAAAACGCCTTACTTGCATAAAGCACCTTTGCCTCGCCCTCATAATAATCACGAAAGGCGTTTACATAGGCTCTGCAATTGTCACGGATTGAGTCCTCATCGAATACGTACAGAGGGGTACTGTATTCCTTTGCAAGTTCAACGGCATCAACACCGCCGAGGCAAAGGTGTCCCCTTTCATTTATCGAATAACTGTCGCTTAACATTTACATTTCTCCTTCAATAATAGCGGTTAGTCGATCAACGCCCTCTCCGTTCATAGCCGAAAAAGGTATTATATCTACCCCCACACCGTATTCGCCAAGTTCTGACGAAATTCTTTCCATTCGTTCATTATACTCTTTGCGGTTAAGTTTGTCACTCTTGGTTAAAACTATCGCGTAAGGAATTTCGGTTTGGTAAAGAAAATCGAGCATCGCCATATCGTGTGCAGTCGGCGGATGCCTCATATCTATAAGAGCAAAAACCATTCGGATATTGCGGTCGGATTTAAAATATCCTTCCATAAGGTCCGACCAACGGTCGCGCTCCGAAAAAGGCACCTTGGCATAACCGTAACCCGGCAGGTCAACAATTCTTATATTATCTGCTCGGTAAAAATTAACCGTAACGGTTTTTCCGGGTTTTCCACTGACACGGGCAAGTGACTTTCTGCCGACAAGTTTGTTTATCAAGGAACTTTTACCGACATTACTTCTTCCCGAAAAGCAAAATTCGGGTATGGTTGATTGGTCAAGTTGCGACGCAGTTCCGAATGCCTTTTCAAAAACAACATTACTGAAATTCATAATACTCCTACTGGCTTATAACAGCCGATGTGTCATATTTTTTCGTATCCGGTCGGACAATTTCCTTAAAGGCGTTATCCGTAGGACATAATGCCTGTTCGATTACCTCGTCAGCATTTTCTGCCGTTACAAATCGTACATTCTGGCGTACCGTTTCGTCAAGTTCTGCAATATCAGGCTCATTTGATTTGGGTATAAACACCGTTTTTACTCCTGCACGATATGCCGCCATACTCTTTTCTTTAAGGCCGCCTATCCTCTGCACCCTGCCCTTCAAGGTAACCTCACCCGTCATTGCCACATCCCTTTTTACCGCCCTTCCCGTAAGGGCCGAAACCAGTGCAGTGGCTATTGTAATACCTGCGGAAGGCCCGTCCTTGGGAACTGCACCCTCGGTAGCGTGAATGTGGATATCATAATTTTTATAGAAATCGGCAGGGATATTATACCTTTCGGCAGAGGCTCTGACATACGATACTGCCGCCTTTGCGGACTCCTGCATAACATCTCCGAGCGAACCCGTCAAAATCAGTTTGCCGTCTCCCTTTAAGGCTGCAACCTCTAACTGCATCACCTCTCCTCCGACCGATGTCCATGCAAGGCCGTTAATAATTCCAACCTCATCCCTTTTTAATATTTGTTCAGGGGTGTATCGCCTTTTACCTAAAAACTGTTCTACAAATTCGTCGGTCACAGTTACCTGCTTACGCTTACCCTCGGCGATGATTTTTGCCGATTTTCTGCAAAGAGAGGCTATCTCCCTTTCCAACCTTCTGACTCCCGCCTCTCTTGTATAGAAATCAACAAGCGAATATAATGCGGAGTCGGTAAACTTTATTTGTCTGCCGCTTAGCCCATTTGATTGAATCTGCCTTTTTACAAGATGCTTCTTTGCAATATGGAACTTTTCTTCCCTTGTATAACTTGTCAGTTCGATAATTTCCATCCGGTCACGAAGGGGCTCGGGAATTGTTGCCTCGGTATTTGCGGTAGTAATAAATACCACGTGGCTTAAATCAAAGGGCATATCCACAAAATGGTCAGTAAATGTGTCATTCTGCTCTCCGTCAAGCACCTCCAAAAGTGCGGCAGAGGGGTCGCCCTTATAATCGTGTCCAAGTTTGTCTATTTCATCGAGAAGAATGAGGGGATTTGAACTTTTTGCATCCTTGATTGCCGAAATGATTTTACCGGGCATTGCGCCAATATATGTTTTTCTGTGGCCTCTGATTTCGGCTTCGTCACTGATACCGCCGAGAGAAATTCTCGCAAACCGCCTGCCCATACATTCGGCAATGGTTTTTGCAATAGAGGTCTTTCCCACACCGGGAGGGCCTACAAGACAGATAATCTGTCCCTTTATATCAGG
>JAZNJE010000135.1:0-6950 GCA_045577905.1 Acutalibacteraceae bacterium | reverse complement strand
CGACGAGGTCTTTACCTCCTTCGGCAGGGAAACGGCAAAGGCATTTACAAGAGAGCAGATAGAAAATGCATTAAAGGAACTTTCCAATGAGGAAAAGTACGGTCTTGTGCTTCGTGCAAAGGGTATTGTGCCTTGCACCTGCGGAAAGTGGATTCATTTCGACTATGTTCCGGGAGAGGCCGATATAAGAACCGGCCCTGCCGACATAATAGGCAGACTTTGTGTTATCGGTTCCAAACTGAACGAGGAAGCCGTTGCAGAACTCTTTACATTAAGGTGATATAAATGAAGGATATACCGGTTTATCTGTTTACCGGCTTTTTGGAGTCGGGAAAAACCAAGTTTATCGATGAAACCCTTGCAGACAAACGCTTTAACTCAGGGGAGAGGACATTGGTCCTTCTTTGCGAGGAGGGGATAGAAGAATATAATATCGAAAATTATCCGAGTAAGAATGTCTTTATTGAGGTAATTGAGGATAAAAGCCAACTCACTGCCGAAAATATGTTGGCTCTTTTAAAAAAGCATAATGCCGAAAGAGTCATTATAGAGTATAACGGAATGTGGCTTTTATCTGATTTGTTTAAAGCGCTTCCGAAGTCTTTTGTGATAAATCAGGAGTTTTGCTTTGTTGATTCAAACACAATAGAGACCTATAATGCTAATATGAGAAATCTTGTTTTTGACAAATTTAATACGGCAGAACTTATTGTGTTTAATCGGGTTGACGAGAAGGCAGATATTATGCCCTTGCATAAAATTGTAAGAGCCATAACACGCAGGGCAGATATTGCTTATGAGTTTAACAGTGGATATGTAAAATATGACGATATTGTTGACCCACTGCCCTTTGATATGAATGCCGATGTTATAGAAATTGCGGATAAAGATTATGCTCTTTGGTTTCAGGATATGATGAACGATATGTCAAAATATGTAGGCAAAACCCTTAAATTTAAGGGCATAGTGGCAAGGGACGGAAAAATCCCCGACGATACATTTGTGGTAGGCCGCCACGTTATGACCTGCTGTGCTGACGATATTCAGTATTGCGGAATTGCTTGCGATTGGTCCGGTGCAAAGGGACTGAATTCTAACGAATGGGTAAACGTTACTTTCAAATTTACCGTCGGAAACCACCCCCTTTACCGTTCAAAGGGCCCCATCTTGAAGGCGGTTTCGGTAGCCAAGACGTCAGCACCCGAAGAAGAGGTTGCGAGATTTTACTGATATGGAAATAAGAAAAGCGGTAACACCGCGTTACGGAACCAACTGTTACCTTCTGTCGGGAGAGGACTTTGCTGTAATAATTGACCCCGGAGAAGAAACAAAAGAAATAATAGATTTTTGCCGTGATAATATAAGAAAATCACAAAAGGCAGTCTTGCTTACACACTGCCATTTTGACCATATAAGCGGGGTTCCTGCGTTAGTTAAAATATGGGAAAATGCGGTGTTTGGAGGTGTTTTTGAAGCCGAAGGCTTCTTGGACAACAGTATCAATCTTTCGGGTGCGTGGGCATCAGAAAAGATTGCCATTACGCCCGATATTTTGCTTTCCGATAAAGAGGAAATTCCGCTTGGTGATGAAAAAATCACGGTCATTCATACACCCGGGCATACAAAAGGCTCGGTTTCTTATCTTTTCGGTAACATTCTCTTTTGTGGGGATACCGTTTTTAAAAACTCGGTTGGTAGAACTGATTTGCCAACGGCAGACAATACCGAATTTGCCGGCACCCTCGACAGAATAATGAGTCTTCCCGATGATACAATACTTTTGCCGGGGCACGGTACGCAAACCACCGTCGGCGAAGAAAAAGAGAATAATCCCTATTTAAAATATTTTATTTAAGGTGAATTTTATGAATTTACTTGGAATTGATTTTGGAACAACATCTGTAAAATCAGTGCTTTTTGACTCGGATTTTAACGAACTCGGTTCATCTCTTCAAGACTATACCCTAAAACAAGAGGGGGATAGGGTGGAATATCCCGCAGAAGGATATTTTGACCTTTTGAAGAATGCCATCAAATCGGCGACCGACAACGAAAAGGTAGATGCTCTTGCTATCGACACCCAGTGTGAAACCTTGATTTTAGCCGACAGGGACGGAAATCCTGTTTGCGATGCAATCGTTTGGCTTGATAATCGTGCGGTTGCTGAGGCCGAGGAAATTAACCGTCACTTTGGCAGAAAAAAGGTTTATGAAGTAACGGGGCAACCCGAGGTTACAGCAACTTGGCCTGCATCAAAACTACTTTGGGTCAAGAAAAATGCTCCCGATGTGTGGAAAAAAACAGAAAAAATCTTTTTGCTTGAAGATTATCTAATTTATAAATTAACGGGAAAATTCGTTACCGAAAAGACCCTTCAATCGTCAAGCCTTTATTTTGATATAGTAAAGGGCGATTGGTGGGGAGAGATGCTTGATTTTATAGGCATAGACAGAAAAAAACTTCCCGAACTTCTTGATAGTGCGAAGGTTGTGGGGGAATACGAGGGCATAAAAATAGTAACCTCGGCTATGGACCAGGTGGCAGGTGCCGTCGGTGCAGGTGTAATTAAAAGCGGTATAATAAGTGAAATGACCGGAACAACAATGGCAATTTTTATGCCGAGCGACAGTATCCCCGAATTCAGAGAGGATTCTTTTGTTCCCTGCCACTACAACTATGACGGAAAATATGCCCTGCTTTCTTGGAGTCCAACCGCAGGAATGGCTCTCAAATGGTTCCAAAAGTCATTTTTGCCGAACAACACCTTCCGTGAAATAGACGAGATGGCGGAGAAGGTTGCAATCGGGTGCGAGGGCGTTACCTTTTTACCATATCTCTGCGGTTCTACTATGCCAAAATACAACCCCGTCGCACGCGGTTCATTTACGGGTATTACAACAGAGCATACACCCGCCCATTTTGCAAGGAGCATTATGGAATCGGTGGCTTGTATGTTAAAAGCAAACCTTGACTATTTGGGTGTTCCCGTTGATGAAATCAGAATTATGGGCGGAGGTGCTAAAAGCAGTCTCTGGTGCCAAATGAAGGCAGATATCACGGGCAAAAAACTGACCACTCTAAAAATCGGTGAAACGGCTTGTCTCGGTTCGGCGATTTTGGCAGGTGTAGGTGCAGGTGCTTTTGGCTCGGTTATGGAAGCAACCCAAAGGCTTGAAACCAAAAAATGTTATGAGCCAAGCGGTAACGATTATTCGGCGGTATATGATGCCTTCAAAAAATACGACGATGTTTTAAATGTTCAGTAACTTAAAATTAAGGGGTGCTCTTTGGGGCACTCCTTTGTGTTTGGCTTTAAACAAGACTTGAAAGGCGGTCGGTTTTGTAGTAAATTATATAGGAAAGAGGGGATATTATGGAAAGAACCTTGGTCGGTAAGACGGTTGCCGTAACGGGAAGCACGGGCGGTATAGGTAGAGCGGTTTGCAAAAAAATAGCAAGCCTCGGGGGAAATCTAATCCTTTGTGACCGTAACGAAAAACTCTCACTCGAACATAAGGCGGAGTTAGAGGCGTACCGCCCCGATATAAAAATTATCCTTGTGCATTTAGATTTTGCCGATTTTTCATCCGTAAAATCTGCAACCCAAGAACTGATTGCCCTAAAACCGGATATTTTTCTGTCAAACGCGGGAGCATACAGCATTCCAAAAGCGGTAGGACAAAGCGGTCTTATAAATGTTTTTGAAATCAATTTCCTTTATCCCTACTATATGATTAAAAAACTTTTGCCCACCTTAAAGGAGGTAAAGGGAAGGGTGGTTGCCGTAGGCAGTATTGCCCACAACTACTCAAAAACAAAGGCCGACAATATAGACTTTTCGGGCAAAAAATCTTCGGCAAAAATATACGGCAACTCAAAGAGGTATTTAATGTTTTCTCTTTTTGAACTCTTCAAAAATGAAAAGGATGTAGGTTTGGCGGTAGCCCATCCCGGAATCACTTTCACAAAAATCACAAACCATTACCCGAAAATTGTTTTTGCCCTTATAAAGCATCCAATGAAGGTGATTTTTATGAGGGTCGAAAAGGCGGTTGAGTCGATTGCAGAAGGTTTTTTCGTAGAGACTGAATGTAAAACCTGGCTTGGACCGAGTATATTTAATATTTGGGGTAAACCGAGCAAGAAAAAACTAAACACGGCCGACGAATCGGAAACTGCGCAAATTTTCAGTACCGCCGAACGGCTGTATGAAAAACTGCACAAATTATAAAACACGGATATACTGTGTTTTGCTATTATCTTTGAGACGGCAGTTAGTCAAAAGAGGGTTGCTTTATTTTGTCAAACCTACATTATAATACTGCCCAAAACTGCACAACCTACATAGAGGCAGATTGTAAAGGTACAAAAAATATAGACAAAACATCCGGCTTGATATATAATTTATTTAGTAATACGATAGGAGAAAACTCTATGAGGCTTGATACAAAAAAGACGGTACTTGTCGGCTTTGCATTTTTATCTATCTCTGCTTTTTGGCAGATGTATGATGCTATTATGCCTAAAATCTTAACCAATACATTCAATATACCTGAAACGGCAACCGGTATAATTATGGCGGCAGATAATGTTATCGCGGTATTTTTATTGCCGTTTTTTGGCGGACTGTCAGACAGATGCAAAAGCCCCTTGGGAAAGCGCCGCCCCTATATAGTGGCGGGAACCTTAATGGCAGTGTTCTTTATGTTCTTCCTGCCGCTTCTTGACAACAGTTATTATTCAGCCCCCACTTCTTGGAAAATTATCGCTTTTATTGTTCTTTTGGCACTAACTTTAATGTCGATGGGCATTTACAGAAGCCCTGCGGTTGCACTTATGCCCGACGTTACGCCGAAACCTCTTCGCAGTAAGGCAAACGCTATTATAAACCTTATGGGTGCGGTCGGAGGTGTACTGTATTTAGGTATTGCAGCAATCCTCTTTCCCGCAGGTGATGACCTTAATGCGCATAAAAATTACTTCCCCGTATTTTTAATTATCGGAGGTATTATGCTCCTTGCAATGCTTGTTATAGTATTCTTTGTAAATGAGCCTAAACTCCTTAAAAAACAGCAGGAATACGAAATGGCACATCCGGAGGAAGATTTGTCGATACGCGTGGATGAAAACACTTCGGTTTTGCCCGCATCTGTTAAAAAGAGCCTTGCTTTTTTGCTTTTCTCTATTGCGTTTTGGTTTATTGGATATAACGGTGTAACAACATGGTTTACTAAGTTTGCAGAGGTAGAGTGGCAGATGAACGACGGTCCTGCCGCCACCTGCGTTATGATTGCAACGGTGGTTGCTATAATAAGTTATATTCCGGTCGGCAATCTGGCAAGCCGAATCGGAAGAAAAAGGACTATACAAATCGGTGTTACTATACTTGCTTTATCCTTCTTTTCGGGTTTTGTTTTTACCCTTTTCTATCATTCGTTCAGTCCCTTTTTGTATCTGATTTTCTCTCTTGTCGGTATGTCGTGGGCGGCAATCAATGTAAACAGTCTGCCTATGGTTGTTGAAATGTGTAAGGGTAGCGATATAGGTAAATTTACGGGGCTATACTACACATTCTCAATGTCGGCACAGATAATAACCCCTGTTTTAGCAGGAGCCCTTGTTCAATATATCAGTTACAAATTATTATTCCTTTATTCGGCGGTGTTTGTTGCGCTTGCTTTTGTAACAATGCTTTTCGTTCGGCATGGAGACTCTAAAATAGAGGCGAAACGCGGCTTGGAAGCCTTTGATGCGGAGGACTAATATATGTTAAGGTTCGTTTTAGCAATGGCGGTCGGTTTAATACTTTTACTGATAATTTTTCTTATTGCTGCAATTTCGGGCAGAGAAAACTACAAACCTACCGAAAAATTTATGAAAAAGCGTTATGCTCACAGAGGCCTTCATAATCAAAACCGCCCCGAAAACAGTTTGTCTGCCTTTCGTGCGGCGGTAGAAAAAGGATATGCGATTGAACTAGATGTCCACGTCACCAACGATGCTAAAATCGTTGTGGTTCACGATAATTCTTTAAAAAGAACAACGGGAGATGACCTTATCGTTGAGAAACTGTCTCTTGCCGAGTTGAAGGGAAGAAAAATCTTTGGAAGCGAGGAGGAAATTCCAACCCTCGCAGAGGTTTTAGAGGTTGTTGACGGCAAGGTACCACTTTTAATTGAAATGAAGCATTTCGGCAGTAATTCAGCCTTCTTGGCAAATACCTTAAACTACGAAATGAGAAATTACAAGGGGGAGTGGTGTATAGAATCTTTTGACCCTCGCACACTTTTGTGGTTTAAAAAGAACAGAAGGGATGTAGTGAGGGGACAACTGTCGCAGAATTTCTTTAAGTCGGGCGATAATCTGCCCCTTATTCAGCGGGTAGTCTTGTCGTTAATGTCCTTTAATATTATAACTCAACCTGATTTTGTTGCCTTTAACCATCTTGATGCAAAATTCATTTCCTATCGCCTTGCAAAGTATTTTTGGAATATGAAAACCTTTCTTTGGACGGTAAGAAGTCCTGAAGAGATGAAAAAGGCAGAAAAGGAAAAGAGTACAGTGATATTTGAAGATTTTGAACCATAAAAAAAGACCGCTTGATGCGGTCTTTTTTGTCGCTATTCGTTTGTGTAGTTATCAAAGTAACCTTGAATGAATACTACAGGCGTACCCTTGTCGCCCGAACCTGAGGTAAGGTCACAGAGCGAACCGATAAGGTCAGTCAACTGTCTCGGTGTTGTTCCTTGAGACGCCATGTTACCCACCAAATTGTCATTCTTTTCTTTGATGCGTTTTGAAATCGCTTCTTTCAAGGCTTCTCCGCTCAAATCAGCAAAATCATTATCCGCTAAATATTTCAATTTTAACTCATTGGGGGTGCCCACCAGGCCGTCGGTATAGGCGGGGGACACCACGGGGTCGGCCAACTCCCAAATTTTACCCTGGGG
>JAZNJE010000134.1:0-4807 GCA_045577905.1 Acutalibacteraceae bacterium | reverse complement strand
CCTCTGCTCCTGCTTCAAGAGCATCATCCATAACCTTGTCTTCGGTCAAACCCTCTGCCTCGATAACAATTTGTCCTTTGCGGTCAAACATGAACATAACCGAACCCGACTGACCGAGGTTTCCGCCACATTTATCGAAATAATGGCGCATTTCTCCCGCCGTTCTGTTACGATTATCGGTCAGGGTTTCAACAACCACCGCGATACCTGCGGGACCGTATCCCTCATAGATTAACTCCTCATAATTGTCGGCTCCGCCTTCTCCTGCCGCCTTTTTTATAATGCGTTCAATATTCTCGTTAGGAACATTTGCCGCCTTTGCCTTTGCAATAGCATCCTTTAATTTTGAATTTTCCTGCGGGTTAGGTCCTCCCGCCTTAACTATTACCGAAATTTCTCTTCCTATTTTTGTAAATACTTTTGCTTTTGCGGCATCTGTCTTTTCCTTTTTTCTCTTAATATTATTCCATTTTGAATGTCCCGACATGTAAATATCTCCTAAAAACAGATTTTTTAACCACTACATTTTATCACAAATCTTCGCCGTCGGCAAGTGCTTTTTGAATGATTCTTTCAAGGTCACAAAAACTATTGATTTCTCCGCACATTCTTCTGAGTTCGGCCGCACCGCGAAGCCCTTTCATATACCACGCCGTATGCTTTCTCGCCTCTAAAAGTGCCGTTTTATCTCCTTTATAAAGCCTCATCAGTTCGATTTGTTTTTGAAGTATTTTCATTCTTTCGGCAAGACTAGGGGCAGGCTTTATTACACCGCTTTGCATATAGGTGTTTATCTCGTCGAAAATCCACGGCTGACCATTAGCGGCTCTGCCCACCATAACAAGGTCGCAACCTGTATAGTCATACATATATTTTGCAGATTTTCCGTCGGTTATATCTCCGTTTCCGATAACGGGAATTTTAACCGCCGACTTGACCGCCTTTATTATATCAAGGTCGCAGGGCGGTGCATACATCTGGACCCTCGTTCTGCCGTGAACGGTTATTGCAGAAGCACCCGAATCCTCACATATTTTTGCGATTTGTACAGCGTTTTTGCTCTCCTCATCCCAACCGGAGCGAATTTTTACCGTAACGGGAATTTTTACTGCTTTAACGACGGCATCCACAATTTGGCCGACCAAACGAGGCTCCCTTAAAAGTCCGCTTCCACCCTTATTGTTGGCAACCTTCGGAGCAGGACATCCCATATTTATATCTATAAAATCGGGACTCAGGCTCTCGGCAACACGGGCGGCTTCTGCCATTATTTCGGGTTCGTATCCGAAAAGTTGACTCCCGAAGATGCCCACATTTCCCTTTTCGAGCAATAGGGGCGACTTGCGGTCGCCAAGGCATATTGCCTTGGCGCTGGTCAGTTCTCCCACCGAATAAGCGGCGTTAAAACCGTCACATATTTCCCTCATCGCTCGGTCGGCTACTCCTGCCATCGGCGCAAGGGCTGCGTATCCTTTAATTTCCAAGTTACCTATTTTCATAAGATTGATTATATATTATCAAAAAAATATTGTCAAACATTAAAAATTATAATGACATTTATCTTACTATTTGGTATAATAAAATAAATATTATATATTGGGGTCAGTTTTTTATGAAACTTCTGGCAATAGACGGAAACAGTATTATAAACCGTGCTTTTTACGGAATTAAACTGCTGTCCACAAAGGACGGTCGGTTTACCAACGCCGTTTACGGTTTTATAACCATTCTTAACCGCCTTAAAGAAGCCGAAAATCCCGACGGTATCGCCGTTGCCTTTGACCTTAAAGTTCCCACCTTCCGTCACGAAAAGTACGGAGAATATAAGGCCGGCAGACATCCCTCTCCCCCCGAACTGTTGGAGCAGTTTGCCCCCGTAAAGGAATGGCTCAAACTGATGGGCTATAAGGTTTTGGAGTGCCCGAGATATGAAGCCGACGATATTTTAGGCACCCTTGCCGCTATGTGTGAACAAAACGACTGCGACTGCACCATTGCGACGGGAGACCGCGATGCCCTGCAACTTATAAGCGACAAGGTGCGGGTCGTTCTTGCCACAACCAAAATGGGCGGACCCGAAATAGTAAACTATGACAAAGCCGCCCTTTTCGATAAGTACGGTCTTGCGCCCGAACAGATGGTTGAACTAAAAGCCCTTATGGGCGACTCCTCCGACAATATTCCCGGTGTTGCGGGTGTGGGAGAAAAGACTGCCACCGACCTTATTTCAAGATTTGGAAGTATTGACTATATCTATGAGCACCTCTCCGAACTTGACATTAAAGAGGGCGTTCGTGCCAAACTCCAAGTAGATAAAGAAAACGCCTTTTTCAGCCGTTGGCTCGGAACAATATCGAGGTCTGCACCAATAAGCCTGAATCCCAACGATTATCTTACCGAAAAATGCGATTTGGGCAGGGTTGCGGCTTTTATGACCGATTTGGAACTTTTCCGTCTTATGGAAAGAATGGGAATAGACCCAAATTCAGCCGTCTGCGACAGTCCGAACGATACAATTTCGGCAGAGGTTATTTCTTCTACCGAATTTTTGATGAAAGATATAAAAAGTGTTGATTTGCTCAAAACCGAAGGCGGTTTTGCGGTAAGCGACGGCGAAAATATTGCCCTTATAGACGAGTCTGCCGCCCTTTCCCTTTTATCCGACAAAACAATAGAAAAAAGGGTCTATGATGCGAAAAATCTTTATAAATTCGCAAAAGAGATGGGTGTGGAACTGCAAAATGTTGTTTTTGACGCAATGCTTGCAGGTTATCTTTGCAATCCCTCGTCAAATTCTTATGAACTTTCGAGATTGGCAGCCGAATATGGTGCAAACTCGGTCACGGGGGCAGAAAAAGACGAGGAGGTTTTCTCGGCACTTCTTTTGACCTCTGTTTGTGACCGACTTGAAAAAGAACTTGTTTCCTGCGGCCAGGAAAAACTGCTTTCAGACATTGAACTTCCCCTCGCCACCGTTCTCGGCGATATGGAAGCAGAAGGGGTCTTGATTGACAAGAATGCCTTGACCCTTCACGGCGAGACACTTTCGGTCAGAATTGCCGAACTTGAAAAGGAAATCTATTCTCTTTGCGGTTTTAGTTTCAATCTGAACTCTCCGAAACAACTCGGGGTTGCCCTTTTTGAGAAACTCGGACTTCCCGCAAAGAAGAAAACCAAAAGCGGATACTCTACCAACGCAGAGGTTTTAGAGGACCTTCGCGACCAACATCCCGTTATCGATCTGCTGCTTTCTTACCGCACACTTGCAAAGTTAAAATCAACCTACTGCGATTCTCTCATTTCGGCGGTGTCCGAGGATGGCAGAATTCACTCTACCTTTAATCAAACCGAAACCCGAACAGGCAGAATAAGTTCCCTTGAACCCAATCTGCAAAACATCCCTGTGCGTACTGCCGAAGGCAGAGAGTTTAGAAAGTTTTTTATAGCAAAAGAGGGTTATACCCTTGTGGATGCCGATTACAGTCAAATTGAACTTCGCGTTTTGGCCCATATGGCGGCCGACCCCGTTATGTGTGATGCCTTCAATTCGGGGGTTGATATTCACACCCGTACCGCCGCCGAAGTCTTCAATCTTCCCCTTGATATGGTAACACCCATACTCCGAAGCCGTGCAAAGGCGGTTAATTTCGGCATCGTTTACGGAATAGGCGCCTTCTCCCTCGCAAAGGACATAGGCGTAAAAAATTACGAAGCAAAACAGTATATCGAGAACTATCTTGCGACCTTTAAGGGGGTTGACCGTTTTATGCACAACACCATTGAAGCCGCAAAAAGGGACGGTTTTGTAACAACCGTTTTCGGAAGAAGAAGATATTTGCCCGAACTTACAAGTTCTAACGGGGCTCTACGTGCCTTTGGCGAAAGGGTTGCGCGAAACGCACCTATTCAGGGCACTGCCGCAGATATCATTAAAATCGCCATGATAAATGTATTTAATAGACTTAAAAATGAACAACTTGACGCCAAACTCATTCTTCAAGTCCACGACGAACTGATTATTGAGTGCAAAAACGAACTTGCCGACAGGGTAGGCAAAATACTGAAAGAAGAAATGCAGAACGCCGCTTCGATGTCGGTCGAACTGACAGCCGACGTTCATTCAGGCAACAGTTGGTATGAGGCAAAAGACTGATGAAAAAAATTATTTTTGTTTGTACGGGCAACACCTGTCGCAGTCCTATGGCAGAGGGCTATTTAAGGAGCAAAGGCCGAAAGGACATTGATATTATCAGCCGCGGTCTTGCCGCCGACGGCTCCGGCGTTAGTGAAAACAGCGTTATGGCAATGAAAGAGGTCGGCATTGATATTTCCGACCACATATCGAGGCAACTGACCTATGCCGATATTGACGAAAACTCGGTTTTTATCACGATGTCGTCCTCACATGCCGACCTGCTTGAAGGACTCGGCATAGATAAAATGAAGGTTTACGTACTCGGCATACCCGACCCTTACGGTCTCGGCATTGACCAATACAGAATATGCCGTGACGAAATAATCAAGGGAATAGACGAACTTTCCGAGGACGGAATAATATGATAAGAAGATTTATAAAGGGCGACGAAAAAGAAATTGCAAAAATTGAAAAAGAGTGCTTTTCTTCCCCTTGGAGCGAATCGGCGATTCTTTCTTCCGTCGAGGAAGGTGCCGAAATTCTGGTTTATGTCAAGAACCGAAAGACCGTCGGATATGTGGGTCTTTTGACCTCCCTTGATGAAGGGTATATCGCAAATCTTGGAGTAAAAGAAGAATGCAGACGGGAAGGTATAGGACAAGCACTTGTATC
>JAZNJE010000133.1:0-12299 GCA_045577905.1 Acutalibacteraceae bacterium | reverse complement strand
CTCCTTGGCTCACAGAACGACATGGCTACGATCCGACTTATTTTTTCGGCTTCCACTCTTTCGGGATTATCTTTTCCAATTGCTGCCGAATATACCACAAGATCTGCACCTCTAACATTTTCGGCGGCATGGCCCATAAATACCTTAATACCAAGATTTCTAATTCTGTTAAGGGTGTCCCCTTCATTATTATCGGAGCCCGTTAAGATATATCCCTTCTTATTAAGAATTTCCGCAATCGGGCACATTCCCGAACCGCCTATACCAATCATATGAATACGTTTAACGCCGATTAACAATTTATCGGTATCGCGAATTTCTTTCATAACAGCAACCTCAAATCATTTAAAACAATTATTAAACCATAACTTAAAAATATTATATCACTTTTTTTGAAAAAATAAACCCTTATTTTGGAGCAGTTTATGAAAATTGTATTTCCTGATTATGCAGATATCTGTTTTAAGAAAATTGAAGACTGCGGTTATGAGGCTTGGTTTGTCGGCGGTTCTGTGAGAGACGCACTTTTAAACCGAGATTGCTTTGATATTGATATTGCAACTAATGCCCTGCCAGAAGATATTCTCGGCATATTTGACAATGCCATTCCCACCGGAATAAAGCACGGTACGGTTACAGTGATAATTGAAGGCAAGCCCATTGAGGTAACAACATACCGAAGTGAATCCGGCTATGATGATTCAAGGCATCCCGACTCGGTTGCATTTGAAAAAGACATAAAAAAAGATTTATCACGCCGTGATTTTACAATCAACGCACTTGCATACAACCCGCAATTTGGCATTTTAGACTGTTTTGACGGAATAAAAGACCTCAAAGAAAAAATAATTCGTGCCGTAGGTAATCCCGAAGAAAGATTTTTTGAAGATGCTCTCAGAATTCTTCGTGCATTCAGATTTTCATCGGTGCTAAATTTCAAAATAGACGAAAAGACCTTAAAAGCCGCCTATAATTACGGAAATACAGTTTCAAAACTTAGCGGAGAACGTGTGCTCAGCGAACTTAAAAAACTCTCCTGCGGCGATAATCCGTCTGTCTTTCTAAAATTCATCAATTTGGGGTATTTAAAGCCTTTTGGAATTAACCGTGTAGTTAAACCATTCTGCGATTTATCAAGGCTTGACGGTTCGATACGTATGGCGGCGCTGATTTTTTCTACTGAATATGATTTTGACAAAATCACATCAACTTTAAAACCCGATAAGAACCTGCTTAACACGATTAAACTGTTTGAGAGCATTTCTCTCTCCCCCCTGCCCGCCTCAAAGCAAGAGTTGAAAGCATCTCTTTCCTGCCACAGCGCAGAAATCGAAGAGCAATACCTGAAAGTACTCAAACACTTTTTAAGTGATTTTGATTATGCAAAGATTTGTTCACTATATAATGATATTTCATCAAATAATGAACCGTACAAAATCTCACATCTTGCAATTAACGGAGATGACCTTGCTAAACTATCTTTTAGCGGAAAAGAGATAGGTTGTGCACTGAAAACTCTGTTAAATTATGTTATCTGTGACCCCCAACTTAATAATCGAAAACAATTATTTGAAATAGCAAACAAAATAAGGTAACCCCATACCGACTACGACATAAACTGTATTGTAAATACTTTTTTCGTTGTCGGTGATTTTATGTCAATAACAATTTTAGCATCCTCGTACCGCCATTCAGTTCTTGCCCAAGGTCTTAAAGAGCAGGGCTATTCGGTAAAACACTACAAAAACTCCGATTCAATCCCCGATATTATTGAATCTGAAATTATCGTACTTCCTATCCCCTCCTTTAAAAAAGGAATTTTAAATATTGAGGGTAGGGATATTTCGGACAGAGAACTGTTTGAGAGAATTGACAAAAAATCACTTGTAATTACCTGCAATTATAATGCAACAGATTATAACTGTTTTGATATAAATAAATACGAACCTTTCGTCAGTCAAAACGCAATTCCATCTGCCGAAGGCGCCCTGCTTTATGCAGCAAATGCGTCGAACGAAACCTTTTTCGGTCACGAGTCACTTGTAATTGGCTATGGAAGAATAGGTAAAATAATTGCCGACCGCTTACAGTCGGCGGGATCACGCGTAAGTTTCACCGCGCGAAATCCCAAAGATATTTTTATGGGAAAAAGCAAAGTATTTGAGCATATATCCTATGAAAGACTAAAAGAGAATATCGGCAGATTTAAGTATGTTTTTCAAACTGTACCTCATCTTATCCTAAACTCAGATTTACTGACAAGAGTAACCGGAATAGTTGTAGAACTGTCGTCAGGAGGTATCGGCACCGACCTTGACTTTGCTCAAAAGTATGGTTTAAATGTTATATATGCACCGGCCATACCCGAAAAGTTATATCCTGAAACTGCAGGTAAAATCCTTTTGAACAGCATATTAAGTATTATTGAAGATTTAAACAACAAACTGCTAAAAGAGGAGATTTAATGAGTTTTTCAAAAATCGGTTTTGCTCTTTGCGGTTCATTTTGCACAATAAAAGAAGCAGTAGAGCAAATTTATGTTTTAAAGGAAAAAGGATTCGAAATAACACCGATTTTCTCGGAAATCGTTTACAATACCGACACGCGATTCACTAACGCACAAAACCTTAAAGACGAGGTAAAATCAATATGCGGTAGAGAAATTATATCTTCCATCGCCGAAGCGGAACCAATAGGACCTAAAAAACTTTTTGATGCATTAGTCGTATGCCCCTGTACGGGAAACACGCTGGCAAAAATAGCAAACGGAATTACCGATTCAACAGTAACAATGGCAATAAAAGCACATTTAAGGAACAATAAACCGGTTGTACTTGCCATTGCAACAAACGATGCTTTGGGTGGTTCTGCAAAGAATATAGGTATGCTTATAAACTACAAAAATATATACTTTGTACCGTTTAGGCAAGATGACCCGATAAATAAGGAAAAATCAATCATAGCAGACTATTCTTTAATATATGATACAATCATCAAAGCCGTTGAAGGCAAGCAAATAACTCCCGTATTATTATAAAAGCACGGTGGAAACCACTGTGCTTTTATAATTTTATTTCCCTTTTAAGGGAGAAAGAATAAATGTAGAGTTCCTTGACAGGCTTTTGATACAACAACTCAACCGCTCTGCCGTAAAGTTTAAGTTGCTCTGCATAAGCCTCCTTTAAATCTTGTTCCTCTTTGTTTCGGTCGGTTTTAAAATCGACAATAACCAAACCATCGTCCTCGGCAAACATCAGGTCAACCGCACCTTGAACAATAATCTTTTCATCGGCAAATTGTTCAGGCAGATCCGTCTTGATAGCACGTGCAGGAAACTCTGACAAGAAATTCATTTCCCTTCTAACATCAGCAGAATTTCTTATTCTGCAATAAAGGTCTGAGTGGAAAAACTCATCTATAACCCCACGGTCGACACTTTCTGCCTCTTGCTCTGTTAAATAGCCGTTTTCATAAAGTCTGTTACACTCATCCGAAACCGATTTTTCTGCTGCATCATAATCGCAAAACTCCATAAATTTATGGGTAGAACGCCCTTTTTCGGCACCACTGCTGCCGCCCTCATTCATAAAGGCAGGGCGCGAGGTAAATTCATACTTTGACATGTCTGCCTTATGAACAATTTCGGTTACGGTTGCCTTGGCCTCGGTCATTAACAGTTCTGCATAAGGATATACATATGCGTAATTTTCTTTAAGTCGGTCGGCAAGCACTTGGTCGGGAGAATCCGACTCTTGATAAAAGGAATCTGTTTTAGGCAAATCGGTATAAACATTATCGGGTTTTATATCCTTCGCCAGATATGCCAAATATGGGTCTGCACCCCTAAAAAATTCATTTGCAAAAATCCACTCTGCAAAATTCTTGACAGCCTTAAATCGGCTAAGGGTCATTCTGCCATTCTCAACAAAATTCATAGTGCGATAACCGTCAATCATTTTTTTAAGGTTAGAAAAACATCCCGTAATTAGTAATTTGTCTTCGGCTCTTGTGAGAGCGACATATAAAAGCCTTATTTCCTCTGCAACGGTTTTTCTTCTCGCGTAATCGCTCATCAAAATTCTTAAAAGGTTGCTTTGATTATTTAACGAATCAGCATCAAAATACTTAAAAGAAAAACCATAATGTTCATCAATAAGCAAGGTATTTTTTAAATCGATAAATGATATGTCTCTTCCTGTATCAGCAAGTATGCACACGGGATATTGCAGTCCTTTGGAGGAATGAATGGTCATTATTCTGACCGCATTCTTACAAAAGGGCTTATCGGCTTTTGCATCGTTATCGTCGATAGAATCAACAACTGTAATAAATTCTCTTAAATCTCGTTTACCCTCCGATTCAAACTCTTCTGCTATATTTTTAACAGTCAGTAGATTTTGCTTGCGGATTTCTCCATCATCCATTCTTGAAACTATTCCGATAAAATTGGTTCTTTCAAATATTTCGTCAATTAGTGCAGAAACCTTTAACATAACGTTTCTTTGACGATATTCTGAAAGTTCCGCAAGAAATGAGGCAACCTTGGCATTATCCTCGGCCCTTGTCAGAGCAGAAATAAGTCTATCACCCGAATATGCTCCCTTAACGCCTGCAATTTCGTCCAAGGTAAATCCGTATATCGGCGACGTTAATACTGTAAGCATCGCAATATCGTCACGTGGATTATTGATAACAGAAAGCAAAGCCATCAATGTCTTTACTTCATCGGTTTCAAAAACTGCACTTCCCGGAAGGGCAACCGGAATACCGCAAGAACGAATCTCCTCGGCAATTATTTGTGCCCGGTTTGCAGGAGAACGCATCAGTATGGCAATATCGTCATATTCAGCCTTTCTTAGCCCCGCCTTGGTGTGAATAAACGGCTCGGAATTGATGGTATCGCGGATAAGTTTAGCGATTACTCTACCTTCTGCTTTAATTGCTTTTATTTTATCATCGGGTTCATCTATTCCGTTAGCATCAAAATCGACAGCATTAAGGTCTATAAAGTGGGTTTCTACCTTTGTGGTTTCATTCGGTGAAAACTCCTCTAAAGGTTTAAGCACTTCCCTTTCATCATACTCTATATCGGCTGTATCTTCGTGCATAATAAAGGAAAAAAGCCCATTTACATAGTCACAAATTTCCCTTCTGCTTCTGAAATTTCCCGAAAGGTCAACCCTAAGCCCAAATCTATTTTCATCATTTTTATACTTGTATATTTTTTTCTTTTTGATAAAATTATTTGGATTTGCACCTCTGAAACGATAGATGCTCTGCTTTGCATCACCCACACAAAACAGTTTCTTTTGATTATCGGAAATGACGTTAAAAAGAGTATCTTGAAGGTCATTAGTGTCTTGATATTCATCAACCAAGACCTCATCAAATTGACCTATAAATCTATCAATTCCGTCAGCAGCAACTATTTTGCCATCCTTATACCGGGTAAGAATTTGCAAAGCAGTCTGTTCGACCATAGCAAAGGTCATAAATCCCCTTGTTCTCATTTCTTCCTCAAACCGACTTGAAACAGAAAGTACAAGTTCCGACATTTTGTTTATGTGGGGAATGGCCTCTTTTACCTCGTCTAAAATATTTGATTCTTTGGTATAAAAGAACTGTTTAAGTGCTTCTATTTCACTTTTAGCACAATCCCTCATTGCCGCCGCATAATTTGATGACTCATCTTTATTCTTTGCCGAAAGCGATTTGAATGACGGTGCCTTGTAGGTCGAAACGGCATCATAAACATTATCCCAGTTTTTAGCCGAAATGTCGTTGGCAAGTTTTTCACAAAGTTCTTTAAGATAAGAAATATTATCAATATATTTTTCATATGCAACAAGATTACATTCGAGTGCTTCGAGCGACTTGCTTATATACTTATAGGCATCATTTATATGAATTTTTGCTTCGCTGAAAACATCGTCAAAGCAAACTCTGTTTTTGCCTTCTGCAAAATCTTCATAAAATTTGCATACACCCTCTATCCACCTGTCCGGATAAGGCATTTGCCTGCTGTAAGAAAAAATTTTATTGATGGTCTCAAATAATTTACTGTCATCGTAATCGGCACCGATATATTCAAGAAGTTCTAAAAACCGAGTATTTCCGGAGTTAAATTCTTCCTCAATAATCTGCGAAATAACGCTGCTTAAAAGCATTTTATAATCAGAGTTGCTTATTATTTTGAATGATGGGTCAATTCCCGCAAGTTCAAAATTTTCTCTTACAAAATCAATGCAAAACGAGTCAATTGTGCTGATTTTAGCATTAGGCAACAGAATTTTTTGTCTTTGAAGCAAAGAACTGTACGGATTATGGTCAAGTTCTTCGTTGAGCGCCTTTTCAATTCTCAATCTTAACTCTGCTGCGGCTGCATTGGTAAAGGTAACGATAAGCATTCGGTCAACGTTAAGCGGATTTTTTTCGTCACACATTTTTTTAATAACTCTGGCAACCAAAACAGCGGTTTTGCCCGAACCTGCGGCTGCGGATACCAAGGTGTTTTCAGAAGACTCAATCGCATCCGACTGTTCAAGTGTGGGATTAAATTCCATTATCGTTACCCCCCTTCAATATTTCTTTAATCTCCTCGTTCGTATGCTTTTCTGCACGTCTGTGTTTAGAATCACTCATTCGACAAACAGAGGCAAAATCACAATATGTGCAGGCCTTAGACTTAACACCGTCCTGCGGTTCCGCGCAGAAATCTCCGTTGCGAATTGTGCCTCCCATTAGAACAATTAACCTTTCGATATTCTCAAAAATTAAATCAAAGGTTTCAGCATCTGCGAAAGATGATCCTTCAGCCTTATATTTAGGAATATAGGTGCCGTCTCTTTCCCTATCCATTGCGGTCATAATCTCATCATCATTAAGAATAAGCCCGTTCATAGTGAGGTTCTTTTTCGTGTTGGTAGTCTGTGCAGGCATATATAAAATTCCACCCGCAGAGACCTCGCCCAAAAGTTTACCGCCGCTTTTAAGAAGAGCATAGAGATAAATAAGCATCTGCATATTAAGGCCGACAAGAGTATCTGAGAGCGCAAACTCTTTGCTGCCCGTCTTATAGTCAACTATGCGGACAGTATTTTTAAAGGTATCTACTCGGTCAATTTTTCCTGTTAAAATCATTTCACCGTCATCAATAGGCAATCTAAGTTCAGGGATATCGCCATTCGAAGAAATATGAAGTTCACAGTATTTGGGTTCAAAACCACTTTGTGCAAATTCCTTTGCTAAATGTTTTACAACATCTTTTGTAGAGCGAGCAATACGCGATAGTATAAACTTGAACCTCGGGGTTAAAAGATTTTTTCCTCCCGCTATATTCTCAATATACTCACTAAGAAGTTGGTCAACCTCAATGTTGATTTCCGCCTCGGTTAATTCACAAAGAGCCTTCTTATGTCTATCGACCATTTTTTCAAGTACATAGTGGGTCATCGTTCCTCTTTGCATGACGTTAATTTCCGCTTTTCGGATTTTTCCGCTGCCAAGACCGTGCTTTAAGAAATACATAAGGCGGCAAGAATGGAAATCATCAAATTTAGAGGCTGAAATATATATGTTGTTACCGAATAAGGCCTTGGAATTTTCGGGAGTTATTTGATATTTATCAAAGAAGCCTTTCTTTTCAAAACTTTTTACTTTTCCTTCAACTTTCTCGTTGTTTTTAAGGGAAGTCTTTACGGTTTCATAGTCTTTGCCATAGAGTCCCGTCATCAAATAAAGCGAACTTTCAGGAGTTGCGGGCAAAAACTCGTCGTTATTAAGCGGCTCATACTTTTTAACATCCAAACCGTTATTTCGGTTAATTAGAGTTGTTATAAAAGCAGACGGATCGAGTGCCTCTCCCGATAAAGACTTGTCAGAATACATAATATATGACCTGTCAATCGCACAACAGACCATTGAATAAACAAGATAATTTTCTTCTACACTGCTTTTAACAGCATTATCGTTTAACAAAATATTTTTGTCTTCAAGTTTGCACTTGTCCTTAGCCGACAGCAAACCGTTTTTTACCTTGTTATCCGGAAAAACGCCTTGATTTGCACCCAAAATTATTGCAATTTTAGGTTTTGATGGCCTGATTCTGTCAGCCGAACCAAACGTTACTTCATCAAGCATTTGAGGGATATTGGCAATTTCAATAGCCTTGCAGGAGACAGAAAAAGCCCTGTGATAATCCTTACTCGAAATATTTCCGTTATATAGTCTCGCGAGCGAATTAAGAACATCCATTACGGAGTCCCAACTTTGTCGTAAAACCGACGCTTCGAATCTGTTGCCCCTTTCTTCCTCAAAACTGCAAAGAAAACTTAAATTTTCTCCGATATTTTCAGCGATTAAAAAATTGTATATCGCCTTTGAGCGATTTTTTGCATCTCCTTTAAAAGAACTTAAAAATCCATTTAATTTTTCATAAACACTTCTGCGGATATTGTTTATATTCTCCAATAACTTGATTTGTTTATCGTTCATCGGGCGCTCCGTCATTCCGGCAGGATTCATTTCCCAATCCTTATCCCACGAAGCACCCGACATATTCCAAACGTAAGCATATTCTTCAAGAGAGTATATGTCTTCTTTCGAATATCGGTTAAATCCTGTTTTTAAAAAATTAAGAATATTATTTGTAGAAAATGATTCTGAAAGTTGTAAAAGAAGGTCAATATAAATATATACCGCAGTATCAATAAGCCGTACTTTTTTATCATAAAAACACTGTATGTTATTCTTTTTGCAAAACAGTTCTATATGATTTTTATATGTGTCGGCATTTCTTGCTACAATAATAAAATCCCTGTAACGATAGCCCGACAGGTCCACAAGGTTTCTGACTATATTTGTTGCAGCAAACGCTTCTTCTCTGGGGTCGGAGCAAGATATAATTTTAACGGCATCGTTATCGGTAAAATCATCAAGTTCTTCCTTTTTTTTGAAAAAAGATGCTTCAAGCCTTTTTAATGCCTCGTTATTATAATAATTGCAATCAAGACAAACCGTTTCGGTTAGTTCTACATTATATTCCCTTGCAGAATCAAGTATTGAAACAGCAGTCCTGTTTATGTTGTAAAAGATGTTATAATCGGTTGAACTGATATCGTCAGTACAAAAGGAGAAAGTAACATCATCGGTTTGAGCAAATATTCTTTTAATGATATTATTTTGTTGACCCGTAAAACCTGTAAACGAATCGAAAAATACTGCCTTGTTTTTAAAATACTCAAAGTCCGAAAGAAGGTTGTAAAGACGGGTAAGATAGTCGGAAGGGTCTATAAATTTGTCTGAAATCAGGGCATCGTACACAGACATTATTGTGGAAATATCCTTTAATTTTTCGCCCGTGCCGCCTCCTATTTCCTCGGCTATATTATAAAGTTTTTCGCACGAAACGGCCGCAAATTTAAAATCTCGAATTGTATCGGCAACTTTAAGTGCAAAATCGGGATAATTCGCAAATTTACGCAAAACATTAAGTTGTTCTGCCGACTGTTTAAGCGCCATATCAGTCAGCAGTATTCTTTCTCCGTCTGTCATAGTGGGCAGATTTCCGAAGCCGCATTCTTTCGAAACTTGATTATACAGTTTTGTGAAACTGAGAACCTTAATATTATCTGGGTTAAATGCGGCAGTATGTAGAACCGAACGTTCAGTTTCAAACGAAAACTGTTCGGGCACAATTATTATCGACTGTTTAGTTAGAGAGGCTTCTGCCGCTTTGTCAACTATGTATTTAGATTTACCCGAGCAGGCTCGTCCCAAGACAAACTTCAATTTTTTCAACTCCTTGACTTTTATATTTATAATTATACAACATTTTTATAACGCTGAAAAGAAATATTTATAAAAACAGTATATTTACAACCAACATAAGTATAACACCGGGTATGCCCCAAATTACGGACACTGAGAGACTATAAATATTAAAAAACAACGTTAGAGCCAAATATTTCTTTATTATGCACAAAAGCGAAAGCAGCACTAACCCCAAAAAACTGTTAAAAAGCAATATTTTTAAAGGTTTTTCATATAAAAAAGATAAAAATATAGTTGCTAAAAGATATATGACAGAAAGTGAAAAAACAATAATTTTAATTGTAAACATAAAAAAACCTCATAAACCAATAATAATTCTTTATTATTAAGATTATGAGATAATTTAACAGTGTATGAAAAAAGCGGTGCCGACGGCACCGCTAAAACTATTTGCTAACAAGCGCAAAAACAATATTTGCTATTAGAACCAAAGCAAAGAAACCAATAGCAATATACTTTGTTATGCGAGCAAGGGTTGCATCAAGGGTTCTTGCCTTTGTCTTAGAAAGAAAGGTATCTGCACCTCCTGAAATTGCCCCGTTTATTCCCGAACGGTGACCCTGCTGAAAAAGGACAACCGCAATAACAATTATAGATGCAATCAAAAGCAATATGCCTAAAATAATATGCCAAACCATAATTTATAAACCTCCGTGAAGTGATATAATCCAAACAATAATGGGATTATATCACATATTGTAACAATATGCAAGAAATATTTTAAATAGGATGAACTCCTGCGACAGAATCTGCATGCTCTGCATCGACCTTATATTTCTTATTATTTCGTTGTTCGAAAAACTTAACAGCCACCTGACCAAACTGTGCATAAGACAAAACGTCTTCCTCTTGTTCAATCCATTGAGCGGCCTCTTCCCTAATTTTATCAAGTTCGGGCTCTAAAAGGTCGGCAGGGCGGCAATCAATAGGCTCTGCATCGCCGATTATCTTCTTTCTGAACTCGGGGTCAATCGGCAACGGTGTTTTACCGTATTCGCCGCGTACAAGACCCTTAAATTCCTTGGTGACCATCTTATATCTTTCGCCGTTAATTATATTGAATACTGCCTGCGTTCCGACGATTTGGGAAGAAGGCGTAACAAGCGGAGGATAACCACAGTCAGCACGAACCTTGGGAACCTCTGCAAGAACGTCTGCAAGTTTATCCTCTTTTCCCGCCTGTTTAAGTTGAGAAACAAGGTTTGATAACATTCCGCCCGGAACCTGATATATAAGTGTCTTTCCATCTACTCCCAACATTTTAGGATTCAAAAGTCCGCTTTCAATATACTTTTCTCTTAACCTAGACACGTACTTTGCAATATTGCTTAATGCCTCAAGGTCAAGACCTGTATCGTACTCGGTTCCCTGCAATGCGGCGACAATTGATTCGGTTGCAGCGTGAGATGTTCCGAGTGCTAAGGGAGAAATTGCAGTATCAACAACATCTGCTCCTGCTTCAACCGCTTTTAAAAGTACCATTGAACCAAGGCCCGAAGTATAATGTGTGTGCACCTGAATAGGAACTTTAACGGTTTCCTTTAATGCTTTAACAAGGTCATATGTGCCGTAAGGAGTGAGCAAGCCGGCCATATCCTTTACACAAATAGAATCTGCACCTGCTTCTTCGAGTTGTTTTGCGTAGTTTGTATAATACTCAATGTTGAAGACGGGGCCTGTTGTGTAGGAGATTGCCGCCTGAGTATGAGCGCCTTCTTTTTTAGCGGCATTGATTGCAGTTTCTAGATTTCTAAAATCGTTAAGCGCATCAAAGATACGGAGAATATCAATACCGTTAGCAACCGACTTTTGAACAAAATACTGAACAACGTCATCTGCATAATGACGGTATCCGAGCATATTTTGTCCTCTGAAAAGCATTTGAAGTTTAGTGTTGGGACAATGCTCCTTAATGGTGCGAAGTCGTTCCCACGGGTCTTCGTTCAAAAATCTTAAACAACTGTCAAAAGTCGCACCGCCCCAACATTCAAGCGAATGATATCCAATTTTATCAAGGTCGCTGAGCATGGGGAGCATATCTTCCATTGACATTCTGGTCGCAATAAGAGATTGATGAGCATCTCTTAATACGGTTTCTGTAATTCCAATACGAGCCACAATTTATACCTCTTTCAGAAATTATTTAATAACAACCAAGGTTTGTCCGGATTCAACGGTTTCACCTTTTGAAACCGATACTGCCTCGACAACACCGTCACGGTCTGCGAAAATCTCATTTTCCATTTTCATTGCTTCGAGAACACAAAGTACAGATCCCTTAGATATGCTTTGTCCCGCAGAAACATTAACCGAAAGAATAGTTCCGGGCATAGGAGCAACAACAGGTTCGCCAGAAGTTGCGGCAGGTGTCGATACAGGTGCTGCAGGAGCAACAGGTACAACGGGCGCAGGAGTAACAGGAGCAGCGGGTGCCACCGAAGCGGCAACGGGTGCCGACTGAGCGGGAG
>JAZNJE010000132.1:0-5109 GCA_045577905.1 Acutalibacteraceae bacterium | reverse complement strand
TATATTATTGACGAGGTTCATATGCTCTCGTCCAGTGCCTTTAATGCCCTTTTAAAGACTCTTGAAGAGCCTCCCGAACACGTTATTTTTATCCTTGCCACGACCGAAGCTCACAAACTTCCCGCTACTATTCTTTCCCGTTGTCAACGATTTGATTTTCACCGAATCGAAAACAGTAAAATTATCGAAAGAATAAACTATATTGCAAAGGAGGAGGGCTTTGCCGTAACCGAGGAGGCCGCAAACCTTATTGCCGCCGCCGCTGACGGAGGTATGAGAGACGCCCTTTCCATCCTTGACCTTTGCCTTTCGGCGACAAGCGAAATTACCGTGCAAACGGTTACCGAGACCCTCGGTATGTCGGGCAACGAGTATCTTAACAGGCTTGCCTTTGCCATCCTCAAATCCGATTCAACCGAGGCTTTGACCCTTATCGACCAACTCTACAAAGGCTCAATTGATATGCTTCGCCTTGCTAATGAACTTATCTCCTTTTTCAGGGATATTATGATTGTTAAGACCGTCTCGTCGATGCCTTTGCCTATTGTATGTTCGAGCGAACAACACGAAATATATAAAGAATTGGCAGAGCAATTTGACCTCCGTGACATTTTGCGTACCCTTGATCTTCTTTCGTCGGCGGTCGGCAAAATGCAGACGGGTAACCGCAGAAGCCTGCTTGAAATGACCCTAATTAAACTCTGTGACCCCGCCCTTTCGGAAGATTTTGCATCCCTTGAAAAAAGGGTGCGTACATTGGAGTCCGGTGCAATAGTTTCTTCGGCGGTTAAACAAACGGTCCCGCCCGAGGAAAGGCCTAAACCGACAAAAACAGCGGAATCAAAACCTCAGGACGAGGAAATTCCTCTTCCCGAGGAACCCTCTTTAACCGATACTCTGCCCTCTGCCGAAGCCTTCATGAGTGAGCCTTGCGGACAGGAAGAAACTCCCGTTGCCGAATGGGAAGAAATATTAAAGGTTCTGGGCGGCTTAAACCCCCTTCTTGTTGGTGTTTTAAACGGTTCTCGCGCCTTTATTTCGGACGGATTTTTGCTTATTGACGCCCCTAATCCTATGTTCAGGGACCTTATAAACGGCAACGACGGATACCACAAAAATACCCTAAGGAATGCAGCAACCGAGGTTCTCGGTGTTTCATATAAACTCGGACCCTATAAAAAAAAGCCTGAAAGCGGCAAAGAGGCTATGCCCCTTGATATGTTAAAGGACAAACTTAAAGAATTAGAAATTCCCAAACACAAATAATGGTGCAAACTAAAAATAATGCTTTGCGCCGCAACTTGAAATTACGGAGATGTTATTATGAAGGTTAGAATTCCCAATGCAAACGGCGGTATGAGTCAACAACAGATGCTCAAACGTGTTCAGCAGATGCAGGAAGATATGGCAACCCTCCAAGAGGACCTTGATTCGCGCACCTACACCGGCACCGCCGGAGGAGACATGGTAAGTGTTACCGTCAACGGCAAACACGAGGTTTTATCGGTAAAAATTAAGCCCGAGGCTCTTACCGAATGTGAGGGCGACCCCGAAATGCTCGAAGACTTTATAACCATTGCCGTAAACGAAGCAATAAGCACCGCTGTAAAGACGAGCGAAGAAGAAATGGGTGCTATTACCAGCGGACTTAACCTCCCCGGTATGCCCGGAATGTTTTAACAATGCCTTATAACATTTCTTCGTTGAACGAACTTACGGCACAGTTTGAAAAACTGCCCGGAATAGGAAAAAAAACGGCACAAAGGTTGGCTTTTTATGTTATAACCGCACCCGAAGAATATGCCGCACGCTTTTCGAAGGCTCTTGTTGACGCAAGGGGAAAAATTCATCTTTGCAAATGCTGTCAATCCCTGACCGATACCGAAGTTTGTCCCGTGTGTTCCGACCCTTCAAGGGATAAGTCGGTAATCTGTGTGGTCAGCGACCCAAAAGATGTTCTTGCCTTTGAACGCACCCGTGAATACCGCGGTCTTTACCACGTTCTGCACGGCGTAATTTCCCCCTTGGAGGGCATCGGCCCCGAAAGGCTCAAAATTAAGGAACTTATGACTCGACTTGCAGACGGCACCGTTAAAGAGGTTATTATGGCAACCAACCCGACGGTTGAAGGCGAGGCTACCGCAGGTTATGTTTCAAGATTTATTAAACCTATGGGAATCAAAATTACCCGTCTTGCCTACGGTGTACCCGTTGGCGGAAACCTTGAATATGCCGACGAGGTAACCCTGCAAAGAGCATTAGACGGAAGAAACGAGATTTAAAAAGGTGTGGCTTCGCCACAAACATAATTGTAGGGACCGGCATCCTTGACGGTCCGACAGAAAGGCGAAATTATGGTAACTCAAAAGGATATTGACAGGATAAATGAACTTGCGAGAAAATCCAAGACCGAGGGCCTTACCGAAGAGGAAAAGGCAGAGCAAAAGGCCCTTCGCATAAAGTATATAGAGGGTTTTAAAGCCAGCCTTATCGGTCAACTTGACTCTATTACGGTGGTTGAGCCCGACGGCTCAAAACACAAGTTGGAAAAGAAACCGCCGCAATGAAGATAGTCGTTTTAGAAGCAGGGGTTATGACCCCAGGCGGTCTCTCACTCGACGTTTACCGTCAGTTCGGAGAGGTCGTTTTATATCACACAACAAAGCAGGAGGATGTTATCAGCCGTATCGGTGACGCTGATATTATCCTCCTTAACAAACTCGTAATAGACGAAAATGTTATGCGCGCCTGTCCGAATCTTAAATTTATCGGGCTTTTTGCGACCGGTTTCAATACCATTGACGTCAAATATGCCGCAGAGCACGGCATTACCGTCTGCAATGCGGGAAATTACTCTACCTCGGCCGTTGCACAACACACCTTTGCCCTCATTTTGAACCATTTTAACCGAATTTCCGACTATCATAATGCCGTTCAGGACGGTCTTTGGGAAAAGAGCGAACTTACCACCCTTTATGACTTCCCCACCGACGAACTTTTTGGCAAAACTATCGGTATTGTCGGGTTTGGAAACATAGGAGAACGGGTTGCCCAACTCTCTCTTGCTTTCGGTATGAAGGTTATTTCCTACACTCGGTCTCCCAAGACGGCAAAGGATGTTGAATTTGTTTCCTTTGACCAACTTTTAGAGCAAAGCGACATTATCTCGCTTCACTGTCCGCTGACCCAAGAAAACCGACTGATGATGAATCGTACGGCTTTTTCAAAATGCAAAAAGGGAGCCTATCTCGTAAACACGGCAAGGGGTGGACTGGTTGATGAAAACGACCTTAAAGATGCCGTTTTGTCGGGAGTTCTTTCAGGGGCGGCACTCGACGCAATCACGGTAGAGCCTATGCGGAACTGCATTTTAAAGGGCATACCCAACATAACCATTACCCCTCATTCGGCATGGGCGCCTATGTCAACCAGAATAAAACTTTTGAACATAACCGTTGATTGCATAAAAGCATGGATTGAGGGAAATCCGATAAATGTAGTGTCAAAAAAATAGCACCTGAAATCAGGTGCTTTTTTTAATGCAAAACGCAAAGCGCAAAATGCAAAATTATGGTGTTACCTTCGGCAACGGATGTAAGGTGTAGGTTGATTTTTTATATCCTTAATTGCCGCCCAAATTCAAAAAACACTTGCATTTTTATACAATAAGTGTTAAAATACTTTTGTTTAAATGCATTGACGAAGAAAAGTAGTCGGAAAGATTTGTCCAAAGAGAGCAGTGCCAAGGCTGAAAGCACTGTGTCAGGTGTTCTGATGAAGTTCCCTTCCGAGCAGCGAGGCTGAATTTTCAGTAGGTTTCGACGAAGTAACCCCGTTACAGGTTAAAAGAGTGTTGGCTCTATGCTAAAATCGTGGTGGTACCGCGGAGTGTTGTATATCAAGACTTCGTCCTCGAAATATGAGGACGAAGTCTTTTTTAATGCAAAGCGCAAAACGCAAAATGCAAAATTTCGGTGTTCCCTTCGGGAACGAATATATAAAAGAGGAAATTGGATGAGCGAAAACGTTATAGAAAACAAAAGTTTTGATTTTGCTATAAGGGTTGTAAATTTATATAAACATCTTTCTGCCGAAAAGAAAGAACTCATACTCTCCAAACAGTTGCTCAGAAGCGGTACAAGCATAGGAGCTAATGTAGCAGAGGGAGAGCGAGCTCAATCAAAAGCCGACTTTTACGCAAAAATGAGCGTAGCGTTAAAAGAAGCGAACGAAACAGAATATTGGTTGCGGTTATTATATAAAACCGAATATTTGACCCAGAATCAATTTGAAAGTATTCATTCGGATATTAAGGAAATAATTGCAATTTTAACTTCAATCTGTAAAACGTCACAAACTTGATTTTTTCGTATCGTAATTACACGTGACGCAGTCACACATCAATTTTGCGCTTTGCGCTTTGCATTTTGCGTTTAATTTAAAACCGGAGGTTTAAAATTATGAAATCACAGCTCGAACAAATAAGATCGGCAGCGCTTGCTGCTATCAGTGAGGCTCCCGACCCAAAAGCGGTTGAGGAACTTCGTGTAAAATATCTGGGCAAAAAGGGTGAAATTACCGCCATCTTAAAGCAGATGGGATCTCTTTCTCCCGAGGAGCGCCCCGTTATGGGTCAACTTGCAAATGAAGTCAGAGCCGCTATCGAGGTTGCTATTGCCGAGTCGTCAGAAAAGATGAAATCTGCAGCTCTCGAGGCGCAACTCGTGGCAGAAACCCTTGATATTACGATGCCCTCCAAAAAGAGGAGCAACGGCTCGCTCCACCCCATAAACCGTGTTGCGAACGACCTTATCGACATTTTTCAGTCAATGGGCTTTGATGTTGTTGACGGCCCCGAAATTGAAACTGATTACTATAACTTTGAGGCTCTGAACGTTCCTGCCGACCACCCCGCACGCGATATGCAGGACACCTTTTTCCTGAACCCCACTCTGCTTCTTCGTTCGCAGACCTCTGCGACTCAAATAAGAACAATGGAAAACCGCCAGCCCCCCATTAAGATGGTCTGCCCCGGCAGAGTTTTCCGCGCAGACGAGGTTGATGCGACCCATTCCCCCGTTTTCCATCAGATGGAAGGTCTTGTTGTTG
>JAZNJE010000131.1:0-9297 GCA_045577905.1 Acutalibacteraceae bacterium | reverse complement strand
CCTTCTCAGGGTCAACCCCCTTTTCGACGCATTCAGCAAAATATTCAATTTCCGCCTGATAAGCATCAAGTTCGGTTTTGGGAATAATTAAAGGCTCCTTCTCGGCCTCGTATATTACCTCTTGTTCAAAGGTATCGCCGTCTTTAATGTTGAGTCCTGCTTTAAAATCATATGAGGCAGACCTGTCGGTACCGTTTATACAGAAATGCATTGTAAACGGAAATCCCTCAGTCATTTCGTATGCTCCCTCTGCCGTTGCTGCTACACCGTTTTTAAAACGAATCGTTGTTGCGATATGATTCCAACAGCCGGTATCATTCTTGTAGCCCACCGCATATATGCTCTCGGGTTCGCCGAAAGCATAGCGAAGAAAATCAATGTCGTGGTTATGTAAGTCGTATAGTCCACCACCACTGAGTTCAGGATTTCTCTGCCAATTGGTCCAATTGGGATGCTGAGCTAAACGCCTTGCGCAAACAAGTTTAATCTTTCCGAAATCACCGTTATCGTATCTGCTCTTAATATCGGCATATTCGTTCCAAAAGCGAACAACCTGGGCAACCATAAACTTAACGCCTGCTTCTTTGCATGCTGCCACCATTCTGTCAAAACTCTCAACATTTAAAGCAACCGGCTTCTCACAGAGAACGTTTTTCTTGTATTTTGCCGCAAGGCATACATACTCCTCGTGGAGAAAAGTGGGCAAACAAATATCGCAAATGTCAACGTCTTCATTTTTTAACATTTCTTCCGCATCTGCATACCATTTGCATCCGTATTCCTCCGCTGCATTTTTACCAAGTTCTTCGTTTTTCTCAACAATTGCAGTTAATTCTACCTTGTCGGACTCGACAATTGCCGACGCATGAGAATTGCCGATATAACCTAGACCTATTAAAGCAATCTTTTGCATATAGAATACATCCTTTCATTAAATACAATATACCTAGTATTTATTATATATATAATACAAAATAAATAAATGTAAAATCGGGGAAAAACTTTATAAAATCGGATACTCCACATTTTTAGAATAGATAAAATTATAAGAGCACATTTCCCTATTTCGTCTTGAAAATACACCAAGCCTTACATAACTTGCAAGGGTAAAAATATCACATAAGATATACAAACTCACCTGAATTTCGAACAATATAATAAAGTTACATTATTTCCTTGCCATTAAGTGTAAAATCGGATATAATACTTATGAAATTGGATACTTGGAGGACTATATGTCGGACAGTTTTACTAAACTTGGATTTGAACGAATTTTTAATGTTGAAAAGATTATTACTATCTTCTATATGGAATTTTCAAAAGACTTTAAGTATGACGGAGAGTCCCATGATTTTTGGGAAATGGTATATATTGATAAGGGAGATATGCTTTGCACTGCAGATAAGGCTACTTTTATGCTTAAAAGCGGAGAATTGACCTTTCATAAGCCGAATGAATATCACAATCTTTCGGGAAACGGCAAAAGCGCTCCGAATGTTGGAATAATTACTTTTGAATGTAATAATGCGCTTATGAAAAGCTTAGAGGGAAGAATTTTTCACCTTGCAGCAGAGGAACGGGCTCTTATGTCTATGCTTTTTGAAGAAGGGCTCTCCTGTTATCGACTGCTTGACGAAACCAATCCTCTTCTGCAAGAAATACAAAAAATCCCTGACGCACCACTCGGAAGCAGTCAGATGACCAAAAATCTGCTTGAAATATTTTTAATAAAACTAACACGTAACACCGATATTCTGACAAAGCAGAGCCGAACAAGCATTATCTTCGACGGTAAGGACATTCCCTATCCTGTTAAGGAAATAATTGATTATCTTAAATCTCAACTTTATAATAAGATTTGCTTAAATGACGTAGCCCGGTTTCTCGGCAAAAGTCCAAGCACAATTAAAAAACTGTTTTCTCATTATATGAACGAGGGAATAATCAGTTATTATAATAAACTTAAAATTAAAGAAGCAAAAAAACTTATCCGAGAAGGATATTATAACTTTGCTCAAATCGCAGACATGCTTCGTTTTGATACGTCGCAGTACTTTACGAAATGTTTTAAGGATGCAACTACCTTAACACCGACGGAATACAGAAATTCTATTATAAAATAAAACAGAGCGCATAAATTGTAAGCAATCCCCAATGCTTTATTAAATTACGTACTAAATAACCTCGAAACGAGTTCGGTATTGTGCCGAACTCGTTCTTTATCGTAACAGACAATACTAAGAATTACAGTAATATTCATTACACAAAAATAAGGAGCAGAACTTATCGTTCTACTCCTTATTAAAATTGATTACCCGATGCGTTTAACCGTCATAGGTGCAATTTCGTTGCCACCATAAGAAACTGTCTCGTTTCCTTGGTTGTAAACAATCTCTACACCATTCTCATAACGAACAATGCTAAGTCCGTCATCGGTAAACTCATGAGAGAAAATAGCCTGGTTAGAAAGTCCCGCAGACACAGAGTTAATCAGTTTATAGTCCGCAACAATCTTGTCTTCCCAATGTGCATATCCTGTATTGTAAAGGAAATTCAGACCAGAATTTTTTAACTCTTTGCTATCGACTGCCGTTACTCTGTAAGTAGGCATCATACCAAACTGTGCACAATAGTTAACTGCATCAACTAAATCCGAATAACTGTTAAGCGGCTTGGACGAAAGGTTAACATAACCGTGAAGTGCAATCTGATAGAAAGGAACATTTTTGGTAAATAGCTTATGGTTGCTCGATGAGGTGGGGACCTCATTCATAATGCGTCCGTCATTACCAATCATATATACGTTTGCACCGTCAACGCCAACATTGATGCCCTTTGCAGAAGCACTGTTGTTAATGTTTACATATTCATTTGAATATCCAAGTCTGTCTGCATGGTATTTCTCGTCAAAGTCATTATATAGTTCGGATCCCATATTCTCGAATACGAGGCCGCAGCCTAAATCACTGTTAAGAGAATCAATGAGCTTCTTGCCGCTCTTGGAAAGATTGTTTAACGAAGCGAGTTTCCAACTAATGGTGCCCTTCCAAGCACCGGTGCTGGCAAGACCGTTCTCCTTAACAATGGTAATTTTATTAAGGGCGGCGACATAGTTTTTATCGGACAATATTCCGCCGTAATTGTAATCGTGGAGAAGGTCAAAGCCCATATAGACATTACCTTTTCCTGCAACAGCAATAAGGGATTCAAGGTCCTTCTTGCCACCAACTTTACCGTTTACGCCAAACTTCCTGACATAATCATTCATATATCCGCCGGTCTGGAACCCGTAAAGGAAGTATTTAGCAGTATTTACGCCCTTTTCTTTAAGGGTATTGTGCCACGAAGTTACATCCTCAAGGCTTGTTGCTGTAAGCGCTTTCTTAACGGGAACACCGAAGAAAACATCGTCTGACTCAGTTACTCCAAAAGCCTGAATTACCGGAGCAACATCTTGTGCTTGGAGTTTACCGAGTTGATACTCGTTTATAAGGTGGTCGCGGTAGCAACGAGCCATGCCGGAATAATTAGCATCTTCACCGCTAAGGAAATGATACTCAATGGTGGGGTTCTCTGTTGAAGGATTAGGATCTAACAAACGGATGGGACGAGAAAGTTTATCCTTAGAAACAATACCTACTAAGTCATATTCGCGATAATAGAATGAAGGCCAAACAGATGCCAAATTATAAGCCGCTGATGAACTTGTAGCGTTGATTTTCGCACTCTTATCTCCCGAAGTGATGATAGCACAATACGCTGCATCATTAACCTTAGAGCCATAAACGGGCATTTTAATTCCCTCTCCCTGCGCTACCTTACGCATAGTGAGGTCAACGCTGGAATCTGCTCCGTAAATCTGCTCTGAGTAATCCTTAAAGGCGGAAGCCATTTTTTTATGCTCAACAATAGCTCCACTTCCGTCAGGTATAAAGAGGTAACCATCATCATTACAGGTGGCTGCACCGAACGCAGGAAGGAACTCAACCGAACTGAGTTGTGTTCCGCTGGTTTCGCTCTCTTTAACTCTATCGAAAAGCACTTCGGCCTTTAAGCCTTTATCGGTTATAACCAACGCAACCGGAATGGTCATATCCAAAACTTGTGCGCCGTAGGTATAGGTTACAATTAAACCTTGGCACTTACCGTCAAGCATACATTCATTAAACTTAAAAGAAAAGTTTTTACCTGAGATAAATGTGCCATCGGTTCTATCAGATTTTAAGAATGAAATTGTGATAAGGGTTTCAAGTTTGTTACCGTTACCCATTATCGATGCGCTATAATAATCATCGCATCTGGGATTCGAATCCCAAAGTTTTCCTGACTTTTTGTCAAGAACTGCAAAACTTTGAGATACGGTCGGAGTAGTGTTAAGATATAAATCAAAGTTGTTATTCTTAACGCTATCGACCTTGAAATAATCGCAGTTGAAATCTTCAACCCTGATTCTCATAATGTTGGCCGCATACTTTCCATCGCTATTAGCGGGAACTTTTACAGAACTGTCATAAAGATCAACGGGAGTATTGCTACCACCGATATAGGCATACTTTAAAGAAGTATTATTGCTGACAGCATCTAATCCCAAGGGAGCAGAAATATAAACGTCCTTGTCCTTGGTAAGTCCGGTAAAAGAAAGATGTGTATAGTAAAGGTCACTTTCTATTTCACAAATGTGGTCAACAAGAGCAGATGTGTCGGTATAAGAAGGTTTGGAGTTTACACAATCATCGATTGTACAGGTATGATTTAATGTATGAACCTCAGACTTATCATAATCCAAATCACCGTAATCATAACGGACAAATCCTACGAAACCAACGGGAAGGTCAACTTTACCGTCAACTACGGGTGCAGCGGTCCACGATTTTCCGCCATAAGGAAGAAGATAAGCAACCTTTGCAGCCTTGGCTTTTACTAAATATACCAAATCACTCGTTTGATTCTCAGCAATATATGACACTACAGAATCTGCTGGCTCACCTTCTTTAGGCTCAACCTTGGTAAAGGTATAGTCATGTTTCTTTTCTGCCTTTACATAAAAATCGAAGCAAGCACCGAAAGAGGTATCAACACCCTTAGGAAGTTCAATATAATACATTAAGGCGGTATTTTGGTCATTATTGCTTGAAGACGAATAATGATTGAAGGTGACTTCTCCCGAAATCGCACAATCAATGTTAAGTTTTGCCATAGGATACTGAGTAAAACTTAGTTTACTGTCCGCGGCGACTGCCGAACCGGCGACAACGCCATTCTTTGTGCCGAGTACTGCAGCACCTACGCCGATGAGATCATCGCCTGCACCAAAAGACTTAGCCTTTACCTCAGCACCAACCTCATAAGGCGACGCAGCCTTCGGTGCATTTTGCTGAGCCGAAACCGCAACGGAAACGACAACCATGAATAGCACAAGCATTACACATATAAACTTTTTCATATTGCCATCTCCTTACAAAATTATTTCGGTCCACAGATTTGCGATAAAATCAACCAACTGCTGTGAAATTGAAAAGAAAATAAGGGCGATAAATACTACGCAAAGAATTCCCGCAACGGTTACGAGTGCTAACCCAATTGTTTTGGAAACAGTAAACTGTTGACAAACCATCATAGCAATAAATTCAAACAACAAGGTGAATATCAAACTAAGTGTTTGAAGAACTGTAACAAGAGCTACCTCATCTGATGATGCAATATTGGAAACAATCATTATAATCGGCTGGATTAGTATCATGGGTAACAGCGCATAGGATGTTGTTATCCAAATTTCCTTAAATTTACCCTCGCCGTCGAACAATGTGCATGCCGCCCAACAACATGTACACCATAAAAGCAGAAAACCGGCAGAGGTTGCAAATTCCATCAAAGGAGAGGTTGGCTCTCCTGCAAAGAGAAAACCTGTTACACCGTTACTGATAACGTTTTCCAAAAACCATATAGCAACGAGAATATTTGCAATACGAAGAGATCCTTTTCCCTCATATTTTATGTCATTATATGTTTCAATAGGGTGTGTAAACTGGCGGAAAAGATAGTAAACGTACTCTTTCTTAAAGGTCTTTTCTCTTTTACCGATGTTTTTAAATCCAATAATGGCGGAACGGGCGAGTTTTGAAATACTATTACTCATAATAACTCATCATCCTTTCTTCCGTTTTTTTGGATATGGTTTTGATTGAAGCCAATATCTAAGTCTCTTGGTACCAATTACAAGTCCAACAAAGGCTATAATTACAACAATTGCAATCCACCACATGTTCGAACGGATAAATTCCTTACGATATTCTTTAAGTGCCATAGAGTAGAAATACTGATCGTTACCTATTTTAAGATATTCCATAGCAAGTTTGTACTCGCCTTCCTGAATACATGCACGGCCAAGACTTCTGTAAGCAATGGTATAGTTATTATTCATAGAAAGAACATCTTCCCAAATGCCACGAGACTCTGTATATTTACCCAAATTGTAATAATCAAGAGCATTATAAACAGTCTTAATATAGTTAGTAGGCTCAAATGTTGTGATAGAATTTGTAAAAGAATCAAGAACTATGTACACATCCCCTACCTTATCAATGGCAATTGGCTTATCAAAGGCACCCTTCGTTATTCCTATACCACCGAATATGCACACAAGGTTGCATTCCCTATCATATTGGAAAATCTTTCCTCTTCTTTGGTCGAGAGCTGTGATGATTCCGTTCTCATCGCAATGAATATCTACAAATGTACTTGAAACTACAGAGGTGCCGCTATAGGAAACCTCAAGGTCGCCAAAAGCAACCTCACCGAGTTCGGTTTGCGGAGTTCTTAAAACATTATCTCCGATAGCGTTAAGACATTTTAACTCATCGCCAACCTCAACTCCGTGAGCAGTTGTATAAAGGTAGTTGTCTCTGCTCATATACAGATTGTTGTAAGGGGCAGGCAATGCTTTTTGCATATAGTCACCCTGCTCATCGCTGAAGAACTGTTTCCACATATTTGCCATTCTAACAGCAACTGAAACCTGTACATCATTTGGTGAGAAAAAAGATTCAAAGTTAAGATTTCTGTCGTATTGAAGAATGCCCTGATAAACGTTAGGGTCAACTACATAGATAGTCATATCTGAGTCAACAGCAATCTTCTCAGGCTTGAACTCCAAATTCTCGTTTACAGCAATTATTTCCTCTCCCTTATCCCTCAAGACAACATTATTATCCATGTCTAATGCAAGGATTTGGTGATTGTCGGTATCGCAAATGAAGAGAAGGTCGTCATCAGCAGAATTCTCGCCTTCTTTAATCTGATTATCAAAGAGAAAGACTCCCCTAGGACCTTTAAGTGTGCCCACGGTATCTCCGTCTTTATATTCTGTTATCTCACGGATAAATTCAAAATTGCTATTTAGAACAACAATTCTGTTGTTTTTTGTATCAGCAATATAAATCGTTCCATTTTTATCAACATAAAGATCCTCAGGACCACCTAACGGGGTAGTTCCCATATCCGTACCGCTGATAATTCTGCTTGCGGCATAAGCCACGGGAGCAGTATAGGATTTATTATTTCCGTCGTACATATAAGAAGTGTCCTGAGAAAGCGCACTACACGGTAATGCAAGCATTATAAGAACAATCACAAAAACGACGGCAATTTTTAAATGCTTTTTCACAATACTTCTCCTTTCTTGGCTTAATCTTTAATACCTGAATATGCCATAGTCTCCATAACAGAGCTTTGACAAAGCAAAAATGCAACGATCGGGGGGATCATAAGTATAACCGATGCGGCAGCCGCAATACCTGCTCTCATAATACCGCCAGCATTAATCTGTGCAACCATTGTAGGCAACATCTTTAACTGCTCACTGTAAATAAAGTTATCAGCAGTGTTTGACCAAGCGCCAACAAATGTTAAAATGAGCAATGTAAGAGTTGCGGGCTTTACTGCGGGGAATACAATCTTGAAGAATATGTACTTCTCTCCTGCACCGTCGATACGTGCAGCCTCTAAAATTTCATCGGGTACAGTTGACATGAACTGCATCATAAGGAAAACACCGAAGGTGCCTGCCATAGCCGGTAAAATCAAGGCGAGGTATGTATCGAGAATTCCTATATTTGCCATAAGAATATAACGCGGTAGTGATGTTACATCACCGGTAAAGAGAAGAGCAAATATTATTGTGTAGTAAATCACATTTCTTGCGGGAAACTTTTTCTTGGCAAGAGGATATGCCGCCATAGATGAAACTAAAATATAAAGTCCCGTACAGACACTCGATGAAAATACTGTATTGAAAACATATCTTTCAACCGGTACCAAAGAAGCAGACTGCACTCTTACGATGTTTGCAAAGTTCTCTAATGTTGGGTGATATACCACGAAACGTGGCGGGAAAAGGAACAACTCACTAACAGGCTTAAATGCGTTAATGATGCTGTAATAAAGCGGGAAGGCTACAAAAACTCCCATCAATATCAAGAATATTCCGGATATTATGTTTCCGTAAATGGAACGAGAGTTGTTTGCTCTTAATTTCATATTAAAAATCTCCTTTCAACTCTCGTTTATCAGTCGCCTGAAATAGAACTTAAAAACTTACGAATTCCAACCCAAGCAACTAACATAATGATAAACAGGATTACCGCTACTGCAGATGCATATCCCATCTCCAAACGGCTTGAACTATAGTCGGTAATGTGCAAAACCATAGTGTGCGTCGAATAGTCGGTACTTGGGAAACCGGTCAATGCCGCAGGCACTGAACCTATACCGAAGGCACCCGAGATGGATAGAACCGCACCGATAAGAAGCTGCGGACCCATCTGCGGTAAGGTTATGTACCAAAGTTCCTGCCAACGGTTTCTGATTCCGTCAATTGCGGCTGCTTCGAAATAGGCTTTGTTAAGACCCTGGAAACCTGCAACGAAGGAAAGGAATCCCGTTCCCATACCGCCCCACAAAATAACGATGATCACTACCATGTATCCATAGTCCGGGTCGGTCAACCATTGAATCGGAGCATCTATAAATCCGTTACTAATTAGGAAACTGTTCAAGATACCGTAGGAGTCATTACTAAATAAATATGTCCAAATCAGATAAGAACCGCCTACAAGTGAAGGTGTGTAAAATAGGAATGTAAGGAAGGTTCTGAAGGTACGGCCAAGATCGTTAATGAGCCAACCGTAAACGAAGCTTAAAATATAACCTACGGGACCGGTAATAACCGCGAACATAAAAGTGTTCATCATTGCCTTAATGAAAATATCATCATCAAGGAAAAGCCTTAAATAGTTGTTG
>JAZNJE010000130.1:0-3522 GCA_045577905.1 Acutalibacteraceae bacterium | reverse complement strand
CATGGCTACGATCCGACTTCTCTGGTCGCAATACTCGACGCCGATAAGGAGGGCTTTTTGAGGAGCGAAACTTCTCTTATCCAAACGGTAGGAAGAGCCGCCCGAAATTCCGAAGGCAAGGTAATAATGTATGCCGACAGCGTTACCCCTTCGATGGAAAGGGCAATTACCGAAACAGAGCGACGCCGCTGCATTCAAAACGCTTTTAACCAAGAACACGGTATAACTCCCAAAACCATAGTAAAGGGCGTTCACGAAATAATAGAAATGTCGGCTAAACCGAAAGACGACGATAAGAATATCAAGAAGATGAGCCGGTCCGAAAGGGAAGAACTGATTGCTCATTTGACAAGAGAGATGAAGCAGGCGGCAAAACTGCTTGAATTCGAGCATGCCGCCGCCATACGTGACCGCATAAACCGAATAAGAGAGGGAAAGTGAGGAATGTGTCTTGAAAAAAGCAGTATGTTTTGTCCTTGCGGTACTTTTGTGTGTTTGTTTTGCAGGTTGCAAAAAGCAAAGTTATTCGGAAGATAAAACGACTCACAATCCCGCCTTTAAGATTGTAACCGAGAAAGAAAAGTACGGTAAAGACGATGAAACGATAAATTATACCGTTACAAATATTTCGAATGAGGATATTACTTTTGGCGTTGGGGTTCAACTATCCAAAAAGATAGACGGAGAATGGAAACTCGTTGATTATGATAAAGAGGTTTGCTTTATTGCAATAGCGATGATTCTTTCCCCCGGAGAAAAAGCCGAAAAAAGCATTGATTTGAAAGAGTATTACAATCTGCCTCTTGAAACGGGGGAATACCGTATAGTTTTGTCCTCGGTTGCGGTTTCAAACCTTTTTATAGTTGAATAAGGACAAAAAATGCACAGAGTTTAAATTCTGTGCATTTTTTCTTTGCTATTATGAAAGAATTGTGGTAAAATAAAATGAATAGATATTTTTGTGAGGTGAATAAACTTGGCACAGGATAAACTCATTATAAGAGGTGCAAATGAGCATAATTTAAAGAATGTTACGGTCGAAATCCCCCGTGACAAACTTACCGTTTTTACGGGACTTTCGGGTTCGGGAAAATCATCTCTTGCCTTTGATACGATATATGCCGAAGGGCAGCGCCGTTATATGGAGTCTTTGTCGAGTTATGCACGTCAGTTTTTGGGGTTGATGGAAAAACCTGATGTAGAATCGATTGAGGGACTTTCTCCTGCCATTTCTATCGACCAGAAGACCACATCTAAAAATCCCCGTTCAACGGTAGGAACGGTAACCGAGATTTATGACTATTTACGACTTCTCTATGCCAATGTAGGCATACCGCATTGTCCCGTTTGCGGAAAGGAAATAAGCCAACAGACTACCGACCAGATTGTTGATAGGGTTATGGTGTTACCAGAGGGGACTAAAATTCAAATTTTGGCACCTATCGTTAAAAATCGCAAGGGAGAGCACACCAAGGAACTTGAAAGGGTACGAAAATCAGGATTTTCAAGGGTAAGGATTGACCAAAATATTTATGACTTGTCCGAAGAAATCAAGATAGACAAGAATAAAAAGCATATAATCGAGGTTGTCATTGACCGCCTTGTTATAAAGAGCGATATAAAAAGCCGACTTGCCGATTCTGTTGAGACAGCAGTTTCGGTTTCAGGCGGGGTTGTTTCGGTTGATGTAATCGGAGGGGAGGAACTCTATTTTTCGCAGAACTATGCTTGTGATGAGCATGGTATCAGCATTCCCGAACTTACACCGACTATGTTTTCTTTTAACTCTCCATTCGGTGCGTGCACTACCTGTTCGGGACTCGGCATTTTTATGAAAATTGATACACGTCTTATTATAAATGACCAAACAAAATCTCTGATTGACGGTGCAATCAAGGCATCGGGCTGGGGAGTAAATTCGTGGCATAACCCCGACATGGGAACTATTGCAACAATGTATTATAAGGGAATTGCCGACCATTTTGAGTTTGATATAAATACACCATTTAAAGACATTCCCGAAGAGGCAAAGGAGGTTGTTCTCTACGGTACAGGTGGTGTAAAAATGAAATTCCACCGTTCAACCGAATGGGGAGGCGGCACCTATATGAGCGAATTTGAGGGTGTTGTCAACAACCTTGAAAGACGATATAAGGAAACCAAATCTGATTGGGCAAGATCCGAAATAGAGAGTTATATGAGCGAGTGCAACTGTCCCGACTGTAAGGGTGCCCGCTTAAAACCCGAAAGCCTTGCGGTTACGGTCGGCGGTAAAAACATTAACGAAATATGTTCATTGTCGGTTGGCGATTTGATAGATTTTATCAATTCTATTGCCTTTGATTCAAAACGGGAGCAAATAGCAAAGCCAATACTAAAAGAAATCAGAGAGAGGCTTAGTTTCTTAAAATCGGTGGGTCTTGATTACCTTTCACTGTCTCGCTCATCGGGTACTCTTTCGGGTGGAGAAAGTCAGCGTATCCGTCTGGCTACCCAGATTGGCTCGTCTCTTATGGGAGTGCTTTATATCCTTGATGAGCCGTCAATAGGACTTCATCAAAGGGACAATCAACGCCTTCTTGATACACTTTGTCGGCTTCGTGATCTCGGCAACACACTTATTGTTGTCGAACACGACGAGGATACCATCAGAAACGCAGATTATGTAGTAGATGTCGGTCCGGGTGCGGGAATTCACGGCGGAAATATAGTCTTTTCAGGTACCGTTGATGAGTTAAAGGCTTGCGAAAACTCTATAACTTCCGACTACCTTGTCGGAAGAAAGAAGATTCCGGTGCCAACCGTCAGACGGGGTGGTACGGGCAAGAAAATCACAGTAAAAGGTGCTGCCGAGAATAATCTTAAAAATATAAATGTGGAGATACCGCTCGGAAAATTTGTTGCAGTAACAGGTGTTTCGGGCTCCGGAAAATCTTCGCTTGTAAACGATATTCTCTATCAATATCTTGCGGCAAAACTGAACGGTGCAAAAACCGTGCCGGGAAGGTTTAAAGAAATAACAGGTACCGAAAATCTTGACAAGGTAATTGATATAAGCCAGGCACCTATTGGCAGAACACCCCGTTCAAACCCTGCAACCTACACAGGTGTATTTAACGATATTCGTGAACTTTTCGCCTCGACCAAAGATGCTAAAAGTCACGGATACTCGGCGGGAAGATTTTCCTTTAATGTAAAGGGCGGACGTTGTGAAGCCTGTGAGGGCGACGGAATTATCAAGATCGCAATGCACTTTCTGCCCGATATTTATGTGCCTTGTGAGGTCTGCGGCGGTACTCGCTATAACCGTGAGACCCTTTCGGTAAAATACAAGGATAAGAGCATTTATGATGTTCTTGAAATGACGGTTGAAGAGGGACTTAATTTCTTCTCCGCCGTGCCGAGAATAGCACGCAAACTTCAAACACTGTTTGACGTAGGTCTTGGATATATCAAACTCGGACAGCCCGCAACTACCCTTTCAGGGGGAGAGGCGCAGAGGGTAAAACTCGCAACAGAACT
>JAZNJE010000129.1:0-10891 GCA_045577905.1 Acutalibacteraceae bacterium | reverse complement strand
TTTCTGCTATCGGTCACCGTGTAGTTCAAGGCGGAAACCTTTATAACAAGTCGGTTCTTATTGACGACAAAGTTCTTGCCGATATTGAAGAACTTGCAGAACTTGCGCCTCTTCATAACCCTGCCCATGCACTTGCTATGCGTGCTTGTACAAAGGTTTTTGGTAAGGACGTTCCTCAGGTTGCTACCTTTGATACCGCATTCCACCAGACTATGCCTGACAGAGCATATATGTACGGAATTCCTTACGAGTATTATGAAAAGTACAATATTCGCCGTTACGGTGCACACGGAACTTCTCACAGATTCGTAAGTGATCGCTGTGCCGAGCTTATGGGCAAGGATAAAAAAGATATTAAGATGATTACTTGCCATCTTGGAAACGGATGCTCAATCTCTGCTATTAAGGACGGAGTTTGTGTTGATACCTCTATGGGTCTTACTCCACTTGATGGCTTTATGATGGGCACTCGTTCGGGAAGTCTCGACCCGACTGTTGTAACCTATCTTATGAAGAAGGAGAATATTTCTCCCGACGCAATGAATACTATACTAAATAAAAAATCAGGTCTTCTTGGTGTTTCGGGCGTTTCTAACGATAGCCGTGATATTATTGCAGCAATACAGGCAGGAAACGACCGCGCACGTCTTGCTAATGAAATGCAGAACTATCAAATAGTTAAGTTTATCGGTTCTTATGCCGCAGCAATGAGTGGTGTTGACGCAATTGTATTTACAGGCGGAATAGGCGAAAACGAGAAGATGGCAAGAAAGTATATTTGCAATATGGTTTCCTTCTTAGGATTTGAACTTGACGAAGAAAACAACAACGAAAGAGGCAAGGAAATTCAAATTTCTACCAAAAACTCTAAGGTTAAAGTTTGGGTTATTCCTACAAACGAAGAACTTCTTATTGCGAGGGACACTTTGGAACTTGTTAAATAATTTTCCGGTTAGAGGAGATTTCTTTGAATAATGCAACTCTAAAAATGCATTTGCTAGCCGGCGACTATGATGGTCAGTTTGCCGAACTTTATAGCAATGTTGATGCCGCGCGTACAAGACATACCCAATTGGCCGATAAATTTACAAGTTTTTTCGGAGAAAGAGATAATTTGAAGGTAATTTCAGCGCCTGGTAGAACTGAGGTTGGTGGAAATCACACCGATCACCAACACGGAAGAGTGCTTGCTGGAAGCATAGACCTTGACATTGCAGGTATCATTTCACAAAACGATTCAAGGTTTGTAAAAATTAAGTCGGATGGATATTCTTATTTTGATGTTATCAATATTGATAGCCTTGAATATAGCAATAAGGAACGAAACCGTTCTTATTCGCTTATTAAAGGTATTCTTTATTACTTCAAAGAATACGGCTATAAAATTGGCGGATTTGATGCTTTTACAACCAATAATGTTATAAGAGGTTCAGGACTTTCTTCGTCGGCTGCCTTTGAAATTTTTATTTGCACAGTGCTCAATATTCTTTACAATGACGGGAAAATCCCCGCAGTTGAGCTTGCGAAAATTTCTCAAAAAGCAGAAAGCGAGTTTTTTGGTAAGCCTTGCGGTCTTCTTGATCAATGTTCATCTGCTTTCGGTGGGTTTACTTCTATTGATTTTAAGAATCCCGCAATACCGATTACAGAAAAAATCGATTTTGACCTTAAAGGCCACGGCTACTCTCTCTGCATCGTCAACACGGGAGGCAGTCATGCAGGTTTGACCGATGATTATGCGTTGATAACGGCTGAGTGCAAGGAAATCAGTAATTACTTCGGCAAAGAGTATTTAAGAGATGTAAACCCCGACGATTTCTTTAATTCAATTGGCGATTTGAGAGGTAATGTGAGTGACCGTTCAATTGCCCGAGCAATTCATTTCTTTAATGAGGATGCAAGAGTTGAAAAGGAGAAACAAGCACTTTTGAACGACAATTTTGACGAGTTTTTAAGGCTCGTTAATGAGTCGGGTAATTCCTCTTTTAAATATCTGCAAAACGTATATTCGATTTCAAACCCAGCAGAGCAGGGAATAACGCTTGGTCTTGCTCTATCGGAGAGGTTCATAGATAGAATAGGTAAGGGCGCTTGCCGTGTTCACGGCGGCGGTTTTGCCGGAACTGTTCAAGCATATATTCCAACTGAATTTGTCGGCGAATATTGCTCCGAAATGCATAAAGTTTTCGGTAATGGCAGTTGCCATATACTTAAAATCAGACCTGTCGGTGGATATGAATTGAAAATTTAGTTATACGGGAGGAAAATCCTCCCGTATTTTTTGTAAATTTTTGTGTTGATAATTCTTTTAAAATGAAGTATAATAAACACATATAGCGATTATTGAGGTGTATTGTTATGTATCAGAATTTGGTTCTCGCAGCCGTTAATTGGAATATGGGAGCAACGATTACTGTTTGCGGTATTGTTATCGTTTTTTTAATGCTTTTATTACTCGTATGGGTCCTGTCGCTATCGGGTAAAATATTTGTTGCATACTCAAAAAAGAACAAGGATAAAGAGGATAAACCTATTGAAAAATCGACTCTTGCAAAACCTACGACTCCTATCGCATTGACACCCGTAAAACCTTCATCCGCAAATCCGAGCGACGAAATAATTGCGGTAATTTCCGCCGCTGTATCAGCAATGTATGAGGGTACAGAAGTAAAACCGATTATAAAAAGAATCAGAAAATTAAACGGCAAAGAAAGACCTGTTTGGACATCGGCGGGAATTTACGAAAACACACGTTCGTTTTAGGTTCAAAGGTTGAACTTTATTATGTTTCAGTCTTTTATAAATACAGTATCGGAGATACTCGCAAGTTCCGGCTTCGCATCTTTTTTTGTTGGTGATGGATGGAAAAATGCAATAATGATTGTCGTTTCTTGCGGTCTTTTATATCTTGCTATTGTAAAAAAGTTTGAACCGCTCCTTCTTTTACCGATTGCATTTGGTATGCTTTTATCAAACCTTCCCGGTGCGGGCATTTTTCATCCTGAACTTTGGAATGTTGAGGAGGGTATAGATTACGGTGCAGTATTACATGGCGGCGGTGTCCTTGATATCCTGTATATGGGCGTAAAACTTGGAATTTATCCTCCGCTTATTTTCCTCGGAATCGGTGCTATGACCGATTTTGGACCGCTTATTTCTAGCCCTAAAAGTTTTCTTCTCGGCGCTGCAGCGCAGTTGGGCATATTTGTTGCATTTCTCGGTGCATTAGCACTTAATTTCAATATTTCGGAGGCGGCCTCTATCGGTATTATAGGCGGTGCTGACGGTCCTACCGCAATTTTTGTTGCGACAAAACTTTCTCCACATCTTTTGGGTCCTATTGCGGTTGCTGCGTATTCTTATATGGCGCTTATTCCTTTTATTCAAAAGCCTATAATGATGGCACTTACTACAAAGAAAGAGCGTATGGTCAGAATGACTGAACTCAGACCTGTCAGTAAGACTGAAAAAATTATTTTCCCCGTAGTGGTTACTATTATTGTTACATTGCTTTTACCATCTGCGGGTGTTCTTGTAGGTATGCTTATGCTTGGTAATCTTATGAGAGAATCGGGTGTGGTTGACAGGATTTTTAAAACGGCACAGAACGAACTGATGAATATAATTACTATATTCCTTGGCTTCACAGTTGGTGCAACCACAAGCGGAGCAACCTTCTTGAATTTCAAGACACTCGGTATTGTTTTAATGGGTCTTGTTGCTTTTGCATTCGGTACCGCGGGCGGAGTATTGCTTGGAAAACTTATGTATGTTCTTACCAATGGCAAGGTTAATCCGCTTATTGGTTCGGCAGGTGTTTCGGCGGTTCCTATGGCAGCCCGCGTTTCTCAAATGGTTGGTCAGGAAGAAGACCCCGGTAACTTCCTGCTTATGCATGCTATGGGCCCGAATGTATCCGGTGTTCTTGGCTCTGCCGTTGCAGCGGGAATTCTTATCCAAATGTGTGCCGGTTAATTTTATAGTTTTTTCGGCTAAATTCATAAGATAATACTCAATCTAAATAAAGCAAACAATAGAAAGAGCAACAGATTTAATTCTGTTGCTCTTCTTTATTCTTCTTAACATTTACCTTTGCAAGAGGGTTTGACTCAATAGCATTTTTGACCTGCTCATCTGCTACATGCGTATAAATTTGTGTTGTGCCGAGATTTTCGTGTCCGAGTAGATTTTGTAAAACCCTTATATCTACGCCTCCGTGCTGATACATCAAAGTAGCAGCTGTATGGCGAAGTTTATGTGTTGAGAGACCTTTATCGCCAAGTCCTGCTTTATCTAGATAGGTATATACGATATGTTGTACCGTTTTATTGCTGATTCTTCGTTTGTTTCGGCTTATAAACAGCGCGTTCTTGTGGTCGGTAGGTACACCCTCGTTCGGCCTTACTTTTAAGTATTCGAGTAGGGAAGAGGTGCAGGCTTCATTAAGATATATAATTCTTTCCTTGTTGCCTTTACCAAGTATTTTGAGGGAACCGTCTGTTGAAATATCGCTTAGATTTAATGCACACAGTTCGGAAAGACGCATACCGCAGTTTAAAAAGAGTGTAATTATACAAAAATCTCTTTTTGAGTTTGGGCTATCGCTATTCTTTACTGAATTCAGTAAATCCAAAGAATCTTCAAGCGTAAGGTGTTTAGGTAAGGTCTTTTTGAGTTTCGGCGAATCAAGCATTTCAGCAGGATTTATCTCTATCTGATGTGTATGCGAGGTTAGATATTTAAAAAACTGACGTATTGTAGAAACCTTTCGAGCCCGTGTAGTAGAATTATTATCACGCTCATTTTTACAAAAAACCAAAAAAGAATGTATATCATAGGTTGTAATTGAACGAATTAAATCAATATTTACGTCAGAAATATCAATTTTTTGAAATTCTTCGTTTGATGGAATTTTTCCTTTAAGGGTTTTGATGTAACGAAAAAAAGTTATCAAATCGCTATAATATTCATTTACGGTAGAAGATGACTTATTTTTGATTGCTTCATTATAAACGAGGAACTGTTTAATAATTTCCGGAGCGTCGGTAACATAATTAAGTTTCATTATAAAAACCTCCGAATATAGAGAATAATTATGTGTTGGAAGATGACAAAGCAATGCTGTATCGATAAAAAACGCAAAATAGGCCTTATTTGAAATAATTAAGGCTCAAACACTCACCTGAATTATACAAAACATTTATTTTGTATAATTGGGCTTGTTTTAGTGTAGCAGATTTTCCCTATTGTGTCAATACAAAATTTTATTGTTACACACCGCTTAAATCAAAATCAGGCACATAATATGTTGTTGCGCTCTTTCTTGACTGAATATAAACATTTGCAAAAATATTATCCGGAATTGCATCAACAACCTTATCATATTCTCGTTTTGTAATTTTCCGGTTAATTTCAGCGAACTGATTAGCCTTATACATAGGCGTATATTGGCTCATAACCGATAAATAAATATTAGGTGTGTTTTCTTTCAACCAATTTATAATGCTGATAGCATCATTTGTCGCCGACGGGAGTAATAGATGCCTTACGATAATCCCGCTTTGCATAAGCCCTTCCCTATTAAGCATTGGTTTGCTCTTAAATTGGTATGCTCTTTTGATTACCTTTGATGCAATATCGAAATAATCATTGCTTCCTGCATATTTACTACTTTTTTCGGTAGAAAAAAACTTCATATCAAAAAGATAAATATCAAATATGTCTTCTTCAATTATAGAAATATTTTCATAGCCGCTTCCGTTATAAACAAGTGGAATTTTAGGCCTGTAAATATCAAGTGCATCCTTTATTTTGTCAATATAGTGGGTTGGTGTAACAAAATTTATATTTTCTGCACCTGCATTTTCAAGTTCCTTAAATATTTCTGAAAGGCGTTGTGCAGTGATTTGCTTGCCGTAGCCTTCATGACTGATTTGGTAATTTTGGCAAAAGACACATTTCAACGAGCAACCACTGAAAAATATTGTTCCTGAGCCGTATTTACCACTTATACAGGGTTCCTCGCCATAATGAAGGCCTGCCCTTGCAACCTTAATTTGTGAGGGCATACAGCAAACACCGAGCATACCGTTGTTGCGGTCAATATTGCATTTTCTCGGACACAAATTACAGAGTAGCATCTTCTTTTCGTCCTTCAGTTGTAACAATTGGCAGTATTCTTTTTTTTACAACAAGTTTATCAAATGTTTGCTTAAAGCAAATCATTGCTTTGAGTTTGGTTTCGCAAGCAGAACAGAAAAAATTTGCTCTATGCCAATTACTGAAATACTTCCATTTACCTTTAATTTCTGCTAAATTGTTACAAGACGGACAATGGAAACGCAGATAAGCAGGGTCAATTCTTTTGTCTTTTACGCTACGAATGTAGTAAGATTTGAAGGTAAGTCTTTTATAAAAATCGCCGTTTTCGGTATTTATAATATTCCTATTAAATCTTTCCTTATTAAAGGTTTTTTTCAAAATAAGAGATGCAATGTAGGAATCATCTTTCGCTGTATGAAGATTAAATTCATCCGTCGGTATGTCAAGTAAATTCGCTGCATTTATAAGTGAAACTTGATTATTTATAATTATTCCCAATTGCTTCAATTCGTTCTGAACATAGGTTTGCAGGTCCAAATACTTTGATATAAATAGTGTGCTTGGCAACTTAAAGGTATTAGCATTATCAACAATTGCATATAGGTCAGATGTACTCCAAGTCATTGTAACAGCATCTTTGCCTGCCCAATCATTGTATGAGTTTACTGCGTCGCACAAAGGTATTCCGCTCATCATATCCTCACTTGTAATACCGGTTAATTTAATAACTTTGTTAGAGAGTTTATGTGTCAGGGCAGATTTAATCATAACCTGAAAAGAGTCAATTAGGTTAAAATCCTCATTTAATTTAACCGCACCGATTTGCAGTATTTCGTTTATAAATCTATTCTCTTTCTTGTGGTAAACGTTGTTCCACTCTAAATCAAGAATAATGTAATTCATTATTTGTTCCTTGCCTCAAATTTCATTCTTTGTTCTTTGTCGAGAATTCTTTTACGCAGTCTGGTAGATTTTGGTGTAATCTCAACAAGTTCATCATTTTTGATAAATTCCAAACACTGTTCAAGCGAAAGGTTTGAATGAGGTACGAGTTTTAGCGCATCGTCACTGCCTGCTGCACGCATATTTGTAGCCTGCTTCTTTTTGCACACGTTACATACAATATCCTCATTTTTCGGGTTTTCGCCAACAATCATACCCTCATAAACCTCAACACCGGGTCCCACAAATAGTCGTCCTCTGCTTTGTGTATTGAATAATCCGTAACCTGTTGTTTCTCCCGTCTCATGAGCGATTATAGAGCCGGTATTTCGAGACTCAAAATCGCCCTTATATTCCTCATAGGAATTAAATATATGGTTCAAAATACCGTTACCGTTTGTATCGGTTAAAAACTGCGAACGGTATCCCATCAGGCCGCGAGAAGGAATTAAAAATTCAAGATGGCTCATTCCCCCGTCCCTTGTACCCATATTTTTAAGTTCGGCTTTACGTGTTCCGAGTCTCTCCATAACGGTTCCAACATAATCTTGGGGAACCTCGATCATAAGAAGTTCAATAGGCTCATAAAGTTTTCCGTTAATAGTTTTATAGATAACCTCGGGAGGAGAAACCTGAAACTCAAAACCCTGCCTTCTCATAGTTTCAATAAGAATAGATAGGTGCAACTCTCCCCTACCGGATACCTTGAAGGTATCGGCAGATTCGGTTTCTTCAACTCTTAGGGAAACATTTGTTTCAAGTTCTCGGAAGAGTCTATCCCTGATATTACGCGAAGTTACAAACTTACCCTCTCTGCCGGCGAACGGAGAGTTGTTTACCATAAAATTCATAGAAAGGGTCGGTTCATCTATTTTGATAAACGGTAGAGGTTCAATGTGTTCGCTGTTACAGGCAGTCTCCCCGATATTGAGTTTATCAAGTCCCGAAACCTGAATTATATCGCCCACAGAAGCCGAACTTACCTCTACCCTCTTTAAGCCTTCGTGCATAAAGATTTTTCCTATCTTAGCATTACTGTTTGTGCCGTCCGAGTGGCAGAGAACAACGCTTTGCCCTGCCTTTACTGTGCCTCGCTCAACTCTGCCTACACCGATTCTGCCGAGATAATCATCATATTCAATATTTGAAAACAGGAGTTGCAAAGGCGCAATATCGTCCCCCACGGGGGGCTCTATTTCGTTTACAATCATTTCAAAAAGAGGTTTTAAATCAACGCCATTTTCGTTAGGGGTTGTCATTGCATAGCCATCTCTGCCCGATGCATATACAACAGGAAAGTCTATCTGGTCATCGTCTGCACCAAGTTCAATAAACAAATCCAATACTCCATCAACGACCTCTTCGGGCCTTGCCATCGGTCTGTCAACCTTGTTAACTACAACAATTACCTTTTTACCGAGAGAAAGCGCTTTTTTAAGCACAAAACGAGTCTGGGGCATACATCCTTCGAATGCATCAACAAGGAGCAAAACACCGTCAACCATCATTAGAATTCTCTCAACCTCGCCACCGAAATCGGCATGTCCGGGGGTATCTATTATGTTGATTTTAATATCATTATACATAACGCAAGTGTTTTTTGAAAGAATGGTTATGCCCCTTTCCCTTTCCAAGTCATTGGAATCCATAACCCTTTCATTTACTTGCTCATTTGTTCTAAAAGTACCGCTTTGGCGAAGCATACCGTCAACAAGTGTTGTTTTACCGTGGTCAACGTGTGCAATAATAGCGATATTTCTCAAATTGTCTCTTTTTATCATAAAAATCCCTCTTTTTCTAACCTTTAAATTATAACGTGCATATAACTTTTTGTCAATGAAAAAGGCAAGTTCGTGACCCCACTCACCCCAAATTCATATAATGATATCGGAGGTGAATATTATGTCAGATAACGGATGCAGAAACAGATACAACTGCCTTGACATTGCACTCATTGCGAGCGTAATTATTGGTGTAATTGCAGGTGTACTCAGTTTCTTAGCAGTTATTACACTTACTCCTGCTTTCCTTTGGGTTATATCAGGTGTGGCAGTGGTATATCTCGCACTTTTATTGTTTATAACTTCTTTTACTCGTGAGTATTCGTTATGCAAGTACGAAACCTTACGTGCAGTATTATTTGGAATTCTAGGTACGATTTTATTCTCGGTAATTCTCCTTGGTGTAACCTTTGCGGCAACTAGTGTTGCAGGTGCAATATTTAGCGGTTTAGCCGTTGGATTCTTCGCTCTGACAATTAGTGCAACCGCTTGCTTGGTTATAAGAAACGTAACTTGCAATAACTAATTTAAATACCCTTGCAGAAACTGCAAGGGTATCATTTTATCACAATTTCGATTTTCGATACAAAACACAAAGAATACAACCAAACGGTTGTATTCTTTGTTGTTGGTGCGCTTGAAGGGACTCGAACCCCTGACCTACCGCTTAGAAGGCGGTTGCTCTATCCAGCTGAGCTACAAACGCATTGCATATAAAAAAGCCCAAACGTAGGGCTTTTTTATTTAATGGAGCGGGTGATGGGAATCGAACCCACGTCTCCAGCTTGGAAGGCTGGCATTCTAGCCGTTGAACAACACCCGCACAAAAATTGCAAGAAATATAATAGCATACTTCTTGCAATTAGTCAACCCTTTTTTATAAATTATATTATAAAAATTTCATTGTTTTTCACTATTACCGAAAATTCTTCCGTATTATTATCACCATCTGCAATAATACGGTCAACAATTGGGTCTTCTACCCTTCTTCTGATATTATTGCGTAGTTCTCTTGCTCCCGTTTTTGATGACTTGCTCATTTGTGCAAGAAGTTTATAAACCTCGGGGTTAACCGTTAGTTTAATTCCCTTCTCTTTTAAAATCAGAGAAAGGTCATTAAGCATTAACTCGGAAATTTTAGTCAGCGAATCAATGTTAAGCGGAGAAAATGCAATAATTTCATCTACACGAGCTAAAAACTCCGGACGTAGGAATTCTTCAAGTGCAGTTATTGAACGCTCACGACTTGATTCTACCTCTGTTTTGGAGAAGCCCATAATACCGTCTCGTTTATTGCTTCCCGCATTGGAAGTCATAACAATGATAGTATTTTCAAAGTTAACAGTTCTGCCTCCTGCATCTGTGATTCTTCCGTCATCAAGTATCTGTAAAAGGATATTGAGAACGTCGGGATGAGCCTTTTCTATTTCGTCGAATAATACTACTGAATAGGGTTTTCTTCTTATCTTTTCGGTCAGTTGACCCGCCTCATCAAAGCCGACATATCCGGGAGGTGCACCAATAAGTCTCGATACAGAATGTTTTTCCATAAATTCTGACATATCAAGTCTTACAAGTGTTTCCGGGCTTGAAAATAACTCATTAGCGAGCACCTTAACGAGTTCGGTCTTTCCTACACCGGTGGGTCCTACGAAGATAAAGGATGCAGGCTTTCGGTGAGATGTTGTCTGTACCCGCGAACGCTTTACAGCTGCAACAACCTGTTTTGCCGCCTCGTCCTGACCAATGATTCGCTCCTTAATTCTATCTTCAAGTCTGAGCAGTTTTTTATAATCGCTCTCAGCGATTTTTGAAGCAGGAATACCGGTCCATAATTCAATAACCCTTGCAACATCTTCTTCTTTTACTTCTTTGTTCGATGCAGGAAGGTACAAAGAATCTGCGCTTTCTTTTAATTTGTCAATTTCAGACTTTAAAATTGCTTGTTTTTCATAGTCGTGAGAGTCAACATCACTTTGCAGTTTTTCGAGTTCAGCCTGTTTTGCTGCGATATTTTTATTTGTTAGATACAGTTGGTCAACAGCCTTGTTTTCAAGACTTGCACA
>JAZNJE010000128.1:0-3938 GCA_045577905.1 Acutalibacteraceae bacterium | reverse complement strand
ACAGCACCGAAGTCTATAAAAGAATGGTTCGCCAAGCGAAAATTGAATGGCTCACAAAAGTCGGTTTTCCCCTCGACCACTTCCACGGAATAGCCTATGGAACAACCAAGGCAAATGCGGTTCGGGGTTCGCTCGGCTTGGGTGAAACCGCAATCCTCATTGATGATAATGCGAAAGTCCGCAAGGGTTGGGGATTGGGTGAAACAATCGACCCCACAACTGAAAACATCATCGAAGTTTTGAAGGCTCTCCTTTGAGCCTTCAAATAAAAAAAATTGAAAAAATTTCTAAAAACCCCTTGACAAATTGTTTCAAGTGTGGTATAATAAAGACACAAAGCGGGGATGCAATAAGCGAACCTTAGCAGAGTAGGAATGCAACCTATCTAACGCACCACGAAGTGATGATGATGGGCAGACGCAAGTTGTCGAAGTAAGACTGTAAATTGAAAGTGTGGAACAGAGCCACCACACAAAGACCTGCCACCCGCTATATAAATAGTACGCAAGACGCACACGGGTTTGAAGTGCGAACGGACTAAGGCTACCCGAAAAAATTTCAAAACCGCTCGGCACGGATTGCCGATGAATGTGATCTAAATGAGAGAAAGGAAACTGAAAGCTATGACTTGGACTTAGGGGTGGCTCCCGAACAGCCATTGATTAGATTGTGTTTTTTTAGTGATTGATTAGTGTGCGACCGCTCCCGCGGGATAATCGGGGGCGGTCATTTTGTTTTGTGCAATTTGCACAAAAAGCTTGAACCGAGCGTGAACTGGCGCCACGCTCGGAATTTCGTATTTATGAACAAATTGTTAATTTTTTGTAACAAATCCATTTTCGTCAATCTGCACAATAAAATCCCAATTCCACCGACCAATTTTGTGCAATATGTAGAAAGTAAAAAAACCTATTGACAAACCTTCAAAAGTATGATATAATAAGTTATCAAATGAAAGAGAGGAAAAACACTATGGCACAGGACAAAATCATTAACAGACTTCGCAGAGAGGAAAAAGATAGACTTCATTCTATGAATGATTATAATCGCGATTTATCGAAGTTTGCAAGAAATCTCAACCTTGAATACCTTAAGGGTAATCTTACCCCCATTTACAACAGAGAGGAAATCTTAATCACCGCACAGAAAATTCTGCTCCGCAAGGGCAAAGCAAATATCTTACTCATCGGTTCGGCAGGTTGCGGCAAGACTGCAATCGCAGAGGGTTTGGCTTCACTCTTGGTGGAACAACAAATTGCTTACAACAAAGCGGTTGCAGAAGCCGAAGCGGAAAAAGAAGCCGAAGGGCTTGAAAGAAGAAGAAACGTTGAAAAACCCTTGTTCCTTGATTGTGTTATTTATGACCTTTCAATGAATGCCTTGGTCGGTGGGGCAAAGTATAGAGGTGATTTTGAAGAGCGTTTGCAGAAAATTGTTGACCTTGCTTCGCAAGACAAGCGGATTATTCTTTTTGTTGATGAAGTTCATCAAATCAATACTATCGGGCAAGCAGAGGGTGCAACCTCTATGGGACAAATACTCAAACCCGCTTTGGCAAGAGGTGAAATTCGGGTAATTGGCGCAACCACTACCGAAGAAAGCGAAATTATTAAAAAGGATAAAGCACTTGCAAGACGATTTTCCGAGGTGTTTGTTCCGCAGTTGGTAGGCGATTCTGCCGTTCAGTGCTTGGAAAGCATTATGAACGATTATTCAAAATTCCACAAAGTCGGCTTTAACAAAACCGTTACCGCTTTGGAAATTTATTCCAAAACTTGCGAAGCACTTCCCCGAAGCGTATTCCCCAACAATGTTATTGATATTGTTGATGAGGTTCTTGCTTCTGCAAAGTTCGAGGGTAAAAAGTCAGTTGATATTACTGACATCGAAAAAGTTATCGGTCGAATGATACGAAGATAAAAAACGAGAGAGGGCAGAAATGCCCCTCTCTTTCTTTTCCGTCGCACCCCCGAACATCCGTTCGAGCCGCAATTTTCGCTTTAGTCTGCTACCACGTTAATTTGTTACCAAACTAAAGTGAAAAATTTTTTTAACTTTTTTCACAAAACCTATTGACAACCGCCCGAAAATGTGATATAATTAGGTATCGAAAGAAAGAGAGGAAACAAAAATGATTAAGAACCCTTTAACAACAGACGGTATGCTATTTAATATCCTATGCGCAACAGATAACGAAGCCGATATTGAATGGTTTAATCAAAAGGTTGATTACTACCTTGACAAAAGTAATTATGTTGAAAAAATGAAGCGTATCTTTATCGAAACCGCATACGAAAGCATTATGGTTCGTATAGCACTTGAAACCATTCCCGATAAAACCGAGCGTGCTGTGTTCTATATCGAAAATGGTATAGTATATGAAACCGCAAAGACAATAGAGGAAGCCATTCTTCCTCTATTGGAAAAATACAAAAGAGAGGGCAAGTAATATGGTTAGATACCTTGACAAATATAAAATTCCCTATCGCCTTGATAGATTGAACAAACGAAACAAACGTTCTTTATCGAATACTTATACACAAGCCTTTAATTGCGGAGGGTTCGCTCTTAAAACCTTTTCGTGGTATTGTCCTTTTGGAAAAGGCGATAGAGATTTAGACGGCTTATATGACCGCTTTAACGAGGATTATATGGCAGTTCTTCAATATACTGTTGATTATATGCTTAATGATTTTAAGGGTAAATTAAGAGTTATTCAAGACCTTGCCGAACTCCAAGAGGGTGAGGAAGCCGTTGCCTATCGAATAAACACTAACTGTTGGGATTTTCACTATATGAGAAGAAAACGAAATGGAAAATGGTATGGTAAATTGGGTTGTTTGCCCAAAATTCACCGCTATACCGAAGAACAAGTATTCGATTGTGAGAGTGATGCTTGGGGCAACGGCAGATATGACAGCGAAATGATTTTATTTGCCTTAATTGTAAAATAGAAAGGTGCGGCTGCCCGTTTGGGCGGTCGCTTTTTCTCGCTTCAGTCGAACATTTGTTCGGGCGGCCGCAAGTTCCGTTGGAACCCCAACTTGGGCAAAATGCACAAATCCACTTTAATTTATTAAAATATTTTTGTACAAATTGCCTATTGATTTTTCCCGAAAATGTGGTATAATAATTACAGTAAATGAAAGAGAGGAAAATCTAATGGCAGTAAAAAAGAATTTTATCACAGTTAAAAACAAAACCTATGACGTGCATTTTCGCCAAGACTTTGAGGGTGCTATGATACACGCCACCTTTTACGAGGTTAAAAGACCACACCGCAAACGCTTCGGCAGAACGAAATTTCTTCCTGCCTTTTGGGGTGCAGAATGGTTAGACGATTATGACACAATCGAAGAACTTTTGAAGGCTATTGTTAAGGCTGAATTTGCAGAACGAGAACGCGACGAAATACGAAATAAAAAATTTGAAGAATTTGCAAATACCCCTTGACAAATCAAAAATAGTATGATATAATTAAGTATACTAAAAGAAAGGAAATAAATCTCAATGAAAAATTCACTCTATGTAATCATTGGACTTGTCATTGTCGTATGCCTACTCTTTTCGTTGGTATTCAGTATCGTAGGCAAGTTTAATGACACAACCTACACCATTACAATTACCGACAAAGAAAGGGTTAATGACGGCGAATCGTCAAAATACCTTGTCTTTGGCAAAGACCCGAACGGTGATACAATGGTATTTGAAAACACTGATACGCTTCTACGAGGTAAATTTGACAGTTCTACTATCTACGGCAATTTAGAAATTGGAAAGACTTATGAAATTACAGTTGTCGGGTTTAGAGTTCCGTTTTTGAGTTGGTATCAAAATATTATAAGTTATTCTGAAAAAAGTTGAAAAAAGGGGTTGACAAACCCCGATACATATGATATAATATAAGTACAGTAAAGAAAAGAGAGGTAAACAAAATG